>JBMNUE010000114.1:0-6160 GCA_050946095.1 Christensenellales bacterium
TTCAACCGCAAGCTGCGGGAAAGAAGCTTCACAGGCCGCGAACGCCAAAAGCTGTTTAATATGCTAAAACAAACACCAAATGAATTTTGACTATGTCAAAAAAATTAAGCAAAGGAGAATAAAAATTATGACCGTAGAAGAATATTTATCCAAGGGCAAAGAAATTCAAAGGCAGGCCGAGCAGCTGCGCGTATTGGTAGAATACCTGCACAAAAAACAAAACAAGGCCTATGCCCCGTTTTTGCAGCGCTATCAAAAGACCGCGCAGCTGCAGCATGTGTGGGAAAAGCGCGCGAATACCATTATAGACGCGCTTGAAGACTCGAACGAGCGCTTGGCTCTAAGCCTATGCTACATACAGTGCATGCCCAAAGAAGACATAGGGCAGGTTATGGGCTACTGCCGCAGGCAGGTGCACAGAATTATAAAGCGCGGTCTTGCAAACGCGGAAGAAAAACTAAGTTAGTAAGCAATAAAATATATTTAAACTTAAAAATACATTTTAGTCGCTGAATTCTAAAAAACGCATAGCAAAAGCAAGCTTAAAATGCTAAAAAGCAAGGCAAATGCGAAAGCCTAAAAAAGCGCGGCACGAACTGAAACTTCGGCTTTTAAGCCTTATTTTCAAATTCTTTTTAATAAGCAAACTGCACACAAAAATCCAACCGGTGCAAAGCAGCTAAGCAATCGCATAGGTTTTCCGCAGTTCCAATCAGGGCTAAAACAGCCGTAAAAACATATGAAAAAACCCCGCTATGCACGAGGCAGCAAAGACTTAAGCACAGATTACACATATGATAATGGAAAAAGCCCCGCAATGTTCGGAGCAGCAAAGTATAGACAAAGTATTGCTTAGGGAATGTTAGGCAGCAAAGCCCCAAAATCCCCAAAAGTCCCTTAAGTATAACCTTGAAAAACTTCAAAGCTTCGGCCGCGGGACTGAAAAGCAATGCATTCCCTAAATTTTTAGCTTTAAGGAGCAAAGCTTACAAGCCAAAAGACACACGGCAGAAAGTCCCAGGAGATATTGTCAACAACCTAAAAGCCCCGCAATCCGCGGGGCAGCAAAGACTTAAGCACAGATTACAAATATTATGTCAGAAAAAGCCCCAAAATACACGGCAAAGAGTCCCAAAACATATTGCCGGCAAGCTAAAAGCCCCGCACTGCACGGTGCAGCAAAGACTTAAGCACAGATTACAAATATGATGTTGGAAAAGGCTCCGCGTAGTTCGCGGGACAGTGAGTAGGGCAGCAGTTCGCCAAGTGTAGCGATTTGATTCACTTGGTTAAAAGCCCCGCGCGTCGCAGGGTATAAGAGGATAGACAAAGTATTGCTTAGGGAATGTTAGGCAGCAAAGCCCCAAAATCCCCAATAGCTCTATAAGTGTAACCGTTAAAAACTTCGAAGCTTCGTCCGCAGGGCTGAAAAGCAATGCATTACCTGCATTTTTGGCCCGAGAGAACAAAGCGCTAAAGCCAAAAAACACACGGCAAAGTGTTCATGGACATATTACCGGCAATCTAAAAGCCCCGCTATACGCGGGGCAATGTTATTTATTTTTACGCTTATTCAAGCTCTAAGCGTTCGCCTTTTATTATGAAGCGCGCTTCGTTTAAGGCTTTTGCGACCTGGTCAGGGCATGACGAGCCGTCAGACGCATGGCATGTTATGCCGCTAAAGCGCTTGATTATGTCGTCCACTTCGCTGCCGTCAGCAAGCGCTGAAAAGCCGCGGGCGTTTCCGTCGCAGCCTTTTACTACGACTATGTCGTGAACGGTCATATCGTCTTCCTTAACCTTGAAAGTGATTTTTGTAGAGCAGGTGCTGCCCTGTGTGGTGTAGTCAAAGTTGCGCCAGCCTTCTTTATCGGCGCCTGTTTCTTTTATGCCTTCTTCGGGAGCCGGGTATTCGTAGCCCATTTCAGATGCGCTCATTGCGCCTTCCTTAAGGGCGTTGGCTATTGCTGCCAATACCGCTTTGGCATTGTCGTCAAGCTCTTCAAAGCTCTCTTCGGCGAGGCTGTTTGTTTCGAGTATGGTGTTGAGCATCTTTTGAACGCCCTTTTCCACCTTCTCTACGCCGTTTATCTGGATATTTACTATGCCGTCTTCTTTGGACGTTGTAACAGTTACTTTTACATCTCCTGCGCTTCCGTCAAAGCTGCCGTTGCGGTAGGTAACTCCCTCCGCCACAGCAAATCCCAGACTAAGGCTTAAAACGATGCAAAGCAATACAAAAATTTTTTTCATGTTTTTCATTGTTTCCTCCTTATGCGTTGCAGGGGTTGTTGCTTATATTGCCCAAGAAGAAGCAATATGTGCAGGCTTTGCCTTCTATTATGTTCATAGCCTGCTCAACAGCGTTTGCAAATTGATCCGGGCATGAAGAACCGCTCTTTATAAGGTTGCACTGCAGCCCTTTAAGGCGTTCTATTATAAAGTCTGCTTCCTTGCCTTCAGCTACGCTTGCAACGCCATGCGTGGAACCGTCGCATCCGCCTGTAAACTCGATATTGTGCACTGTTTTGTCGTCAAGTTTTACATCAAAGCTTATGTTGGTTATGTGCGCGCGGTTATCCGGCTTGTATTCAAAGGAGCGGAAGCCTGCAGCTTTGGCATCTACTTCTTTGATTAGTTCGCACGGCAGCGCATCTGCCTTCCACTTGTAGTCTTGCTTTTCTTCTTCTGCAAAAGCGACATTTGCGGGCTTGGCGGCACTCACAGCTGCAACGGCAACGGCCGCTTTACCCATTGTCTTAAGGAAATTACGTCTGGTTTGGTTTTCCATATGGATGCCTCCTGTTTTATTGATTTGATCCAATGGTAGCCTATTATCGCATACGATTCAATAGCTTTTTGGCAAAACTATGTAAAATCTATAATTCCGGGCGTAATCCGTCCCGCTTTTGAGCGTTTTTGCAGCATTTTGCAGACGCATTAACAGAATTTTTAAATAAATTAATCAGAAAATCTAAGCCGCCGGCAATATGTCCTTTTATATATTGTCGTGCGCTTTTTGCTTGGAAGCCTTGCTAATCAAGCTAAAAATTTACGGACTGCCCAGCTTTTTAATAGTCCCAAGGGGATTAGCGCCGGAAGCTTTTAACTATTGAACTCGTGTGGATTTGTCAAGAATTTTTAAGAAATGCTTTGTATTCGCTCCGGCATAACAACGGCTTGTTTTTCTATGCCCATTTACTTAGCGCTTAATGAAAGACGCAGCATACAGGGCAATGCATTGCATAAGCTTTTAACGGTTACAATCATTGAGCTTCGTCCCCCTTCCCTAAGCAATGCTTTACCTGTGCTTTGAAAGCTCGTACGAGCATTAAAAAACTTTGCAAAACAAGGCGGCTAATGCCAAAAATGCGGAATATCCTCTAATAATCCCATAGGGCGTATGCGCCATGCTGCTAAAGCTCCGCTTTTCTCATAAAATGCTGCAAGCATATTAATGCGCAGATTGTCTGCAAAAAAATAATTAACGCTCTTGTCTGCAGCTGATTATACAAGCAAATTTTTATAAAACACAATAGGATTTTTATGGTTTTTTATGGGGAAAGATGTTAATATGCTAATGAAATAAATAAAACACCTAAGGAGGTATTCTTTATGAAGAAATTTTTAGCAATTCTTTTGATTGGAGCTATGGCTCTTTCGCTAATAAGTTTTGCTGCGGCGGAAGGCGAAACAATAGTCTACTGGTCCATGTGGGAAAGCACCGAGCCGCAGGGCCAGGCAATACAAAAGGCCGTAGATGCCTACATGGAAGAAAGCGGCAACAAGGTCGACCTTCAGTTTAAGGGCCGCACCGGCATACGCGAAGGCCTTCAGCCGGCGCTTGACGCAGGAACCGAAATAGACCTTTGGGAAGAAGACATAGACCGCGTAAACACGCTTTGGGCGGACTATATCCTGGACCTTGAAGATTTGGCAAAAGAAGCAAACTACGAAGAAACCGCCATAGCGGGCCTTGTTGAAGCCTGCAGGGAAGTAGGCGGCGGCACGCTCAAAACCATACCCTACCAGCCCTTCGTGTTCAATGTGTTCTACAACGAAGACATATTCAAAGAAGCCGGCGTGGAAGCAGTTCCAGAAACCTGGGAGCAGTTCCTCGATGCCTGCGAAAAAATAAAGGCAGCGGGCTATATACCGATAACAAGCGACGACGCTTACATACTTTGCAACTTCGGCTACCATTTAGCCCGCTACATAGGTTCAGACGGAGTCAGAAAGGTGGTTAAAGAAGGCCTGTGGGCTGAAGAACCCGCGGTGCTTAAAGCGGCGCAGGCTTATGAAGAACTCGCGTCAAAAGGCTATCTATCCCCGACTATAATGTCTGCAGTGTTCCCGTCCAACCAAAACGGCGAACTGGCTTTAGGCCTTGCCGCCATGTACTTGAACGGCTCCTGGCTGCCAAACGAAGTAAAGGAAATGACAGGACCCGACTTTAAGTGGGGATGCTTTGCCTATCCTTCGGTTGAAGGCGGCGCAAACGGCGCGGAAGCCGGCAACTTCGGCTCTCAGGTATATGCCATAAACAAAAACAGCAAGGTTTCAAAGGAAGCCTTCGACATAATACTAAAGGTTACCAAGGGCGAATACGACAAGCTTCTTTCGGAAGAATCCGTAGGCATACCGGCAGACACGCGCAACACCGAATGGCCGGCGCCCCTGGCAGGCGTAAAGCCCGTTATGGACGCGCTTACATTGCGCTGGCCCTGGGCAGCAGGCGCTGAAGACAATGCGGACATGAGCCCCATAATAAAGCAGGAATTCCTTAAGCTCTGCGGCGGGCAGATAAGCGCGCAGGAATTTGTTGACAACTTGGAAGCAAAATCTTCCGGCAAATAATACGCGCATTTTAACCGGAGGGCTTAGCCCTCCGGTGTTTTTAACTATAAAGGGGAGGTGCCTGCATGCGATATAAAAAAAGCGTTATCGCCGTATTTATACTGCCGGCGGTCTTGTTTTTCTGTCTTATATTTTTATACCCCATAATACGCACCGGAGTTATGAGCTTCTACGATGTGGAAAACCTTACTTCCGGAATAAGCGAATGGCTGTTTTCGGGATTTGATAACTACAAAAAGCTCGGCAATACGAGCTTGTTCCGCATATCCATGTGGAATTTGTTCCGCATATGGGCGGTAGGCGGCATTGTGGTTATGCTGCTCGCTCTGCTTTTCGCCGTTATATTGAACAACGATATAAAAGGCAAAAAGTTTTTTAGAGCAGTAATATACATGCCAAACATTATTTCAGCCGTGGCGCTTGCGACCATGTGGCTGCAGTATGTATACAACCCGCGCTTTGGCCTGCTTACGACTTTTTTTAACGATTTAGGCCTTACGGCGATAGCCAAAACGCAGTGGACCGCTCCCAACAACAAATTTTGGGCGATGCTTTTCGCCTATTGCTTTGGCATGGTTGGCTACCATATGCTTATATTTTCTTCCGGCATAGAAAAAATACCTTCGGAGCTTTACGAAGCGGCGTCCATAGACGGCGCAAGCATACCGGCGCAGTTTAAGAACATAACGCTGCCGCTTTTAAAAGGCGTTGTAAAAACAAACCTAACCATGTGGTCTATTACAAGCGTGTCGTTTTTCACCTGGTCGCAGCTGTTTTCCTCCGTTTTGTCGGACGTTGACACTATAAGCCCAGTGGTCTACCTATATAACCAGGTGTTTTCCGGCGGCAATGTGGTAACGGAGCGCAATGCCGGCATAGGGGCCGCCGTTGGCATTTTGATGGGCCTATGCGTGGTTTTGGTGTTCCTTATTATAAACGTACTTATACGCGACGACGACTTTGAGTTTTAAGGAGGGCATATGGCAAAAAAAGACTTAAAAACTCACGGAGTGCAAAGCCAGGCGCGGCTTATACCTGGCTATATACCGATAGTTTTATGGGTTGTATTTACATTTGTGCTGATAGGCTGGATTATTGCAGCGTCATTTTCCACAACGCGCGACATATTTTTGGGAAAGACGTTTGATTTTTCAGGCGGCCTGCATTTTGAAAACTACTCGAAAGCGTGGTTCAGCCAAAATGTTTCCGTGTTCTTTAAAAACTCTCTGCTTTATTCCATAATATCCGTTTCGCTGCTCATTTTTGTGTGCGCTCCTGCAAGCTATGCGCTGTCCCGGTTTAA
>JBMNUE010000115.1:0-5960 GCA_050946095.1 Christensenellales bacterium
GCTTTAAATTCTGCGTTTCATACTTATATATTATATTACACGATTTTTTGAACAAAGTCGAATAAAAGAGCTGTGCGCAAATGCCATAAGGCGTTTCAGCGTGCAAAGCCTTTTTGCTGAAACAGCGGAAGCTTGCTATATAGTCTTTTTCTTTAAAAGCTGCGTATTATAAGTTTTGCTGATAGATAAAGCTGCAAAGCAAAGCCGGCAAAGTGTGCTTTACCACTTTGCCGGCTTTTTAAGATATTTTATTCGCTAAGCAATGCGTTTATGTGGTTTCCTATATGCTTTTCTAAAAGCTGGCTGTAGTCGCTGTGGTAGCGTTTTAATATTTTAAACAAGCGGTCGCGGAATATGTAATGCGAATTTTCATCCTTGACGCACAGTATCTCCCCGTATGTTATATGCATAAGCTGCCTTGCATCGTTATTTTTCATCAAATCGGGCAGCTCTTTATCGCTAAGTTTGCTTAAAGGCGGTATTTTCGTTAAATCCGTTGTTACGACGTAGTATTTGGTTGCTTTTTCAAAGGCGCCTAAAGCGAACTCGTGCATTTCGCGATAGAAATCGGGGGCTTTCATGGCGACAAGCAGAACAGCTTCAAGCCAGTTTGTGCCCGCCGTTTTTATGTGGAAATGTTTTTTTGTAACACGGCCTATTATAGGAAATACGCTGAACTTATCAGAACCTGAGTGTATGCTGAGCTTATAGCCGAATTTTTCCGCTATGGCTTCATGTATTATAAGCTCTTTTTCAAACGCTTTAAGGTCCCCTATATAGTCTATGCCCTTTTGAAATTCGCCTATAAACCTAAGCGCTAAGGACTGGAACTCAATACCGCGGTTTTTAAGTTCGCAGGCGATTATGTAGTGATGCACAGGGTTTGTCGGGGTAGCGGTTTCGTCCATGGATATTTCAAAATCCAAGTTTTTATTTTCTATGAAGCTCTTGTAAACAAGCTCTATATATTCAAGCGCGTCTCCATATATCGCGCATGTTTTAAGGGTGTCTTCTTTAGTTATTTTTATTTCGTGGCCGCATGGCAAAGAAACGTTTTTGCCTATATAGCTTTGCAAATTCACATCGCTGTGGTAGGCTTTGGAATCTTCATGTATTTGCTCGCTCAAATCAAGCGTTATCATGCTGACGCCGCTGTCTATGGCATATTGAATTTCGTCAAATGTTTTAAGGTGGTCTCCGTCTGCGCCGTAGCCGGACTTATACCCGTTTTTAAACACTGAAAAGCTAACTGAGTCTAAAACATCGTTATAGCTGCGTCCTGTAAGCTTAAGCTCTCTTATTGACTGCTGAGCAAAAACAGGGAAAATATCGGGATGTTTTCTTACCGCCGCTATATGCCCGTCGGTAGCTTCGCCAAGCCTGTCGCCAAGGCCTATGCTTATCTTTTTGCCAAGACCCCTTGTTGGCGCTGTAAAGGGGAAAAGCTTGCGCAATGTTTTTGCGTTTGCATGCGTTTTCTCCGCCAACAGTATGCTTTGGCCGTTTTCGGAAATATTTTTGCCTTCAAAGCCTGAGCTGTCCCCAACAACGACAATATAATCTTCATAGTCTTTGCAGGCCATCATAACCTTGCTGTCGCCAAAGCGGTTTATGGATTCTTCGTATACTTTTAAACCTAAGGATTCCAAATAATTATTTTCCATACTAAAACCTCCTAAAATCCAAAATATGAAAGGGCGTTCTTATAGCATATATCTTCCACTAATTTAGATAAGACATTTAAATCATTTGGATATTCGCCGTTTTCTACAAGACTGCCGATAAGGTTGCAAAGAATTCTTCTAAAGTATTCGTGCCTAGTATAGCTTAAGAAACTTCTTGAATCCGTAAGCATGCCGACAAAATTGCCAAGCACAGACATATTAGCAAGCGTCATCAGCTGCTCTTCCATGCCAGGCTTAGTATCGTTAAACCACCATGCGCTGCCGTGCTGCAGCCAGCCGGGGTGCGCGCTCTTCTGGAAACAGCCTATTATGCTTTCAATCTGAGCGTTGTCGCATGGGTTTAATGAATAAACAATAGTCTTTGGCAAATTATTAACATTCATCTTATTAAGCAGCATGCCAAGCTTTTGTCCGCTGTTTGACGCCCCATAAATCGCGTCATATCCTGTGTCGGGCCCCAG
Source organism: Christensenellales bacterium (assembly GCA_050946095.1). Lineage (GTDB taxonomy): Bacteria > Bacillota > Clostridia > Christensenellales > Aristaeellaceae > DTU024. Next base: position 2,147 of record JBMNUE010000115.1, read on the forward strand.
CTTATCAAAAGCATTTTTGTTCACATTGCGTACGGCGCCGTAGTGTATCTGCATTACTATATTTCTGTCGTAATACAATTTCGCCAAGAAGCATAGAAGCTCTGTTTTGTACGCTTCTACTTCTTCTGCGGCAACAGAGCCGCCGCTCAAGGCTTTTTTGAAGATGCTTTCTACATCTAAGCCGTCTTTAAACATCATATAGCCAAGCGCATGGTCGGATACGCTGCAGCCCATCTCAACAAAATAATCGAGCCTTTTTTCCAGGGCTTTTTTTAGCGAATCCAAATCCGTTATTTTTTGACCGGAAACTTCTTCAAGCTTCTTTATATAATCTATAAAGCTTTCGCTTTCTATGTTAAGCGCTTTGTCAGGCCTAAAAGCAGGTAGCACTTTAAACTTGATAGTGCTGTCCTCTTTTATTTTTTTGTGCCAAATAAGGTCGTCCACAGGGTCATCCGTTGTGCAAATAACAGTCACATTGGATTTTTCGATTATTTTTCTGACTGATAGATTTTTAAGCTTTTCGTTTGCTTTTTCCCATATCATGTCGCATGTGGCAGGAGAAAGCGCTTCATGAATATCGAAATAGCGCTGAAGCTCCAAGTGTGTCCAGGTATAAAGCGGGTTGCCTATGAGCTTTGGCATTGTATATGCCCATTTCTGGAATTTTTCAAACGGGCTTGCATTGCCTGTAATGTATTTTTCGTCCACGCCGTTATTTCTCATCACGCGCCATTTGTAGTGGTCCCCGCCTAACCATACTTCAGTAATATCGCTAAAAGTCTTGTCCTCGTAAATCTCCTGCGGGTTTATGTGGCAATGGTAGTCCACAATAGGCTGGTTTTTGGCATGCTCATGAAAAAGCATCTTCGCCGTATCGCTGTTTAGTAAAAAGTCCTCGCCCATAAATTTAGTACTCATAAAAACCTCCCTTGATTAATTTAGTTGCTATTTCAAATTTTTTTCAATATCCAACATGGTGTTTTGGATATGCTGCTTAGTAAATTCGCCTGCCGAATCGGCATCTTTTTCATTTATGGCTTTTAGTATCTTTTTATGGAAATAAAGAGCCTTTGAAAAACTGCCCTTTAATTTAGATGTGTGCTTGTACCCGTGTTCAATGGCTTCAAAAATTACGGGATAAACCCGCTTTAAAACATCATTTCTTAGGCATTGGCCGATGGCAATATGGAATTGATAGTCCGCTGCGTGATAGTCTTCGCCTTTTTTAGCCGCCGCCTCCATTTCATCTATAAGAGCTGACATTATTTTTATATCTTTTTCAGTTCTGCGCAGAGCGGCAATCCTGGCTATATTAGGCTCCATAATCAGCCTTACTTCCATCAGCTCAGGCAAAATCCTGCTTTGGTTTGCGAAACTAAGCCCGAGCGGGTCTTTTGAAAGACCGGTATTTAAAGCGACAAAAGAGCCAAGACCGTGCCGTATTTCCACTATATTTCCAGTCTCTAAAATTCTCATAGCTTCTCTTATGGTGGAACGGCTTACTAAAAACTTATCGGAAAGCTCCTTTTCCGTAGGGAGCTTTTGCCCCGACTGTATTTCGCCATCGATAATATAATCCCGAATTCGATCGGCAACATATTCCGGCAGTCTTGCCTGCATGCGTACACCTCTTAAAGATTTCAAGCAGTTATCAGATGTCTGAACTCTAACACGAATAATAAGGGATGTCAACTTCATGCAGCAATTTTTAGAAAACAGCTAATAAACATATTCTGTTAATCAAAGCGGCATTCTATATGTCAGCTGCTTTAATAGTGGCGCTTACTATATACCTTACATTTTTACAAGTGCAATATCGCTAAAATATTTTTGACCATATTTAAGCGATTAGGCCTTATAAAGATCGTCCTTATAAAGAAACTATAGTTTTAATCAGCAAAGTTTAATTAAGCAACTTATAGAGTGATTATTTAGTGGTATGAACACAAAAAAATAAGACAAACATGCGTTTTTCGCAGTATTGTCTTATGCTTTTTTATTTACATTCACGCATTTGTCGAGTCAAGCTTTGCACTAGCACCGCAGCGGCTGAAGAGCTAAATGGCGTAACCTCTGCTTCATAGCCGCCTTTTAGAAAAGCTTCTTCAGTAGGCAGGTAGCCATAATATCCGCCGGCGTATCCGATAATGCACAGTTTATAGCCCAAGGCAGATGCTTTCTTTTTTAGGTCAATGCCTATTTTGCAGAACAGCTCAAGCGGCAGAGTAATAAGCATCCATTTACCAAGCACTATTTGATAGGAAGTCAATGTGCAGCTTTTTCCGTTGCCTGCAAGATCTAAACTGTCTAACAAACTCTGCATGTATATTTTTTCAAGCTTTCCTTTGCGTCTTTCTTCAGCGGAGTGAGCATTGCTTATAATGTCAGACTGTTTTTTTATTTTGTTTATAAGCGTTTTTTTATCAGGCAAATCGCTTTTTAAAGGAAGCTCCAATGCGCTTTTACAAACATTAAATATTGCAGGCTTTATTTTTTCGCTTTGCGGAAGCATATTATTTATTTTTTTGCTTATTGCTGTGCCTATTTCATTTGCCTTTTTAAAACTGCGAAAATCCATCTTTACTCCAAGAGCGCTGTCATCGCTTGAGTAACCTATGTTTATATCTCCTGCCGCTCCATTAAAGAACATTACAACAGAATCAGGGTATTTGTCATTTAAGTTTTTATAAATATATGCCGGATAGTCTGCAGAAATCATGTCATTATTAGCATCAAGCACAGTACAATGGCAGGTAAAATGCACTAACATGCCGCGCAAAGTGTCGTTTTTGTCAAATATACTTATAAAGCTTAAATCATTATCCGTTATTCCTGAAAGATCGCGTCTGTTTTTTGCAATGCCAGGTAAAGGAGATTGCGATGCGCATATATACGCTTCAAAGCTGTTATTGATAGCATCTTTTGCAGCAGCAACTGCCTGCTCAATAAAATACGAATACCATTCTTTGTCGAAAAACTCCGGATTTGATGCGGGTCTTACAGTATAGGGTGCGGAATGTGTATGTGTGGATGCGATTATAACGGTGTTTATACCGGTTGCTGCTTTTATTTTGCTTTCAATAATATTATCGTTTGAAAGCTCGCATACATCAGCGCTTAAGAGCAAAAAAGGTTCGATGGAATTTACATATAATGCTTTTATATATATAGGATCATGAGCCTTACCATTGGATAACTTTCCCCATCTTGCAGCGTATCCCGCCAATGCTATAGGAAATGCGGGAGTAATATCCCGCATAGAAAGTCCGCAGTATAGTTTATTGTCCACTATAAACCTCCTGCCCGCCTACGATTACTTTTTTTATTTGTATGTCGTCATCGAACATAATCAAGTCTGCATCCATGCCTGGAGCAATACTGCCTTTTTTATTATCCATGCCCACTAATTTTGCCGGGTTGAAGCTCATCATTTTAACGGCGCTGACCAAGGGCACGTCTGCCAATTTAACCATATTGCGAACTAATCGATCGGAAGTTGCGATGCTTCCCGCAAATGCACTGCGGTCTTTAAGCTTGCCCACGCCATCTTCTATAATAATTGTCTGTTTGGAGGACATATCATATATTTCGCCCAAGTCAGGGGATAGCCCTGCGGCGCTTATGGCATCCGTTACAAGGCATATTCTATCGTGTCCTTTTATTTTATATATCAATTTAAGCAGACTTTGGGGAAGATGTTTTCCGTCTGCTATTATTTCAACATTCATATCGTCCAAATAGTAAGCGGCTTCTATTATTCCTGCATGGCGGTATGCGTTTATTCGTCTTACAGTTGAGCAGGCGGAATAAA
>JBMNUE010000116.1:0-5908 GCA_050946095.1 Christensenellales bacterium
TCGGGCAGCGGCTGCCGTGCCTCCTTAGAGTGGAAGGCAAAAGTTGTTCGCAGGGCACCACCCTGCTTTACATAGCGGGTGAAAAAACCATGGCAAACGGCACTTTGGGTACCTTTATATTTTTATCCATATTTTTGTGCCGAAAGCTTTCGATTAAATTGAAAGCCAAGCCATCGCAACGGAGGGACTTATGCATACTGAGCTTTTGCAAAGCGACGATGCTTCCATACAAAAGGCGGCGGACTGTATAAAAAAAGGCGGCTTAGTGGCGTTTCCTACGGAAACGGTATACGGCCTTGGGGCAAACGGCCTTGACCCCGCCGCCGTAAAAGCCATATTTGCAGCCAAGCAGCGCCCTGCGGATAACCCGCTTATACTTCATATAAGCAGTTTGGAAGAAGCGGAGCCGCTGTGCTTTCTAACGGAAAACGCCAAAATCTTAGCGCAGGCCTTTTGGCCGGGCCCTCTTACCATGCTGCTTAAAAAGAAAAGCATTGTGCCGGACGCCGCAACCGCAGGGCTTAAGACCGTGGCAATACGTATGCCCAGTAGCCCCGTAGCAAGCAAGTTTATACGCGCCTGCAAGCTTCCAATAGCTGCGCCAAGCGCAAACAGGTCCGGTAAGCCAAGCCCCACTACGGCAAAGCACGTTTTAGACGACATGGACGGCCGTATAGATTTTATAATAGACGGCGGCCCGTGCGAAGTGGGCGTTGAATCCACGGTCGTGGACATGACGGGCGCAGTTCCTACTATATATAGACCCGGCGCTGTAACGCCTGAACAGATAAGCATGGTTTTAGGCGAATGCAAGGTGTCGGAAGCCGTTATGAAAGATGTCCAAAAGGGCGATTACGCTCCTTCCCCCGGCATGCGCCACAAACACTACGCGCCCAAGGCGGAAATGCTGCTTATAAGCGGAAGCCCGCAGAAAACCGCTGAATATATAAAGAGAATTTACCATGACGGCGATTACATACTCGCAATGCAGGGTAATATACATTTATACGGGGGCTATCCCGCCGCAAGCTTAGGCGAAGACGCAAAGCAGGCGGCGCATCGGCTGTTTTACCTTTTGCGGGAAGCGGATAAGGCGGGCGTTAAGCGCATACTTTCGGAAACGCTCCCTTATGACGGTTTAGGGCTTGCCGTTATGAACCGCCTTGCAAGAGCGGCGGCGTTTCACATAGTGAACGCAGACGGAGAAAACACAACATTGAAATAATATTAAGGAGGATAATATGAAAGACAGCATGAGAAACAATACTTTAACAAAGCGCTTTTTAGCTCTTTTTCTGACGATTGCTCTGTTTGTGCCTTTTTTTAGTATAAACGCTGAAGAAGAAAAGGTGCTCAACATTTTCACCTGGGAAACCTACATAGACTCTGAAACCCTGCAAGAGTTTACCGATATGACGGGCATTAAAGTGAACTACTCCACATTTAACACCAACGAAGAAATGGTGCTTAAGGTTGTAGGCACTCCCGGTGAATACGACATAATACTTGCAAGCGACTATGCTATAAACATGCTTCGCAAGGAAGACCTGCTGTACAAGCTTGATAAAGACCTTATACCCAACTATAAAAACATAGCGGAAGGCTACCTTAGCAAATACTACGATGAAAACAACGAGTACACAATTCCCTACACCGCAGGCACGCCTTTAATCCTTTACGATCCAGCCGTTATCGATTTTGAAATAACAGGCTACGAAGATCTTTGGGATGAGCGCCTTAACGATTCCATAGTCATGATAGATGACGCGCGCAACATTATAGGCATTACGCTTAAAACCATGGGCGAAAGCTTCAACACAACAGATGATGAATTGCTTAAAAAAGCGGAAGAAAAGCTTGCGTCTTTGCGCCCCAACATACGCTCATTCAACTACGACAGCCCGCAGTTCGACCTTATATCGGGCGAATGCCCAGTAGGCTATATATTTACTTCATTTGCTATGATAGCGCTTGAAGAGCGGCCAGACTTAAAAGTGGTATATCCAAAAGAGGGCTTAGGCTTTGGCATAGACAGCCTTGTTATTTCAAAGGACGCGCCGCATCCCAAAAACGCCCACAAGCTTTTAAACTACCTGCTGGAGCCCGAAATAGGCGCCCGCATAGCGGAAAAGCAGTACTATATGTCCCCAAACGCTGCAGCGGCGGAGTTTATGCCCGATTCCCTTAAAAATAACCCTGTTATAAACATACCGCAGGATATGCTCAAGGAAGCCGAATTTATACAGGACTTGGGCGAATACGACAGCGTATACCAATCCATATGGCAACGCTTTAAGCTGCTGTAACTCGTTTTAATTTATCAAAGCGCGCTGAAATTCGGCGCGCTTTTTATTTGTTAGCAGTAAAAATCGCAACAAAATTTCTAATTGCAGCAAGCTCTCATAATTGCATTTTCAAGCTAAATTTTCTGCATGGCGCTGTCATAAGGTTTTGCTTTGTTCCGATTTATATTTTATTTTCATAATTTTCCCTGCAAAAATACTTTACAAAAAAACAGCTTTGTGGTATTATATCGAACGTCGTGGGGCATTAGCGCAGTTGGTAGCGCACCACAATGGCATTGTGGGGGTCAAGAGTTCGAATCTCTTATGCTCCACCACAGCTTGTCCGAAGATGTTGAAACACAACGCTTTCGGGCATTTTTTTAACCCTGCAGTGTGTATGTAAGCAAATATTCTTTTGCGGGATATTTAAACTATATGTATAATGGCGTTAAGGTGGTAAAATATGCTGGAGAAAATAAAAATAAATGAAAATGATGAGGTGTTTATACGCGACAGCGGCAGTGATGACGGAATTGGCTGCGGCTCAATAAACAACGACGGCCATTTATATTTCATTGATACAAAAAAAGGCGAGGCGCTTAGGCTTCCTGAAAAGTATAAAGATACCCCAATTGTTCTTTATCACCCCTGCGGAGGCTATCAGGAGGGTTTGATTATGGTAAGCCTTTTAGGAGAGATTGATCTGCAATATCATCACACATTTATGGATACCGCAGGAATATGGGGCTGGATTGATTTAGACGGCAATGAAGTAATACCCCCGCAATACATTTTTGCCATGTCCTTTTTCAATGGACGGGCTACGGTATGCAAGGGCAGCTGGAGCATTGACGAGCACAACCGTTACTCAAGCGACACCGAGCAATGGGGAATTATTGACAGGACCGGGAAAGAAATTGTCCCTTTTATGTTTGATGAAATATTTGATATTGAAGACACGGATAGATTTATTCTTTGCCATATAGGGGGCTGGGAAAAAGGCAATAATTGCATATATGACATTGATGACCAAAAGATTATTACTAAACTTGATTTCGACTTTGACAACAGCTATATATTCAATCATTGCTTTTTTAGCGGCGGCCACATTTGTTTTGATAAGCATATCCCTGGAGAAGAAACGGATTATATATATGCATATTCTATAAAGAACAGCAATTGGACAGCCTATCATGAAAAATATGAAGGACGAAAGCTTAACGGTCAAACAAAAATTGTAGTCCGCAAGGACGGCAATGACATTATAATATTTTAGATTTTAACGCCTCTGCTTTAAATTTAAACAAACAAAAAACCGGTCGGGTTTTACCGGCCGGTTTTTAGTTTTTTATTTGTTACGCATTCCTGCGCTTGTTTTTTCGCACGGCATAGCTTGCTATGCCTGCAACGAAGGCTGCTAAGAGCGCATTTTTGCTTATTCAGCGTGTTTTTAGACAGCTTCTGCATATTAATTCATAACCGCATCGCTTGACAAAAACAGCCTGTTAAATTATCATTGAAAATGTTTTATAATGGTTAGGCTTTAATCGAATATTTAAGGAGGATTGGCTCGTGGAAAAAAACAAACCATTGCAAAAATGGGAGCAGAAAGAGCAGGAGATTCTGCGAGGCGACAGCGAAAAGATACAGTCTCAGCACGACAAGGGCAAAAAAACCGCAAGGGAAAGGATAAATTCGCTTTTTGACAGCGCTTCATTTGTAGAGCTTGAAGCTCTTAACCAAAGCGGTGTCATTTGCGGCTACGGCCTTGCCAGCAACAGACCGGTATTTGCAGTATCGCAGGATATAATCGTAAAAGGCGCCGCTATGGGCGAAAACCAGGCTTCAAAAATAATTAGAACGCTTGATTTGGCCAAGACAGCCGGCGCCCCTGTGGTATTTTTTATTGATACCGAAGGCTTCTTAGTTGAAGAAAATGCGCTGACGCTTAAGGCATATGCAAAGGTGTTTGCAAAAATAGCAGACCTTAACGGGTTTTGCCCGACAATAACGCTTATAGGCGGCGAAAGCTTTGGCTTAGCTGCGCAGTTTGCGGCGCTTACGGACTTTGCTGTGGCAACGAAAGGCGTTTCCGCAATGCTGCCCTTTTCCCCTGCCGTTTTAAGCACAGTAGGCAATGCGCCAAAAGACGCGCAGAGCCTGGGCGGCGCAGACACGCTTTCAAAAAACGGCAATGTTGCAATATCCGCAGAAAGTGAAGACGAGGCTATAATAAGCATAAAAAAACTGCTTGCGCTTTTGCCGAGCTTTGCTTCGGAAAAAAGCCCCTATTCCTGCACGGACGATATTAACCGCAGCATAACCGCAGACGGAACGGACGGCATGCTGCTTCTAAACGATTTGGCGGACAAGGGTTCTGCGCTTGAACTGTACAAGTACGCCGGCATAGGCGTGCATACGGCTTTTGCGCGCGTAGGCGGCCATGCCTGCCTGATGCTTGTAAGCGAGCCCAGGAACGATAACGGCAGGCTTTGCCATAAGGCGTGCAAAAAAATAGCCAAGCTCGTTAAATTTGCCCGCAGCTTTAAGCTTCCTATAATAAACTTCGTTTCTTCGGACGGGCTTAAGGTTGTTCCTGAAGATAAAATACCTTGCCTTTTAGCGAACTCCGCAGAAATGACAAGGAGCTTAGCGCTTTCCGCTTCGCCCAAGGTATGCGTTGTATTTGGAAATGCAATAGGCGCTTCCTATATAAGCGCCGCTTCTTCAAGCGCAGATTTGTCTTTTGTGTGGCCTGAAGCTATGGTTTCCCCCCTTACAAAGGAAGCCGCCGTGCAGACATTTGACGCACTTAAATTGAAAGACGAAAAACGAAGCGAGCTTGAAGCGTCCTATGCCAAGGCGCATGACGGTTTGTCCGTGGCCCAGTTAGGGCTTGCGGATAAAATAATAAAACCTTCGGAAAGCCGCAAGCACATAATAGCAGCGCTTGAACTGCTTTACATGAAAGAAGAAACCGCCAAATTTATATAAAGGAGAATATAATGCGTACATTTAATATTAAAGTAAACGGAGTTTCCTACCAAGTTGAAGTGGAAGAAACAAACAGCGCGGCGCAATCAGCCGCTCCAGTTGCCGCTCCCGCGGCGGCAGCCCCGGCGCCCGAAGCGCCGGCAGCGGCTAAAAAGCCCGCAGCCCCTGCAGTAAGCGCCGAAGGCGAAAAAGTTTCAGCGCCGATGCCAGGAACCATAATGAGCATAAAGACCTCAGTAGGCGCTCAGGTTAAAAAGAACGATGTGCTGCTTATACTTGAAGCCATGAAGATGGAAAACGAAATAGTTGCCCCAAAAGACGGCACCGTGGCTCAAATAGCCGTTAAGAGCGGGGATTCCGTAAACAGCGGCGACCCCTTGGTTGTTATTCAATAAAGCCGAAGACCAGCGGCTCAATATGCCTGAAAGGAGAGTTTCTCATGGCAAAAGTAAAAATTACTGATACCATTTTGCGGGACGCGCACCAGTCGCAGGCTGCAACGCGTATGCGGCTTGACGAAATGCTTCCCGCATGCGAGGTTTTAGATAAAATAGGCTATTTTTCATTGGAATGCTGGGGCGGCGCCACATTTGACGCATGCCTCCGCTTTCTTAATGAAGACCCGTGGG
>JBMNUE010000117.1:0-5906 GCA_050946095.1 Christensenellales bacterium
CGAAGCAGCTGCAGAGGAAGAAAAGTAATGGCGCAGCGCGATATAAAAGAGCTTATTACATTTATAGCCAAATCCCTTGTCAGCCAGCCTGAAGAAGTATCCGTACAGGAAACGGAAAGCTCTGATGGGATCATCATGGAGCTTAGCGTCGCTTCTGATGATATGGGCAAGGTAATAGGCAAACGCGGCAGAATTGCTAAGGCAATCAGAACCGTTGTTAGGGCATCTGTCAGCAAAGGCGAGAAACCCGTTTTTGTTGAAATTGTTGACTAAGACGCATATGCGTCTTTTTTAATCCATGCAAAACAAGTTTCTTGAAGCCGTAAAAATATTAAAGCCTCATGGCATACACGGTGAAGTAAAAGCCTTTGTTTTAATGGACACAGCTTCAGACATAGCGGAGTTTGATGTTTTGTTCATAAAAAATATAGAGGGTTTTTTGCCTGTCCGGATTTTAAAAAGCCGTGTGCAGGGAGAATTCATCTATTTGCAATTGGAAGGCGTTTCGGATAGAAATTCCGCTGAAAAACTCCGCGATACTGTTTTGTATTTTGATAGAACAGCATCGGAGCCATTGCCTAACGGGCGTTTTTTCATTGCTGATATTATAGGCTGTGAAATTGTTACACAAGAAAATGAAAGCATAGGTGTAGTAGCGGATGTGCTTCAACCAGGCGCAAACGATGTGTTTGTTGTAAAAAGCAATCAAAAAGAACTGCTTATACCCGTGCTTTCAAAGCTAATAATAAAATGGCTTATAAAAGACAAAAAAATTATTGTCGACAAGCAAATACTTTTAGAGGTGTGCCTGATTGATAATTAATATTTTGACCATATTTCCGGAGATGTTTTCCCCGTTGCAGGAAAGCATTTTAAAACGTGCGCAGCAAGAGGGAATAATACAGTTAAATATCATAAACATAAGGGATTTTTCTAAAAGCAAGCATAAAAACACCGACGATTACCCTTTTGGAGGCGGAGCGGGAATGCTTATGATGGCTCAGCCTATAGCCGACGCCTTAAAAAGTTTAGACAAAGAAACATTAACCGTCTACATGAGCCCGCAGGGAAAACCGCTTACTCAAGAAATGCTTGAACGTCTGTCTTTGGAAAAAGAAATCACGATACTATGCGGTCATTACGAAGGCGTTGATGAGCGTGTTATAGAACACTATGTGGACGAAGAAATTTCCATAGGGGATTATGTTTTAACAGGCGGTGAATTGCCTGCCATGGTGCTTGTTGACGGCATTTCGCGCCTTATTGACGGTGTGCTTGGAAGCTCGAGCAGCCCTGAAGAAGAAAGCTTCTCACTTGAAGGCCTGCTTGAATACCCGCAATACACAAGGCCAAGAGAATATGAGGGGCATTGTGTGCCTCAAGTATTGCTAAACGGCAATCATAGCGAAATACAGCGCTGGAGAAGAGAACAGGCGCTTATAAACACCGCGAAAAAACGTCCTGACTTGCTTGAAAACGCGCAGATAAGCGCGGAAGAAAGAAAATGGGCTGAGACGTTTATAGCACGTGAGGAAAAATCGCATGACGCATAAAGAACGTTTGGAACAAATTGAATTTGAAGAACTTTCTGAATTTGCTGCTAAAAGCAAGCAGACAAGGGGAAGAGGAAAACCTATCTCAAAAGATACATTGCGTACGGAGTTTCAAAGAGATAGAGATAGAATCTTGCACTGCAAAAGTTTTCGAAGGCTGCAATTTAAAACACAGGTGTTTTTATCTCCCGAAGGGGATCATTACAGAACGCGTTTAACGCATACCCTTGAAGTGTCGCAAGTTGCAAGAAGCATTGCGCGCGGGCTATTTTTAAATGAAGACCTTACAGAAGCAATAGCCCTGGGGCACGATTTGGGGCATACGCCTTTCGGGCATATAGGCGAGAGAACGCTAAGCAGAATGCTAAACAAAACATTCAAGCACAGCGAGCATAGCTTAAGAGTGGTAGATGTGCTGGAAAACAACGGCAAAGGCCTAAACCTTACCTGGGAAACAAGAAACGGCATATTAAACCATTCAGGAGGCGGGAACCCTGCAACGCTTGAAGGCCGTGCGGTTGCTATTGCAGACCGTATCGCATACATTAACCACGATATTGACGATGCCATACGCGCAGGCATAATAAAACAATACGAGCTCCCAAAAGACTGCATAGCCGTATTAGGCGAAAGCCATGGCGAACGCATAGATACCATGATCACGGATGTGGTTAAACACAGCCTTAATAAGCCGGCGCTTGCTATGTCCGAAACGGTTCAAACTGCTACGGATAACCTGCGCCGTTTTTTGTTTTCAAGAGTATATCAGGACGAATGGCGCACTGATGAAGAACGCAAATGCGATTTTATAATAGGAAATTTATTTAAATATTATACCATGAACCCAAATAAAATGCCTGCGGAATACTTAGCTATTGCCGTAAGGGAAGGCGCTGAGCGCGCTGCGACTGATTATATAGCGTCTATGACGGACCGCTTTGCCTTAAGGGAATTTAAAGATATTTTTGAGCCGAGTCCATTCCAAACGCTATGAAAGCAGGAAAAAGCACGTGTCTTTGCGAAACAATAGTTAGGTGGTGTAGGAAGGTATAATGAAATTTCGTTACCCTCAAAGCTGGATAGATGAACTGTATTCAAAGATCGACATGGTGCAGTTGGTGGAAGATTATGTCCCTTTAAAGCAAAAAGGACAAAACTTCTGGGGTCTTTGCCCGTTTCATAACGAAAAAACGCCGTCTTTTTCAGTAAACGAGCAGATGAATGTATATTATTGCTTCGGATGCCACAGCGGCGGCAATGCGGTTCAATTCGTTATGGACCTTGAACGCCTAACATACCCTGAAGCTTTAGAATATTTAGCCGCACGCTTTAATATGCCATTGCCTGACAATATGGTTCAGGTGGACGAAGACGCCGCTTCCCTGAGGGATAGAATCTATTCTGCTAACGAAGAAGCCGCAAAATATTACCACGGTCTTCTTTGGTCAAAGGAAGGCGCAAAAGTGCTGGATTATTATCGCAAACGCGGTTTAAGCGATTCCACTATAAGAAAATTCGGCCTTGGGGCATCAAGCTCAAACTGGACTGCCCTGCTTGACTACCTTTTAGACAAAGGCTTTACAAAAGAAGAGCTTGTTGGAGCGGGCCTTATAGTGCAAAAAGAAAACAACACATATGATATGTTTAGAAATAGGGCCATGTTTCCTATATTAAATCTACATTCCAAGGTTTTAGGCTTTGGCGGCAGAATGCTGGAAAAGGGCGAGCCTAAATACATAAATTCTCCTGACAGTCCGGTATTTAACAAGCGTTACGGAGTGTATGGCGCTAACCTTATACGAAAAACACGGGGCTTAGAGCGTATTGTGCTGGTTGAAGGATATATGGATGTTATTGCGCTTACGCAGGCGGGCATTAAAGGTGCGGTTGCCACTTTAGGAACGGCGCTTACAAACGAGCAGGCAAGGTTTTTAAAACGCTTTTCGGATGAAATTTGGATATCGTACGATGGGGACGAAGCGGGTCAAAATGCCACGGAGCGTGCGATAGAAATATTCCGCAAAGAGCTTATAAGGGTAAAAGTATTAATGTTCCCGGATTCCTTAGACCCGGACTCTTTCATCAAAGAAGAAGGCGTAGATGCGTTTTTAAAATTAAACCCTATTAGCGAAATACAGTTCCTGCTTTTGCGTGCTAAAAATCAGTTCGATTTGTCAACTCAAGGCGGAAGGCTTGCTTATGCTAAACAGGCTGCGGACATTTTATCCTATGTAGACAATCCTTTAGAATTAGAATTGTATATAAAACAGCTTTCATTGGACACAGGCTTCAGCGAAGAAAGCATAAATGCCCAGCTCAAAATTGCCGGAAACAAAATACAAATAGAAAAAAAGACTCAGGAAAAACGGACATTTAGAAAAAGTTTAAATCATAGGGAAGGTTCTGTTGCAGAATCTGCAGAGGAAGAGCTTTTGCTGATTTTATCAACAAATTTACTGCCGGAAGGCTTTGTAAATCCCGAGGATTTTTTAACGCCTGTATGCAGTAAAATTGCTGAATTTCTTATTTCAGGGCATAAGCCTGCAGCTGCCATGCACAGCTTGGAAGACGAGAAAGAAAAAAGCTGGGCGGCGAAATTGTTTTCAGATATGCCAAATTACAGCGAAGAAAGCGCTCTTACAGCCGCCGAAGAATGTAAAAATGTGCTTAAAAGGAAAAGGCTTGAAAAAAATATAGATAAGCTAAATGAAAAGCTTAAGCATGTCCAGGGAGAAGAGAGAAAAAACTATGTTCTCGAGTTGGCTGAAATGACGACACAGTTATCTAAAATAAAAAGTAAAATGCTTTGAAAGGAGTTCGGATAAATTGGCAAAAAAAGTTGACAAAAAAAAGCAGCAGCAGGAAGCGCTGAATGATTTATACGATTCTGCCAAAAAAAAGGGAGTTATTTCTTACGACGAAATTTTTGACAAGCTTTCAAAAATGGAGCTTGATCCCGAAGAATTTGAAAATGTCCTTAACAATCTTGACAACCTCGGTGTACAGGTAACGCGTACTCAGGACGAAACAGAGGAAGTCAAGAAAAATAAGGACGAGGCAGATGACGAATTTGAAATAGATCTTTCAGTTCCGGAAGCTGTTAATATAGACGATCCCGTACGCATGTATCTTAAAGAAATAGGGAAAGTGCCTCTACTTACGGCGGAGCAGGAAGTGGAAATAGCCAAGCGCATAGAAGCGGGGGATGAAGAAGCTAAGCATGAGCTGGCAGAAGCTAACTTACGGCTTGTAGTATCCATAGCGAAAAGATATGTGGGACGCGGCATGCTATTCTTAGACCTTATCCAGGAAGGCAACCTTGGCCTTATGAAAGCCGTAGAAAAGTTCGACTACCACAAAGGCTACAAGTTTTCTACATATGCGACATGGTGGATTCGCCAGTCCATAACGCGCGCCATTGCAGACCAGGCGCGAACCATAAGAATACCTGTTCATATGGTTGAAACAATAAACAAGCTTACTCGTGTTTCAAGGCAGCTGCTGCAGGAATACGGGCGCGACCCGACGCCTGAAGAAATAGCAAACGCCATGGGCATTTCAGAGCAAAAAGTGCGGGACATCATGAAAATAGCCCAGGAACCTGTATCGCTTGAAACTCCCATAGGCGAAGAGGAAGACAGCCACCTTGGCGACTTCATACCCGATGAAGACGCGCCGGCGCCTGCAGAAGCCGCTTCAAACGCCATGATGAAAGAGCAGCTTTGGGAGGTTCTTGAAACGCTTACGCCAAGAGAAGCTAAAGTTCTGCGGCTGCGTTTCGGACTTGATGACGGCAACCCGCGCACATTGGAAGAAGTGGGCAAGGTTTTCCATGTTACAAGGGAACGAATACGCCAAATAGAAGCAAAAGCGCTAAGAAAGCTTAGGCACCCAAGCCGCAGCAAAAAGCTTAAAGACTTTTTAGAATAATTGATTATAAAACTGGACGAACGGCTTAAAACAGTTGCGGATCAGTTCCCCTTAGGATCTGTGGGGGCTGATATAGGCGCGGATCACGGCAAACTGGCGGCATATCTGCTTAAAAATAATATATGCTCATATATGTATGTGAGCGACATAAGCGAAGTATCTGTCGATAAATCAAAACGGCTGCTTTATAAACACAATGTTTTAAATAGAGCAAATGTAACTTGTTCGGACGGCTTTGAAAACATACCTGAGAATGTAGACGCTGCTGCCATATGCGGCCTTGGAGGCAAAAATATTGCAGAGATAATAAAAACTCTGCCCGGCCTAAATATTTCTCCTAAGCTTATTCTGTCCCCGCATACGGATTTAGCTGCTGTAAGGCGCGAGCTTATGCAAATATCTTATAAAATAACAAAAGAAATA
>JBMNUE010000118.1:0-5709 GCA_050946095.1 Christensenellales bacterium
GCGATTTCGCTTTCGTCTTTAATTGTGCGCATTTTTTCTGGAATGCCGTTAAGCGAAGCAAGCTGCGCTTTATCAAAGCATTCTTCCATGCGTCTATATTGCTTTAGCGTAACAAAATCGTCTTCTAAATATACTTTTTTTATGCCGTTTTCAAGACTTGACGCAACTTTAAAATGGTCCACACCCGTATGTATGGATTCAACTCTCCACCCGGGGGACTCTTTTTGCGCCTGCTCAACATACCTAAAATCTGTAACGACAGCTGATAAATTATCTGATATATACAGCAGCCCTTCGCCCTTAAAACCGCTTAAATAGAAAATATTTGACGGTTTGCTTATAATAACAGCTTCGCTGCTCTGCAAGGGTATTAACTTTTTAAGCTTCTCCGTTCTTTGCATCCTATCTCTCCCTTTCTTTGACTAAGATAATATTATCACAAATCGTCCGAGTTTACTATATCTTTATCAGTTTTGATCGCTCTCGCGTTTTTCGTCAAAGGCCTGCCAAAGCGGTCTGTATATTTTAACGGCCTGCTCATGTTCTTCAAGAGTCCTTGAAAAATGCAGTTCGCCGGTATCGGGGTTTGTGCTGCAAAAGTACAGCATGCCGCTGTTTAAAAATTCTTCATCTGGATAGAGCGCTGCGCGCACGGCGTCCTGCGAGGGGTTGCATATAGGCCCCGGCGGAAGCCCTTTATACTTGTAGGTGTTGTAGTACGACTGCACGGATATGTCCTCCTGCGACAAAGCCATGCGTTTTGTGCCTAATACATATTTAACCGCAGCATCGCTTCCGAGCGTCATGTTTTTCTTTAATCTGTTGTGGAACACAGCCGATACCTTAGCAAAATCCTGGGTCTTGGCTTCCTTTTCTATTAAAGACGCTAAAGTAAACACATCGTCCATATCCATGCTTATTTCTCTTGCGCGTTCCTGGAAGTTTGAAGGGAACACGGCTTCCGTTTGGCTTATAAGCTTGCGCAGTATGGTTTCTTCGTCTGAAGAAATATATATTTCATATGTATCGGGCGCAAGGTATCCCTCCAAAACATATTTTCTGTTCGATACATCAGAGCTGTTTAAAACATCGTGCACATAGTAGTATTCGCCAAAGTTTTTCCCGTCCTTGCAAAGGGAAAGAAAGCGCTGCCCGTCTTTTAATACATTTTGCTTTACAAGGTAGTTTGCTATGTCTTCAACCGTCCAGCCCGGTATTATGGTTATATCCATTACGGTAGGCTTTCCATCGCCTGAAGACAGCCTGTCCAGTATCTCGTTTACTGTCATGGAGCGCTTTAAAGTGTATTCTCCGGCCTGTATCTTTTGGCCGAAGCCTTTAAAGTCCGCAAAATATTTAAAGAAAGTGCCGCTCCTTACAAGGTTTTGCTTTTCGAGGTTGTTTGACACTCTGTTAAGGCTGTCGCCGCTTTTAACAATAAAAGTTATGTCGCTTGTATCGTCAGGGTTTGCAGGATCCACCCATTTTTGGCGCGCAACTGAAACAACGCTGCTCACTATGCCGTAAAGCAATATGAGCGCGCATAAAATCATAAGGATAGGGCGCAAAATATTCCATATACCCGTGTATTTTTCGCCGCTGTTAAATCCGTCCAAAGGCTCCTCCTATTCAGCGCCTATTTCCGAGGCTTTTGTTATAATCTGCATTACATCGCCCACCATTTTCTGCAGGCGCACCTGCGCCAGCAAATAAGCGCTCCCTTCTTCCGTGTCGTAAAGAAGGGAGGAAAGGCGCGAAAAGCGCTGCACATCTATTTCGTCAGGCTCAATTCCGTTAAGGCTTTGCATTTGCAGCGATGTCTGCAGCACTGAAAAGGCTTTTAACAGCCCTGCAACGTATTCATCTGCAAAGGCCTTTTTTTGAGCCTCTTTAAAGCTTATAAATTCTTCGCTTTGGCGTATTTCTTCGGCTAACTTATTAGCGGTATCTATAACCATTTGTTATCCCAAGTCTACAATTACAGGAAGTATCATGGGGCTGCGCTTTATTTTATCGTAAATATAGCGGCGCAGCTCGTCCTTGATGCGGTTTTTAATGCTCGGCCAGTCGTTTGCTTCTATTTTGTTGTAGGAAGTTATCATGTTGCGCACGGTATCGCGTATGCCTTCTATAAGGTCCTCGTTTTCACGCACATACACAAAGCCGCGGGATATAACTTCGGGACCGGATACCAAAACGCCGTTTGTCCTGTCGTATGCTAAGGCTACTATAATAAGCCCGTCCTGCGACAAATGCTTGCGGTCGCGCAAAACAACGTTTCCCACATCTCCAATGCCTAAGCCGTCTACAAGCACGGTGCCGTTTGGCACAACGCCCGCTATTGAAATGCTGTTTGCGCCCATTTCAAGCACCTGCCCGATTTCCGGAATAACTATATTTTTGCGGCTCATGCCCATGGATTCGGCCAAGGCTGCATGCTGCCAAAGCATTCTGTATTCGCCGTGAACCGGTATAAAATATTTTGGCTTTACAAGCGAATGCACTATCTTTAACTCTTCCTGGCAGGCGTGCCCTGAAACGTGCACATCTTCCATGGCAGAATAAATAACATCCGCTCCGCAGCGATACAGCTGGTTTATAACGCGCGAAACATATATTTCATTTCCCGGTATGGGAGTAGCTGAAATAATTATTTTATCCGTCGGCTTTATCTGCAGCTTGCGGTGCTCTGCAAACGCCATGCGCGTAAGGCCGCTCATAGGCTCGCCCTGGCTTCCCGTTGTTATTACAAGCACCTGGTCGTCGCGGTAGCGGTTTATATCGTCTATAGGGATAATGTTATCTCTCGGCACGTTAAGCTCTCCAAGCTCCATGGCGACAGAGCTTGTGCTTATCATGCTGCGCCCTACAAAGCAAACCTTTCTCCCAAAAGCCGCTGCAATTTCAGTTACCTGCTGTATGCGGCCTATATTGCTTGAAAACATTGCGGTAATTACCCTGCCCCTTGCAGTGCTTATATGGCGCTCAAAGGTTTCCGCAACCTTTCTTTCAGACATTGTATAGCCTGCGCGCTCCACGTTGGTGCTGTCCGCAAGGAGTGCCAGTACGCCCCTTTCTCCGTAGGCGGCAAGCATGTTAAGGTCCGTCGTTATATTGTTAATGGGCGTAAAATCTATCTTAAAGTCGCCTGTAAATATGACGGTCCCGGCAGGGGTGGTTATGGCAACGGCGTACGCACCGCTTATGGAGTGGTTTACCCTTATAAATTGCACAGTAAAAGGGCCCACATGTATAATTTGCCTTGGCTCGACCCTGTTGAACTCCAAATTTGTAATGCCATGCTCGCGGAGCTTATTTTCTATCAAAGCTATGGTAAGCTTTGAGCCGTATATGGGCGCTGGCGCTCTGTCCAATACATAAGGCGTTGCGCCAATATGGTCTTCATGCCCGTGCGTAAACACATATGCATTTATTCTGTCTTTATTTGCAATCAAATAACTGGCATCAGGTATCACAAGGTCTATGCCAAGCATGTCTTCTTTAGGGAAAATGGAGCCGCAGTCCACTACTAAAATGTCTTCGCCATACTCGACAACCGTAATGTTTTTACCTACTTCGTCTACGCCTCCAAGAGGAATGATCCTTATCTTTTCTTTTTCTGACACATTAAAACTCCTTCACTATATTTTACAACAATAAATTACATAATTAAATAAACGTTCGCAGCTGACGTGCGCTGCGCCAAAAAACTTTGTTTAGGCGCTATGCGGCAAGGCTTATTTAGCGCAGCCGCAAAATGCTTAATGCGCGGCGAAAGCCAAGCGTTGATAAAAGCCGCATCCGCCACGCCTTTTTCCTTGAAAGCGCAAGCTATCAAACGAAAAACTCCCAAAAGGGTTTCACATGCGCTTTTTTAGCGGCCCGCCGTAATTTTTTAAAGCCCGTCACAGTTCTTCTGAACTGTGCACCTTGACTATATGCGGCTGCCAATTGCGCTGGTTTTGCAGCCAGTTATCAAAAAGCTTCACGCCTATAAAGCATACCGCAAGCCCGGCAAGGCCTGTAAGAAAAGCCAGGCCTTCTTCCGCCAAAAAGCGGTTGCCTAAATATAGGCCTATAATTAAACCCAACAAGGGTAAAATGTACATAATTACAGACAGCGCCAGTACTTTTTTATCCGGAAGCTCCACTTCTACGATATCGCCTACTTGGGCTTCCCCAAGCACCCGCACCAAAGTCTGCTTGTTTTTATCTAAACACTGCCCGCAGCTTTCACAGGCTTCAAGCCTGTCAAAGCACACCATGGGGTGGTTTTTTTTCAATTCAACTACTCTACCAGTTCTGACCATTTCTTACCTCTCTGCAATAAGCTTACATAGTATAACATAAGCTTGGAAAACTGTACAGAAAAACACAAAAAATTTACACAATTGCAGTGTACTATTTTTACATTTAGGGAGTATTGTATAATATGCGCCGCTTGAAAAAGCAATTCTTGTTTGTTATAATACCATGGATTTGAGATGTCTGCTACGGTTTTGGAGGAAAGCATGCCAGATTTATTTAATACAATAAAAGAAGCTGAAAACGAAGCTAATGCTAAGATTGCTTCTGCCAAGAAAGAGGCGCGCGAAATTATAAAGGCCAGCGAAGAAGCCTGCGCGCTTGAAATAAAGGAGCACGAAAAGCGTCTTCAGGAAGAATACCACGAAGAAATGGAAAAGCGTAAGGCTAATATACAGCGTATGCTTGATAACAAAATGTCGGACCGGCAAAAAGCAAACGCACAGAGCTTAAAGCAGGCCGAAAATTCCGTTACAGAAGCCGCAACCAATATAATGCAAAAGGTACTTAAAAATGGCAATAGTTAAAATGAAGCGTCTGCGTTTGCTCGGCATGAAGGAAGACAAACGCAGGCTTATAAGCATATTGCAGCGCTTAGGCTGTGTTGAGCTTACAGAGCTTGACAGCGAGCTTTTTGAAGAAGACGCCCCTAAGGACGGCGAGTTCGAAAGCTTAAACGCGCTTCTTCCCCGCATACGCAGGGCTATAGACAGGCTTAAAAAATACGATGAAGAGCCCATGCCAAAATACGGCATGTACCGCAAAGTATCTTCCGATGAAGCGGATAATATAATTAACAGCGAAGAACAGCTTATTGATATTTTAAACAGCTTAGACGCTGCGGACCGCCGTTTAAGCGAAATAGAAGCGCTGCTAATTCGCATACAGGCTTCCAGAAATGAATATGCTCCGTGGGAAAATTTAATCCACACGCTAAGCGAGATGGAAACTTCCAGCTCCTCTGTTTTCTTGTGCGGTACGCTGCCCACAGGGAATTTAGAAAAACTTAAAAGCGACTTTGCTTTGATAGCCGCAGGCTTTGACGTAATAAATACGGCCTCAGACAGCACGCAAATAGTCGCTGCCATACATAAGGAAGACCAAGCGGCAGGCAAGCAGGTCCTTGAAAAAAACGGCTTTGAAAAAGAAAGCTTTGCAAGCTTGGGAGAGCTCAGCCCTAAAGAATATTTAAATTCTTTAAACACACAGGAAAAAGAGCTTGAACAAGAAAAATCCCTAATTAACGGTTCTTTTGAACAGTTCGGAAAAGAGCTTCCGCGGCTTAAATCTTTCCACGACATTATTATGCTGAAGCTTGCCAGAGCAAAAGCTTCAGGCAAGGCATACGATACCGGCAGCACTTTCTTCATGGAAGGCTGGGTGCCTGAAGAAGACAGCGAAAAA
>JBMNUE010000119.1:0-5532 GCA_050946095.1 Christensenellales bacterium
TCTGTGCTTTTGATATTATCTTTGTACGCATGGGAAGCTTTGAAGACGCAAGTCTAAGCGCTTCTTTTGCGACATTTTCCTCTACGCCGCCTACTTCAAACATTATGCGGCCCGGCTTAACAACGGCCACCCAGTATTCGGGAGAGCCTTTGCCAGAGCCCATACGTGTCTCGGCAGGCTTTGCTGTTACAGGTTTGTCCGGGAAAATTTTAATCCATACCTGTCCGCCGCGCTTTGTATAACGGGTTAGGGCAATACGCGCCGCTTCTATCTGCTGGCTTGTAACCCAGCTCGGATCGATCGCGGCCAAACCCCAATCGCCGTATACAACCGTATTGCCGCGGTATGCCTTGCCTTTCATGCGGCCACGGAACTGCTTGCGATGCTTAACTCTTTTTGGCATCAACATAGCTTATCTGCCTCCTTCCGCTTTAGGGGAATCGTTTTTAGGCTGCGGGAGTATCTGTCCCTTGTATATCCATACTTTAACGCCTATTTTGCCGTATGTGGTATTTGCTTCTGCAAAACCGTAGTCTATGTTCGCGCGCAGAGTCTGCAGCGGTATGGAGCCTTCGTGGTAATGCTCGGAACGGGCTATATCGGCGCCTCCAAGCCTGCCGCTTACTTCAGTCTTTATGCCTTTAACGCCTGCACGCATGGAGCGCTGTATGCTCTGCTTCATTGCGCGCCTGAAAGAAATGCGCTTCTCCAACTGCTGGGCTATGTTTTCCGCAACGAGCTGCGCGTCCGTATCGGGGTTCTTTATTTCAAGAACGTTAATAACAACGGGCTTACCAAGCTGCTTTTCAACATTTTCTTTAAGCTCTTCAATGCCTTTGCCGCCGCGCCCTATAACTATGCCGGGCCTTCCGGTATGTATGTCTAAGGTTACGCGCGATGCCGTGCGCGAAATATCTATGCGGCTTATGCCTGTGGAATAGTACTTTTCTTTTAGCATTTCGCGGAGCTTGTAGTCTTCTATGAGATTATCCGCAAAGTCTTTTTTATCGGCGTACCAGCGCGTGCTCCAGTTAAATATAACGCCAACCCGCGCGCCGTGGGGATTAACTTTCTGACCCATTAAAATTCCTCCTGTTTACTGTCCAGCACAATGCTTATGTGGCTAGTGCGTTTTAATATGGGGGCTGCCGAGCCGCGGGCACGCGGTATGAAGCGCTTCATTGTAGGCCCCTCATTTGCGTAAACCTCCGCTATATACAGGCTTTTTGCATCCATATCCATATTATTTACTGCGTTTGCCACTGCGCTGTTGAGCAGTTTAAGCACTATGGGCGAAGCGGCTTTATGGGTGAATTTTAATATTGCCTTTGCTTCATCTACACTCTTGCCGCGAATAAGATCGATAACCGGACCAACCTTGCGAGAGGAGATGCGAACATGCTTCACATGGGCCTTCGGGCGCATGTCACGGTTTTCACTATGTTTTATGCTTTTTTCGCGTGTATTGCTTGCCATAAGCTTATCTCTCCTTTCCCGTTATTTGGCGCCGGTGGTCTTTGAACCAGCGTGGCCTCTAAATATTCTTGTAGGTGCAAACTCGCCGAGTTTGTGGCCAACCATATCTTCTGTAATGTATACCGGAACATGCTTGCGGCCGTCATGCACGGCTATCGTGTGGCCTACGAATTCCGGAAAAATTGTTGAAGAACGCGACCAGGTTTTGAGGACGGATTTTTTTCCGGACGCATTCATTGATTCAACCTTTTTGTATAGTGATTCGCTTACGAAAGGTCCTTTTTTGATTGAACGGCTCATTAATTAATTTCCTCCTTTCACCTTGTCACTTTTTGCCTCTGCGGCGTACTATCATGGAATTGGAATACTTGCTGCGCTTGCGCGTCTTGTATCCAAGAGTCGGTTTGCCCCATGGCGTCAACGGTGAAGGCATACCTATTGATGCTTTTCCTTCGCCGCCGCCGTGCGGGTGATCCACCGGGTTCATGGCTGAGCCGCGCACTGTAGGCCTTACGCCCATGTGGCGCTTGCGGCCGGCCTTGCCGATGGTTACATTTTCATGGTCTATGTTGCTTACAGTGCCTATTGTAGCTCTTCCGTCTACGGGCACCCTGCGGACTTCGCCTGAAGGCATGCGTATGAGCGCATACTTGCCTTCCTTGCCCATAAGCTGCGCATAGGCGCCTGCCGAACGGGCGAGCTGGCCGCCTTTGCCTTTCTTAAGCTCCACATTGTGGATAAGGGTGCCGGTAGGTATCGCAGAAATAGGAAGCGAGTTGCCGACAACTATATCCGCATCGTCAGAGCTTACAACTGTATCGCCAACTTTGATGCCAAGAGGCGCAAGTATATAGCGCTTCTCCCCGTCCGCATAATGCAGCAGCGAGATAAACGCGCTGCGGTTAGGATCGTACTCTATGGTGGCTACCTTCGCCGGAACATCAAACTTGTCGCGCTTAAAGTCTATAATGCGGTATTTGCGCTTTTGTCTTCCGCCGTGGTGGCGGACTGTGATTTTGCCCTGCTTGTTCCTGCCCGAATTTTTCTTGAGGGGAGCAAGCAGAGACTTTTCAGGCTTGCTGGTGGTAATTTCTTCATAGGTCAGCACAGACATATTTCTGCGTGCCGGTGAAGTGGGTTTATAACTGCGTACTGCCATATTGTCTCTCCTTTCTTAATTAATACATGCCCTCGAAAAATTCGATGGGTTTGGAATCTTCGGTAAGCTTCACATAAGCTTTTTTTACTTCCGGCGTCCTGCCGAATGTTCTGCCCTGGCGCTTAATCTTGCCCATGGTGCGGAGCGTATTTATCTTCGCTACCTTTATATCTTTAAATATGGCTTCCAGAGCTTCTTTTATCTCTATCTTATTGGCCCTTACATCCACTTCGAAAACGTACTGTTTGTCCGCAATGCCGTCATAGCCTTTTTCGGTGAGCACAGGACGCAGGATGATATCGTGTGGGTTTCTCATTAGGCATAAACCTCCTCTATGGCTTCGACTGCGTCTTTGGTTAAAAGCAGCTTGTCTGCGCGCAGTATATCGTAAACGTTTATGGTGTTGGGATATGCAGCCTGAAGAAGCTTTATGTTGTTGCCTGCGCGGCGGATGTTTTCATCCTTGCCGTTTGTAACAAGCAGCACCTTTTTATCGGCGCCTACGGCCTTGAGCACATTTGCCATAAGCTTTGTTTTGCCTTCTTCGAGCTTAAGATCGTCAAACACTACAATGTCTCCCGCCTGCGCCTTAGCGGACAGTGCGCTAACCAGCGCCAAACGGCGGACTTTCTTAGGCACGTTTATAACATAATCCCTGGGCTTTGGCGCAAAGACCACTCCGCCATGGCGGAACTGCGGCGCGCGGTTGCTGTGGTGGCGCGCTCTGCCGGTGCCCTTTTGGCGATATATTTTGCGGCCGCCGCCTCTTACCTCTCCGCGGGAAAGGGTGCTCTGCGTTCCTTGGCGCTTGGCGGCCAGAATAGAGCGTACAACTAAGTGCATCGAAGCAACATGAGGCGTTACGCCAAACACGCTGTCGTTAAGCTCTATAGAGCCTGCAGGTTCGCCCTGCATGTTTACCATATTGATGGTTGGCATATGTTTTTACCTCCTTTACTTCGCTTTGCAGCTGTTGCGTACGAAGAGCAAGCTGTTTTTGGGGCCGGGAACCGCGCCGTGCACAAGCAGCAGGTTGCGTTCTTCGTCTACTTCTATTATTTCAAGATTCTGTATGGTAACTTTAGTGTTGCCGTACTGGCCGGGCAGCGGTCTGCCCTTAAAAACCTTGGAAGGTGTGGCGCTTCCGCTCAAAGCGCCTACGCCTCTGTGGTATTTTGAACCGTGAGACGTTGGGCCTTTGCTGTAATTGTGGCTCTGAATGAGGTTTGTAAAACCGCGGCCTCTGCTCGTTCCGGTTACATCGACTTTGTCGCCCGCGCTAAACTGGGCTACTGTGAGCGACTGGCCGACTTCGTATGAAGAAATGTCTTCAAAGCGGAACTCTTTTAAATGTCTTGCAGGAGCTACGCCGGCTTTTTTATAGTGCCC
Source organism: Christensenellales bacterium (assembly GCA_050946095.1). Lineage (GTDB taxonomy): Bacteria > Bacillota > Clostridia > Christensenellales > Aristaeellaceae > DTU024. The sequence continues at coordinate 4,025 of JBMNUE010000119.1, forward strand.
CGCTGTCGGCTTGTTGACAAGCTTCTTCGCGCGGTTTTCAGGCAAAGTGTCGTAGCTTACCTGAACGGATTCGTAGCCGTCGCTTTCGACCGTTTTTTTCTGTACAACCGTGCAGGGACCTGCCTGAATCACGGTTACAGGAACAAGCCGGCCGTCCTCAAGGAATTTCTGGGTCATTCCCAGCTTTTTTCCTAAAATAGCTTTATTCATTGTTGCTCCTCCCGTTAAAGCTTGATTTCTATTTCGACGCCTGCTGGAAGGTCAAGCTTCATAAGGGCATCGGTAGTTTTTGCAGTTGGGTTGTGCACGTCGATAAGGCGCTTGTGCGTTCTGCGCTCGAACTGCTCGCGGCTGTCCTTATGCTTGTGCGGCGAACGCAGTATGGTGATTATCTCTTTTTGGGTGGGCAGCGGTATCGGACCTGCCACCTTGGCGCCTGTGCGCTTTGCGGTTTCGACTATGCGTTGTGCCGAATTGTCTATGAGATCGTGCTCATAAGCTTTCAGCTTGATGCGTATTTTCTGTGCGGCCATGGGGTTCCTCCTTGAATTTCGTACTCTTACTTTTGTCTAAGTAATGTGGTTTTGTTGAGTCCGTCGCCTGATCTTCAGGCTGGTCGGCGATAATTACCCGTCCAGGCCGGGGCGGCAACCTATCGCGTCATCCCTTTTATACAGACAGCCTTGCAATTATACGTTAATACAAAAAAAAAATCAAGCGTTTTTTGCAATTGCTCACAGTCTTTTTTGCATCTCGCGCATCGTAAAGCTATATAATACCGGGCTTTTGCCGCCTTTTAATTTTGATGTCATATACACGCTCCCTGGCGTTGCAAAAGCCGTTTTTAACGCATTGCTTTTGCTTATAGAACTTGGCAGATATTTCTTGGCTGATACTTCATATGTGTTTTATCGTAGTCCGGCAAAGTGCCCGCAGGCTCTTGCCGCAAGTATTATCGCTTGGCAATGTGCGCTTATCAAGCTAAAAAATTCACATCATTAAAGCGCCTTCAGTGTTTGCGGCTTTTTTCGATTCTACCTATTTCACTTTGCCTCTCAAAGTTTTAAGCAATACTTTATGGCGCGGCATACATATTTATTAAATTCCCCGCTCTCTTAAAAGTTTTCCTCTCTCTTAAATAAATCCAATTTAATATCAGCCTGTTATCCGTTCAATTTTTAAATTTTCCCGTTTCCCTTTTACGCTATGCTGTCCAATATCTACATTAATACTGCCAATAAAGCTGATAAGGGCATTCTTATTTTGCTTTCTGCATACTTGACATCATAAAGGGCGAGTCTTATAATATCCGTAGAAAGGTATTCCTGAAGTGTACGCCAGCTTATTGTTTTTACCCACATCACACAATTAGGAGCCCGGGTCGGGCAGCGGCTGCCGTGCCTCCTTAGAGTGGAAGGCAAAAGTTGTTCGCAGGGCACCACCCTGCTTTACATAGCGGGTGAAAAAACCATGGCAAACGGCACTTTGGGTACCTTTATATTTTTATC
>JBMNUE010000120.1:0-5213 GCA_050946095.1 Christensenellales bacterium
CCTACGGCGCTTATTTCAAGTATTTTCGGCTGGTCGGTATGAAGCTTTACAGCAAGCTCTTTTATGTTGAGAATTATTTCGGTTACATCTTCCTTGACGCCGGGAACAGTTGAAAACTCATGCTGCACGCCTTCTATATTTATGCTGGTAACAGCAGCGCCCGGAAGCGAACTTATCAGTACCCTGCGTAAAGCATTGCCAAGCGTATGGCCAAAGCCGCGCTCTAAAGGCTCTACTTCGAAGCAGGCGTAATGCTCTCGCTCGTTCTTTTGTGTACACTCTATATGAGCATTGTTGATTTCTGTAATCACGCCAAACTTCCTCCTTTGTTAAACATAAATTGACATTACTAACGGGAGTAAAATTCGACGATCATGTTTTCCTGCAAAGCAAAGTCTATATCATCACGCGCAGGCAGCGTAAGCACTGAAGCGGTTAAAGTATCCGCATTGACATTGAGCCACTTTGGTATTATGCGTGAAGAGCCGTCTTCGCGCACGAGCTTGAAATGCTCCATATCCTGGCTGCGCTTTTTAACGGTTATTACTTGGTTTTCCCTTACGGTGTATGAAGGTATGTCTACCTTTTTGCCGTCAACAAGGAAATGGCCGTGGTTTACGAGCTGACGGGCCTGCGCTCTTGAAGAGGCAAAGCCTGCCCTGTATACAACGTTGTCGAGCCTGCGCTCAAGCAGCTGTAATAGGTTTTCGCCCGTAACGCCTTTCATCTTGGTGGCTTTATTGTATGTAAGCTTAAATTGCTTTTCAAGCAAGCCGTATGCGCGGCGCGCTTTTTGTTTTTCTCTAAGCTGCAAGCCGTATTCACTCATCTTGCGCTGACGGGCCTGTCCGTGCTGTCCAGGCGGGGTCGAACGCTTGGTTAATGCACATTTCTGTGAATAGCACTTTTCACCCTTTAAGAAGAGCTTGATGCCCTCACGACGGCATTGACGGCAAGCCGAGCTTGTATATCGTGCCATTATTGGACCTCCTTTTATACTCTTCTGCGTTTAGGCGGACGGCAGCCATTATGCGGAATGGGCGTGACGTCCTTTATCATCGTTACTTCAAGGCCTGCTGTCTGAAGCGAGCGGATAGCCGCTTCCCTTCCGGAACCCGGGCCTTTTACATAAACATCTACCGTACGCAGACCAAACTCAGCTGCAGCCCTTGCCGCTGTTTCAGCGGCTGTCTGTGCAGCAAAAGGCGTGGATTTTTTGTTTCCGCGGAAACCCATGCCGCCTGCCGAAGCCCAGCTTAGAGTATTTCCCTGCGTATCTGTTATTGTTACTATGGTGTTATTAAATGAAGAACGGATATGCACTATACCGCGCTCTACGCGTTTTTTCTCGCGGCGGCGGCGCGCAACCCTCTTCACCGTGGTTTTAGCCATAAAAAATTATCCTCCGTATATCTTGATATCAATCAGGCTTTAGGCTTTTTGCTTCCGGCAACCTGTTTCTTAGGTCCCTTACGTGTGCGCGCGTTCTGTTTGGTGTTTTGGCCGCGCACAGGAAGATTGCGCCTGTGGCGTACGCCGCGGTAGCTTCCTATTTCTACCAGACGCTTAACGTTTAAAGAAACTTCACGGCGCAAATCGCCTTCTACTTTAACGTGATGTTCGATAAATTCACGCAGTTTGCTGATATCGGTTTCGGAGAGGTCCTTTACGCGGATATTGGGGTCGATCTGTGTTTCTGCAAGAATTTTGCGCGAAATAGATGGACCTATACCAAAAATATAGGTTAAACCGACCTCAACGCGTTTTTCCCTTGGCAGGTCAACACCTGCTATACGTGCCATGTGTAGGATACACCTCCAAATGAATTTTGTATTGCTTGAGCTTAGCTCAAAATTTATTTATGATAAAATCACACGGTCCCTTTTTAAAGGGCAGCCGCCCGCGCAATTTACCTTTGTATTTATTAGCCCTGCCTTTGTTTGTGCTTGGGGTTTTCGCAAATAACCATCACGCGGCCTTTGCGCTTGATGATCTTGCATTTTTCGCATATAGGTTTTACTGAAGGGCGTACTTTCATTTTGCTTTCCTCCTAAAATAAAAATCAGTTTTTGCTGCGCCAGGTAATGCGCCCGCGAGTCAAGTCGTAAGGGGAGAGCTCTACTGTGACCTTGTCGCCTACGTATATGCGTATAAAATGCATGCGCATTTTGCCCGACAGGTGCGCAGTAATGCAGTGCCCGTTTGCAAGTTCAACTGTGAACATTGCGTTTGGCAGCACATCAACTACTTTTCCCTCTACCTCAATGACGTCTTCTTTTGGCAAACTAAAATCTCCTTTGTTTTTAGCTGGATTATTGTGTCCGTTTTATTTATCAGTTAATTCGCAGCGCACTGTGTCGAGCGCCTTGCGAATATCGCTGTCTTTAAGCTGTTTTGCCTCATAAAGAGCAAGGCATTGCTCCAATTCATAGGGCAGAGCAGCAAGGTGCTTGCACCTTTTTTTCTTTGGTTTGGACAGTTTTCTTAAATCTCCATCGCAAACCACAAAAAAATCAGCGTCCGCTCTATATAGTACCATAAAAAGGCGGCCTTTGTCACGCCCTTTTAAGGATTTTACGACGATTCCCGGTTTTATTTGCGGTTTCAAATGTACTCCTTAGTGTGTTGATTGCTGTCTAAAGCGCTTAGGCGGTTTTTGCTTACATAAATACCTTTAAATGCTCTCTTTGGAGGATTTAAGGTATTCGTCCCACGAAAAGCCGGGGTAGGAAAGAATTTCCGGCAAGCCCTCGCCTATCGCCAATGTATGCTCGTAATGAGAGCATACAGAACCGTCCGCAGTTGTTATGCGCCAGCCGTCATCGTGCACCACTATGTCGTACTTGCCCATGGAGATCATAGGCTCCAGCGCTATTGTCATGCCGGGTCTAAGCCTTACGCCAGTGCCCGGTTTGCCGTAGTTTGGCACATTGGGATCCTCGTGCATGTTTTTCCCTATGCCGTGCCCTGTGAGTTCTCGAATAACGCCATAGTTGTTTTTTTCAGCCAGAGCCTGAACCGCATGGCCTATATCGCCCAGGCGGTTGCCTGCAACAGCCATTTTGGCGCCTTCAAAGAAGCACTGCTCCGTAATGTCTATAAGGCGCTGAACATCGGGAGCTATTTCGCCAACCGGCACGGTAATGGCGCTGTCCGACTGCCAGCCGTCCAATATGACGCCGCAGTCTATGCTTATGATGCTGCCTTCTTCAAGCACTTCAGAGTTCGAAGGTATGCCGTGCACAACGGTATCGTTTACGGAAGTGCATATGGAGTTCGGAAAACCCTGGTAGTTTAGGAAGGAAGGCACTGCGCCCGCCCTGCGAATAAGCTCTTCAGCGTAGGCGTCAAGCGCCAGCGTTGTCATGCCGGGGCGCACTGCCGCCTTAAGCTTTTGCAGCACTTCGTAAAGAAGCGCTCCGGCGCTGCGCATTTTGTCCAACTGTTTTTCGTTGCGAAGAAAAATCATGTCAGATTCCCAGCGCCTTTAGTATCTTGGAATAGTTTTCTTCCAATTCTCCGTCAACATCCACCGTTTTAAGCATGCCTTGCTTATTGTAGTACTCTACCAGAGGCTCTGTCTGTTCGTGGTAGACGCTAAGGCGGTTTTCCACGGTCGCTTTCTCATCGTCCTTGCGGATTATGAGCTTAGCCCCGCAGTTTTCGCATATATCGCTCCCGTTAAGGCGCGAAACATGGTAGGTGGCTGAACATTCCGGGCATACGCGGCGCCCTGAAAGACGTTCTATTATTTTTTGATCGGACAGTTCTAAGTTAAGCACAACGTCTATGGCGGCAAAGCCGGCTAAGGCTTTCGCCTGAGCTATCGTGCGCGGGAAGCCGTCCAAAATATAGCCGTTTAGAGCATCCTGCTCTTTAAGGCGTTCTTCAACCATGGCGATTACAACGCTGTCCGGCACGAGCTCGCCTTTTTCAACAAATTGCTTTGCTTTAATGCCAAGCTCCGTGTTTTCTTTCATATTGCTGCGAAGCATGTCGCCGGTTGAAATTTGGGGAATGGCGAGCTTTTTTACAAGCAAAGCCGCCATTGTCCCCTTGCCCGAACCCGGGGCGCCCAACATAATAATATTCATATTATGCTCATCACCTTACAGGAAGCCCTTGTAGTTGCGCATAACCATATGCGCTTCAAGCTGGCGCACTGTTTCCATGGCAACGCTTACTGCAATAAGTATGGAAGAAGCGGCAAACGGTATCTGCACGTTCAGCCAAACATAAAGCAGCGTTGGCAGCGATGAAAGCACCGCAAGGAAAATTCCTGCAAACAGCGTGAGCCTTATGCTTATGCGCTGCAGAAATTCGGTTGTGTTTTTCCCCGAGCGAATGCCGGGTATGGTGCCGCCCTGCTGGTTTATATTTTTGGAAATATCCGCAGGGTTAAAGCTGATTGACGCATAGAAGTATGTGAACGCGATAATCAGCAGAGAAGTTATTGTTAAATACAGCCAGCTCGTCTGGTGCATATTGCTCTGCCACCAAAGAGAGGCGGGGGAGCTTGTGCCAAACATAGCTATGGTAGTGCCTATCATCGCCATGAACGAATAAGCGAATATTAAAGGAAGTACGCCTACGGACAATACCTTAAGCGGTATATGCGTGCTCTGCCCGCCGTACATTTTGCGGCCAACCACGCGCTTTGCGTACTGCACCGGTATTCTGCGCTCGCCCATATCTACGAAGGTTACTATAAGTATTATCAGGAAGGTGAACAGTAAAAGCACTACAAACTGCACAACCGTAGTAGCACCCTGCTGCACGCCTATAACCTGCAGGAATGAAGTAAGTATTCCGTTGAACAGGTTAGAAATAATACCGGCGAATATAAGCATTGAGATTCCGTTGCCTAAGCCGTTTGCGGTAACGCGTTCGCCTATCCACATGGCAAGTGCCGTGCCGCCAGCCATGATAACGCCTATGGACATAAGCCCGAAGAAGTTATCGTATTCGCTTAGGAGCACCTTTTGAGAGCCTGCGCCGATTGACGCAGACTGCAGCCCGGAAACTATGCCAATAGACTGCACTACTGCCAAGCCTATTGCGGTGTAGCGGGTTATGCGGTTTATCTTCTCTTTGCCTTCCTCGCCGCCGTCCTTTGCAAGACGCTCAAGCGCAGGAATGGCTATTGTGAGAAGCTGTATTATAATGCTGGCGTTAATGTAGGGCGTAATACCCATAGCCATTACCGTCATCTG
>JBMNUE010000121.1:0-5186 GCA_050946095.1 Christensenellales bacterium
AAAAGCTTCTGCCAAACATATTTAAATCCGACAATCGAATAAACGAAATACACAAGCTTTATGTGCCATACTGGCTCTTTAATTGCAAAGCCTTTGCAGACATACAGTATAAGGCGACAAAAGTGCGCACATTTAGGCGCGGGGACTACCGAATCACCCAAACAAGGCACTATTTGGTAAGGCGCGCAGGCACGGTGGATTTTAAAGACCTTCCTATAAATTCAAGCAGGAAAGCAGACAGCGAAACAACTGAATCCTTAGAGCCTTACAACATGGATGAAGGCCTTGCCTTTACGCCGGCAATACTTTCCGGAGCCCAGGCAAGCAGGGCCGATATAAGCGCTGAAGAAAGCAAGAAACGAGCCGATGAAAGAATTGCTTCCAGCATGCAAAATACCCTGCGCAGTACGGTTGTGGGATATTCGTCAGTAATCCCGACTTCAACCAAACTGAATATTCCAAAGGGCATGGCATCGCCTACGCTTTTCCCTATGTGGATTATAACGACAAACAAGGACAATAAAACATACACATTCGCTATAAACGGCCAAACAGGAAAACTAACCTGCGATGTGCCCATATCTGTTCCCAAGGCAATTAGCTGGTTTATCGGTATTTCAGCAATTTCTCTTGCTATAATAGCTCTTATAATGTACTTTGTTCTATAATCTTGGAGAATATTATGAAAAAAACTTTTTTGTTTGCACTGCTGTTATCCTTATTGTTTAGCCTGCCTGCACTTGCCGCTGAAAACCATGTTTTTGACGATGCAAATTATTTTACTGAAGAGCAAATATCAAAACTTAACCAAAGAGCCGCAGCTCTGCTTGACAATACAGGTACGGATTTAATTATTATTACAACATTCAATTCACGCGGATATTCTCCGGAGCGATTTGCTGCTGAATACTATGAAGAAGTACGGCCCTATGAAGAAATTGACAGCTATGTTGCATTTGCCTTTTGTTTAGATGCGCGCAAGTATGGAGAAGCAAGCTACGGGGATGCAAAAGCTATGCTGGCAAAAGAAAGCGATGATTCGCTTTACGAAGTATTGGAGCCGTATCTTCCCGACAAGAATTATTATGAAGCCATGCTAAGCTATATGGACTACCTTGAAGACGCTCTTATACCGCCGACCAAGGCTGAGCTTTTTAAAAGCTATTTGCCGTATGCATTGATTGCATCTTTTTTAATAGGAGGCATTACGGTTTTTGTTATGTCAAAAAATATGAACCGCAAACACTATCAAAGCGACGCGCAGCAATATATAGTGCCAAACAGTTTAAACCTTATGCAATCAAACGATATATATTTATACAGCACAGAAACTAAAACAAAAATAGAAAGCAGTTCCAACAACAGAAGCGGCGGAAGCAACTTTAAAAGCTCTTCAGGCAGGTCCTACGGCGGAAGAAGCGGCAGCTTATAATCAAATCTGCCCGAAAATAGCTTTGAATATTTTTCCCGCTATGGGAGCCGCAACCTTTCCTCCGCCCCCTGCATCCATTACAACGACGCATAATGCATAGGGGTAATTAGGCTCGTCGCTAAAACCTGCAAACCAAGAATTGGTTTCTTTTTGACCGTCTATTTCAGCGGAACCGGTTTTACCGCAAATTTTCTTCCCCGGCACCGAAGCCCCTGTTCCGGTGCCTTTTTGTATTACATAATGCATATATTCTTTTATTATTGCAGCATTTTCCCTGCTTAAAGAACGCTTGTATACTTTAGGCGAAAACTGCGACGTGACTTCGTTGTTTGAATTAATGCTTCTTAAAAGCAGCTGCGGTTCCATCATATTTCCATCGTTAGCAACAGACGATGCAATCATGCACATGTGCAAGGGGCTTATTTGAATGGCGCTTTGCCCTACGCCCGTCCAAGCGACTTCGCTGGTAGTCCTATTTTTTTTAGGATACACTGAATTTTCAACAACAAAATCCTTAAAGAGAAAATAATCGCCTATACCAAATTGAGATGCCGTGTTTTTTAACGCTTCATCTCCCATTTGCAGCGCAAGTGAACCGAATGTAATATTGCAGGACTTTGCAAAAGCGTCTTTAAGGCTGATTTCTCCATGTCTTGCTTTTCCGGCATCCACAAGAGGATGCTTGCCGGACGGGAAAGTTATTAGCCCGTCGCAAAATTGTTTCTCGTTTTGCACATCAGGAATATTTTGAAGAGCGGCTGATAAGGTGATTATTTTAAAAGTCGACCCCGGGGCGGAAACCCACCTTGTAGCATTATTCCAAAACGGCCGCTGTTTATCCCTTTTTGTTTCCTCGGTTATATTATCAGGGTCAAAATTGGGAAAGCTTAAAAGGCTTATTATCTCGCCTGTTTTATAGTTCATAACCACGCAGGCGCCTTTTTTATTTTTGGGGAATATGCTGCTTATATAGCTTGATAATCCCACATCGACAGAAAGCAGAAGGTTGTTGCCGCGCATTTTTTCGCCTTTAACTGAAGCAGCAAGGCGTATAAATGGCGAAGTATCAAAGCCATACAATTCATTTGCCATAAAAGATTCAACGCCGTAGCCAACATTGTTTTGTCTGTCGCCTAAAACATGCACCATGGCACGGCGCACGCGCTCATCGGAATGGTATACGCGTTTCCCGTTTACATCGGTTGTGGCTAATATATTGCCGGACCTATCGTAAATATTGCCTGGTATGGCGTCTGCTTTTCTCTCCCTTAAATGAGTGTTGGCGCTTGAAGAAAACCATCTGTTGCCTTGAGTTATTACATTGTAAGCGCCGAAAACAACAAGAGAAACAAGCATAGCTACAATAGCTAAAGAAGTAGTTTTAAGGTATCGTCTAAGGCGTTTCATACGGCATTTTCTCCTATATCGGCAAGCAGCTCATCTTCTAAAATATGCTCTTTATTTATATTTTCTACGCCCTGTATAATTCCTATCAAGCACATGCTGCTTAGTATAGAAGAACCGCCGTAGCTTATAAACGGCAGCGTTACGCCGGTTATAGGGAACATGTTTATATTGCCGCCTATTATAACGAATGTTTGTATCGCTAAAAACAAGCTGCTCCCTGCAGCCATAAGGCTGTGCATTTGGTGGTTGCAGCGCATGGCAACGCCTATGCCGCGTATAAATATTATTATGTATATCAGTATAATGCATATTCCAAAGACAATGCCAAACTCATTTACTATAAAAGGAAATATAAAATCCGTTTCTTTTACCGGTATTGTATAGGCGTTGCCCGCGCCTAAGCCTAAGCCAAATATGCCTCCGTTTACTATGGCTAAAAGAGACTGCACGGTTTGATACCCTGCATCGCGATAATTTCCCCATGGGTTGAGCCAAGCCTGAAGCCTGCGCTCCAAATGCGCAAAGCCTATTTTTTTAAGCAAGGGGTAGCTAATCGCCACAGCTGCGGCAGCGCCCAAAATGCCAGCTGCAAGCAAAAGCCAGCTGCCAAATGCCATAAACATCATAAGTAAGGTTACTATATAATATAGCAAAGCAGTTCCAAGGTCTCGCTGAAGCAAAAGCAGTATAAGGCAGATGCCTGTATACGCTACGCTCATAATTAGTTTGTTTTTTGATAAGAAATACGCATTTACAAGCACTAATACTACCTTTACGATTTCGCTCGGCTGAAAAGACGCGCCCCCAATTTTTACCCAGGCCTTAGCGCCGCCTACTTCTCTTCCTACCACTAATGGCAGCGCCATAAGAAGTATAGACGCTAAGCCTATAACAAGGGAAAGTTTTTTAAGCTTTCTTAAATATTTTACAGACAGCATTACAACCACCATAGCAATTAAGCCTACAAAGTAGTTTATAGCATGGTTTATGCCCTGCTCCGGGTTCATGCGGTACAATACCAGCACGCCTAAAGAGCATAGAAAATTCACAAGCGATAAAAGCAGTTTATCTGCAGAAAAGAGCTTAGGTATCAGCATGCTTGAAAACAAAAATATAAGCGGTACAGCAATGCCTATTATAAGCGTTTGAAGATCCATATTTTTAAGCATAAGCATAATAAAACCGGACAAAATAAATAAAACAATGGTCAGGACAAGCTTATCTATAAGTATTTTCTTCCTTTTAGCCATCGTTTTGTTCCTCGTTTTGGTTTTCCTGCGGGTATTGCTCTTGCGACAAGCTGCCGCCCGTTTCGTGCGGGTGTTGCCATTGCGTCAGGCTGTCGTTTGACTCGTGCATATCATAGCCGTAGTTTACAGGTTTAAAGTAAGAACCGTCATCAAAGCGTTCTTCCTGCTCGTAAGGAAAATTTTCGCTATCTTCTATTGTGTTATGCTGATCGTGCTGTATTAAATAATCTTCAGGGTATATGTGCTGAACATCGTTTTGCATATTATAAGCTGCATCGGCATCGTATTGAGGCGGTTCAACGGCAAATGTCCAGGTATTTTCAAGCGCCATATTATATTCCTGAATATTTTTCTTAATTTTCGGTGTGCGCTGCGGTACTTTTAAGCCTTCAAACAACCTGAATCGCAAAACATAGCTGCCTACTTCAAGGTAGGTTCCGTGCATAGCATATGGCTTGTTTTTTACCGGTTCGCCGTCCAAAAGCGCAAAAGAACGCCTTCCTACGGGAATTACCTGTATGCCTTTAGATTCCAAAAATTCAAAATGCAGCTCGTTTTTTTTGCTTAGGTTTTTAAGCCGTATATCCGCTGAAACCTTGTTGCTTATATACCCTTCTCTTGGCAAAGGGTATGCTTCATTGGTTTTTGTATCTACAATTTCACCTACAAGGCCTGCATCCGGCAGGGACTTTAATATTTTTTTATGTTGGTGCCTTTCTTTTAGCATTTGCCGCATTGCGCGCCAAGCTATCATAACTATAAGAAAGACGAACCAGTAGCGCATAAACAACGCCAGAAGTTCATACTGCTCCTTTGCCATGCGCCACTCCCCTTTCTTTGCGCATTATAACACAGTAAATGCCATAATACATTAAAATTCGCTTTAATTTTACATAGCAACTTTTAAAACTTCTGCTTTTTAATTGCTTTTTTTATAAAAAATTTTTAGATTTTTTATTTATAACTTTATAATAATATTGTATATAAAGCAGATATTATGCCTGCTTTTCTAAAAGCGATTCTTTTCTTGCGCACAAAAGCATCACAGCAGCTGCTAAAAATTCTATTGCGCAGCTTACATAAAACAAATATTTAAG
>JBMNUE010000122.1:0-5145 GCA_050946095.1 Christensenellales bacterium
AAGTATTGCCGGCGTAAAGGCAAGGCCTTCATCCATGTTGTAAGGCTCTAAGGATTCAGTTGTTTCGCTGTCTGCTTTCCTGCTTGAATTTATAGGAAGGTTTTTAAACTCCACCGTGCCTGCGCGCCTTACCAAATAGTGCCTTGTTTGGGTGATTCGGTAGTCCCCGCGCCTAAATGTACGCACTTTTGTCGCCTTATACTGTATGTCTGCAAAGGCTTCGCAATTAAAGAGCCAGTATGGCACATAAAGCTTGTGTATTTCGTTTATTCGATTGTCGGATTTAAATATGTTTGGCAGAAGCTTTTTATTTTTAAAGTAATCGCTGAACAGCTTTTCCGCCTTTTCCTTTTCTATTTTAAACGGCAGCACGTTTTGCGGCCTTGTTCCCGGGGTAAATTGATCGGGTATGATGGAAGGGCTTCCGCAGAAAGCGCATTCTGTCGATACGGTTGTGTCGTCTGTTATAAGCTGCGCTCCGCATGAAGAGCAGGAATAGGTTTTAGCCTGCTTAAGCTCGTCAGAACTAAAAGCCTCGTCATGAATATCCCAATACTTCTCTTGAGAAACTTGTTGAGCCTGCTTTTCTATTTCTGCGGCTTCTTTTAAGCCTTCCACTTCAAAAGTATTGCCGCAGCTTGAGCATGTCATTTCTTTGGCGTTGCCATCAAATGTAAGAGGGCTTGCGCAGGATGGGCATTTATAGGTGATAGTAGGCATTTTAACCTCCTTGTAAAAATATCTTCTTTTTTAGATTTTAGCAGATAATGAAAAAGTTGTAAACGCTTTGATTAAAACTTGTAATAAACGATTTCTTGTGCTACAATTTAATAGTCAAAGAAGGTCAGACTTTTTTGGCGAAAGGAGTGAAGTCGGTGCGATTAAGCGACATGATAGAAAGCTTTATCAAGGACATGATGAGCCCTCAAGAAGGCGAACTGCGCCTTCAGAGAAATGAATTGGCTGAGCGTTTCAGCTGTTCTCCGTCTCAAATCAACTATGTGCTTTCAACGCGCTTTACGCCGGCGCACGGATATCTAATAGAGAGCAGGCGCGGCGGCGGCGGGTTTATACGCATTGTGCAGATAGAAAAGCATACAGGAGAACAGTTGGACCAGCTGCTGAACGACCTGATAGGCGATGCAATAGATGCGCGTTCCGCGCAGGCGATTTGCAGACAGCTTGCGCAGCGAGAAGTAATAACTGCAAATGAAGCCAACATCATGTGTGCGGCAACAGCTTCTGTAGCGTTTAATATACCGCTTAACAACCAAATCAAAGATGAGATACGGGCATGCATTTTACGCAATATGCTCAAATCCGTCGTAAAGAGCAATGAACGGGAGAGAAGAAATGATTTGTGAAATTTGTAATAAAAATGAAGGCAATATAGTTTTTCAAGTATACAACAACGGGAAGATAATCACCCGCACTATTTGTACAGAGTGCGCCATGTCTGCGCAGAATGAGTTTTTCAAGGCTCTGCATATAATTGCAAGCAAAGCGCGGCAGCCCAAAGTGAACGATGTTACAAATAAAAAAGCGCCGGAGGTTTTTTGCCCCGAGTGCGGCAGCATGATAGGAAGTATAAGCGAAGAAACCCTTTTCGGCTGCCCTCAATGCTATAATGCGGCAAGGGAACAGCTTAACGCAATAAAGTACCCCGATACGCAAGCGCCAGATGAAAATCAGCATGAAATCAAGAGCGAAGAAGTGCTTGCCGAACTTAAGCATCAGCTGCGCACGGCAATAGTTACACAGGACTTTGAACGCGCCGCCAAATTGCGCGATGAAATAAATCAAACTGAAAAATCAATTACTTCGCATGGAGGGCCGGATGAATAATCTTGTCGTGTCAAACAGGGTAAGCATTTCAAGAAACTTTGCCGATCTGCCTTTCCCAAACAAAATGAATGAGGAACAGCGCGATACAAATTTAGCGAGAGTATCAAGAGCGCTCTATGGCGGCAGAGAAATATTCCGTCAAATAACAAAAGAGGACAATGAATGCCTTAACGACTTAGGGCTGGATAGCTCTATGTTAGATAGCGCTCTTGAAAACGGCGATGCTGTAATATTTGAAAACAGCACATGCGATACATATGTAGTAGCAGGGGACTTAGACGGCATAAAAATTATACGCTATTTTGACGATGTGCAGGATGAGCCGCTTAAGGAGTTATATAATATTTCAGATCTTTTGTTTAAGGATTTTCCCGCTGCGTACGATAAAGACTTTGGCTTTCTTACTGCTAAACCTATGCAGGCTGGAAGCGGAGCGGAAATATCAGTTTTAGTTCATCTGCCCGTTTCAAATTCATTGAGGCAGATTCCCGCAACAATAAAAAGAGTGCAAGAAGAGCATAAATGCGATCTTTTGCCGCTTGAAAACGATAAAAACGATTCCTGTCTGTATGTATTAAGCTGCAAAGCGGAACAAGATAAAAAGATGCCGGATAATCTAAAAGAAGCGCTTATGGTTGTTGCAGACCAGGAAAAGATGCTTGCGAAAAAAGTGTTGAGCAATCCGCGTTCTTCGTTATACGACCAAGCTTATAGAGCTTACGGAATACTCAAATACGCAAGAAGGATAACAGGATCGGAGTTTCTATACCTATGGTCGCTGCTTAGAATGGGCGCTGAAAACGAAATACTGCCAATAGATATTGAAACAGTGGATGCGCTGCTTTCACTAAATAATAAAGAATATAATCAATTCCCTGTAAACGCAGGCGATATAAATTTTTTACGAGCCGACGAAATAAGACGGCGATTGGAGGAATAAACATGTCCTTATATGGAAAATTAAATCCTAAGGCGCGAAAGGCCATGGAGTTTGCGCGGCAAAGCGCTGCCGCTATGAGACATAAATATTTAGGAACAGAACATCTTCTTTTAGGTCTTATAAAAGAAGCGAGAAGCGATGTGCCGTCGCTGCCGGATCATATAACGCAAAATGCCGTAAGAGAAACGGTTTCCCAGCTTTATGCCAGGCAGGATGAGCCGGTAACAGCGCTTGAACTTACGCCAAAGATGAAAAGCTTGATTGAAAAATCAATCATGACTATACAAAAAAATAATATTCAATATGTCACAACGCCTTTGCTATGGATGCTGTTGCTTGAAGAGGGCGGCTCTGTTGCCGGGCGCATATTGGCCGTTTTCGGCTGCGATACCCAAGTTATTAGAGACGAAGCCGAAATGAGCCTTCAAAGAGAGATGAGCGGAGAAAACAGCGAAGATGACTCTCTGCTTGCAAAATACGGCCGCGATTTAACGCAGATGGCAAGCGATGGCCTGCTCGACCCTGTAATAGGCCGAGAAAAGGAAATCCATCGTATTGTGCAAATACTTTCAAGGCGCACAAAAAACAACCCTATACTAATAGGAGAGCCCGGCGTTGGCAAAAGTGCCGCTGTGGAAGGCTTGGCTCAGCTTATGCATGAAGGAGCCGTTCCGGACACTTTGCGCGGCAAAAAGCTTATTTCCCTTGATGTAAGCACTATTGTAGCTGGTACTAAATACCGCGGCGAATTTGAAGAGCGTATGAACGGCATTGTTGATGAAGTGCGCAGCCAAGACAATGTAATGCTGTTTATAGACGAAATACAGATGATAGTAGGCGCTGGAAAAGCGGAAGGCAGCATAGACGCTGCCGGCATTTTGAAGCCCGCTCTTGCAAGGGGAGAGATACAGCTTATTGGTGCTACCACGATAAACGACTACAGAAAAAGCATAGAAAAAGACAGCGCGCTTTCAAGAAGGCTTCAGCCTGTTATGGTAGAAGAACCTACAAAGGAAGACAGCATACTTATTTTGAAGGGGCTTCGTCCAAAATATGAAGAGTATCATAATGTAAAAATTACGGATGAATCCATTGAAGCGGCTGTGGATTACAGCGCACGCTACATCAACGACCGCTTTTTGCCGGACAAAGCCATAGACTTAATAGATGAAGCTTCGTCTGCAAAAAAAATACAATCTTTGGAAGTGCCTGAAAACATAAAAGAAATACAGCAGGATATTGAAGAAGCAAACAGCGATAAAAAAGCCGCTATTGAAAAACAGGACTATGAAGCTGCAGCTAAGATGCGGGATAAAGAGCAAAAGCTAAAAGCGGACCTGCTTCTCGCAAAGGAAGAATGGGAGAAAACAGGCGTAAAAAACCATATGTCCATAAATAAAGAAGACATTGCAGATGTAGTATCCCGTTGGACTGGCGTTCCCGTTACGCAGATGACTAAAGCGCAGTCGGAAAGGCTTTTGAACCTTGAAAACGAGCTGCATAAGCGCATAATAGGGCAGGATGAAGCCGTATCCGCCGTAAGCAGAGCGTTAAGGCGCGCAAGCGCTGGTATGCAAAGCCCTAAAAGACCGCTTGGCTCATTCATATTCTTAGGGCCAACAGGGGTAGGCAAAACAGAGCTGTGCCGCGCATTAGGCGAAGCGATGTTTGGAGATGAGGATGCAGTAATACGCCTTGACATGAGCGAATACATGGAAAAGCATACAGTATCGCGAATGGTAGGGTCGCCGCCCGGGTATGTAGGATACGATGAAGGCGGACAGCTTACAGAAGCGGTGCGCAGAAAGCCTTATTCAGTTGTGCTTTTTGACGAAGTGGAAAAAGCGCACCCGGATGTGTTCAACATGCTTCTGCAAATTTTAGAAGACGGACGGCTTACCGACAATATGGGCAAAACTACCAACTTTAGAAACACTATTATTGTGCTAACGAGCAACTTGGGCGCGCAGGCTATATTTAACAGCAGGGCAGTAGGCTTTGGAAAGGATGCAAACGCGCTTCCCGATTACGAAACCATGAGAAACCATGTTTTAGAAGAAACAAAAAAACAGTTCAGACCGGAATTTATTAACCGCTTGGACGAAATAATAGTTTTCCACGCGTTAAGCAAAGATGAAACAAAAGAAATAGCCAAAATTATGCTGAGTCAAGTTGATGAACGTTTGGCCTTGCATGGTATAACTATAGCATACGATGAAAAAGTATTAGACTTCTTAGCAGAAGAAGGCTACGATCCAAAACTTGGCGCGCGTCCAATGCGCAGGGCAATACAGAGATTGCTTGAAGACCCCTTGAGCGATTACATACTTGCAGGCGGAACAGCCAAAAACATAGAGGCG
>JBMNUE010000123.1:0-5124 GCA_050946095.1 Christensenellales bacterium
ATGTATTTAAAATGCCAATTGAGCGCGTCTGCTTTCATGTTTTAGAAAAAAATGAGATCAGCAGCAAGCAAGAAAGCATATCAAAAAGCAAACAGTTTGGAAGCGCAGCAATAAACTCTGATATAAAGGACCCCATGAATCTTGTTGTTTCAACATTGGCAATTGAAGAAAAAACAAGCTATCGCGGACCGGGTTATAAATCTATTTATTTTCCAACGGTATTGGAAGAACGCCCGTCTTGCAACACTACGCCTACGGATGAGCCTTTTAAAAAAACCGAAGAGCTGATAAAGATAGTATATCCTGACGTTTCGCTGTACTTTAGCGGCCAGTACGCAACTGGAGGCGGCTATGATGAAATATCGACTGACGGCAAACCGAAACCCAGTGATGATGAATTGCTTAAAACAAAGCCATTGCCCGGATATGAAAAAGGCTACTATATAAGCTTGGCAGGCCAAAGTATGCATGGCATTCAGGTGTTTCCCCGCAGATATTTTGCTATTATGAACGATGATGAACCGAGTGATCCATTAGCCTGTGTCCAGACAGAATATTTTGATTCCAATAATTTTGACATGGAAGCGTTTGTTTTAAAAGACATGGGTGCTGCTGTTTCAGATGTGCAATTAGCTCCATTTGAGCAGATCGAAAAAGTTATTCTTGCTTATTTAAATAATGGAAGTATAAGGGAAATTGACAGCATATCATTAGGATATATGCTCTACTATGCGCAGCCCACCACTATTCAGCAGGCTTTTAAAGGAGTTGATATGCTGTTGGTCCCAACATGGGAATTAATTGGGACCTTCGTTAGTGGCACGCAAGAAGAAGCCACACTTATGTCGGAACGTGAGCGGCTTACAATACACGCTTTAACAAGCGGCGGGGACCGTTCGTTTAGAATTGATGCAATAACCGGCCTGCCGCTGGATCAATACGCAGATCCTGCGCCACGATATTATGATCTGTCAGGAGTTATGCCATGAGAGCAAACATGCGGCGGATGTTTACTCAGCACGCTTTCGTATTGGCAGTGTTGTTTAGCTTTATTGGTTTAAATGTCCATGTATGGCCAGATATGAAAACCAACTGGGAAGTATATTCCGGTATAGAATACTATTCAAGCGCTTTGCAATTTGCTGTTCAGCCTATATATTTTGGCGGGTTTATTTTAGCCATCGTTGTAGCGGCATCGTTCCCAGCATCAGGCTGTTTAATTGATGATTTGCGTGAACGATTAAGCTTATATGAATATGTCCGCCTGGGGCGGAGGCGCTATTTATCAATAAAAGCGTTCAGCGCTTCCGTATGCGGAGGGAGTGCGGCTGCTTTGGGATTCATATTGCACACAATTATATGCTATTCACTTTTTTTGCCAAGCAATCCTGCGAAATATTCTTCACACGTTTTACCGTTTGAAGGAACCATATATGAGAACCTTTATGGTGTCTGGGGCGGTACTCCCATGATATTATTTGTCGCTCTTACTGTTTTTGCGACAGGAATGGTTTGGGCTTTAGTAAGCCTTGCCTGCGCTGTGTGGATACCTGATAAAGTTATTGCAGCGGCGGCCCCAGTAATGGTTTATTACTTGTGGCTGTGGGGCGGTTTGCGGGAAACTTTAGCATGGTTTACATTATCTCCGGCGGTTTTATTCAGCGATGGATTAACAACATCTATTTTGTGTTATGGGCTTATTCAGTACGCAATTTTAGGCGCGGTTGCTTTTATGATATTCAGTGCAGGGATAAACAGGAGGGTTGAACGTGGCTAAGAAATCAAAAATACGCGCTGCCTGGGGAATTGCCAGGCTATCATTATCCGCCTGGGCGGATTCCCCCCGCGCACCTTTTGTTATGATTGCAATGATAATGATGTGCTTTGGAGCTTTGGGCGAACTGGGAAATTCCTTGAAATCCCTGGGAGACACTATTACGGTATTTGAAGCTCCTTTATTCACATTTCAGCGTCAAACTTTGCTGGCGGGCACATTGTTTTTGCTTCTTATGATTGATCTGCCTCGCAAAGGTAGATTTCAGAATTACCAGCTAATCAGAACAAATCGCAGCGGATGGCTGCTGGGGCAAATCATATACTGCTGTCTGATGATAGTTGTTTTTCTTGCAGTTATGATTATTTTGAGCTTTTTGTTTGCCTTGCCTTTCGTTAAATATCAGAATATATGGAGCGACACTATTCGAGAAACAGAGAATTTTTTTCTTCCTTCTCAAGCAATTTTTCCGCTTGCGACGCGGCAAACAATGAGCCCATTGGAAGCCTTAGCGTTGAATTGTTTACTCTGTGCCTGCTACTGGCTTGGATTAAGCTTTTTTATTTTGCTGGGCGGGCTGTTTGGACAATCTCTGTACGGCATTATACCAGCGATGATAGTTCAGCTTTTGCCATGGATTATTGATACACTTACAAACACGAACGCCACATGGTTTCCAAATGCCTATGCCAGCATTTTTCATCCGGCATATCAAGGCGGAAATGCATCGGTTTCGATTGCCATATCAATTTTGAGTTTCTCGATTGCTAATTTTTTACTTATAGGCGTGATGTTTTGGCGTGTAAAAAAAGCAGATTTAGTTTTTTTTGTTAATCAGGGAGGGTTTAATAATTGAAAAATATTGTGAGTGTTGAAAACATCAGCAAGAAATATGGCTATCAGCAGGTGTTGAATCTTGTGTCCTTTGATGTTCCTGCAGGCACCATCTGCGGAATAGTGGGACCAAACGGAAGCGGGAAAACGGTGCTGCTGCGCTGTATATGCGGCATAACACCTATTGATGAGGGCAAGATCTTTGTACTTGATTCGCAGATAGGAAAAGATTGCGACTTTGCGCCGGATACGGGCATCCTTATTGAAGGACCGGGCTTCATAGGAGCGTATTCTGGCATTCGAAACTTGGAGTATCTTATGGCGCTTTCACGCAAATCTTCTAAAAAAGATTGCGAAGCCGCCATGCGTACAGTAGGCTTAGATCCAAATGACAAAAAGCGTGTAAGAAAATATTCGCTTGGAATGAAACAGCGTTTGGGATTGGCGCAGGCAATAATGGAAAAACCGAAACTGCTCATTCTTGATGAGCCTTTTAATGCCTTAGACTCAAAGGGCGTTGAAGAAATGCGTGCATTGTTTTTACAATTAAAATCTTCTGGCACTTCGTTTATAATCACAAGCCACAACCCGCAGGATATTGAGCTTCTTTGCGATAGCGTATACAGATTTGAGAACGGCAAATTACATAAAGAAAAGCAATAGTAAAATTTTTTATATTTGATTGTAAAAATCATTTAGTATTTAGAACCAATATAATTTCAATAGGAGGTTTTCTTATGACAAATAGCAAAAAATTTTCTGCGTGCATTGCGGTATTCCTATGTTTAATAAATGTAGAAGGAACAGCGGCTATTAAAGTAATGTAAAAAAATGCAAGGAATTGCTGTTGGCTGACGCTATATATATTAGAAGGACAAAAGGAGGAAACTCATGAAAAAAACTTATTCAATTATGCTTAGCTTTATTCTGATTGTGCTTGCGATAATTCCTGCTATATATGCGGAAGATTATTTTAATATAAAAGACCTTGCGCAAAATACACCAAAGGAATGGAGGCAGACATACCAAGCATACGGCCGCACCATAGAAATAGACACGGAGATCAAAATACCGGACGTTGAAGCTGCACCTATCCTTAAAGTTTCCCAAAGAAAACCTTTTGAAGGAAAAGAATTGGAGCATTGGCTAAATGTATTTGGAGTGGATTCAAATGAAGGCATTCGCAGAGATAGTACAGGTAAATACTGGTACTTTTTCGGTTCCGATGAAGACAGAACTGTATTTGATTTCAATTGTCCTGCTGCTAATGAAGACATTGGAGAAACATGGCAAAAAATATCGGAACCTGAAGATGCTTTACTCGCCTATGATATAAATGAAGCGTATGCGCCAAGGAATGATTTAACAATAGCACAGGCACTCGACATAGCTAAACAGCGCACGCGCGAAGTTATGGGTGAAGAAGTAGATTTTGTACTAGATACAGTTGCGCTTAAAGGCTATTATGACAGAAAAACGCATAAGCCTATAAGAAAAGTAGACGGATATTATTTTCAGTGCATGCCCGTTATGGAAGGCATTCCATGTATAAAAACAACTATTACAGGCGATTATTGGAAAAACAGCAAAATATTTGCGAGTATATTCTCGGCAGATTCATATAGCATAATGTGCAGTTTATTTAATAAGGACGAAGTTTTAGTACAAGACATTCCCCTGTGTTCATTTGAAAAAATTAAGACAAGTATAGAAAGCTTGATAATGAATGGGCGTATTCGCAAGATATATAAAGTGCGGTTAGTGTATGGGACTTTTTATGATAAAGATAAAGGTTTTGTAATGGTGCCTGTTTGGAACGCAGATTGCGAAATACATTTAGACGCCAAAAAAGAAAAGAATGAGTTTGATCAGAAAGGACCTTTCTATGAAATGTCTTGCTACAGACCAGTAGTAGTAAATGCCCAGACAGGTGAACTTTTGTTTGTAGGAGCAAATCAAACAAGCAATGATTGGTATGCCGAAGAATTTAGCAAGAGAAAAGATCAGACTGAAGAATGCGATGCGAGAGAAGGTTTGCCTAAAATTCTTTTGTGGAGCAAATAAATAATATAACGCCAAAAAAGTATAATATTATAAAAAAGTGCAAGGAATTGCTGTTGGCTGACGTTATATGTATTTAAAAGGAACAAAAAGGAGAAAACCATGTTAAAAAACAAAACAATTATAGCCGTTATCATGTGCGTAGTTTTAGGCATATCGTTTTTAGTTAAAGCGGAGGACTATACCTTGCTTAAAACTGCGGAACAAGGAGAGATACTGGACGTTTGCCTGAAGGAAGAAAGCATGTATCTGCTTACAAATTTGGGCGTTTATGAATGGAAAGCAAACGGCGATTCACCTGAGCGTTTAATCGACTTAGCCGTATTTCAGGTCCTGTCAACCCAAGTTCGCAACTTTCAACTCCGCAGTCCATGTTATGCTGCCTGGTTTATTAATGAATTAAGGCCTTGCTCAGGTAAGCTTTAGTAACCGACCAATCTTCTGAGTATTCTATC
>JBMNUE010000124.1:0-5111 GCA_050946095.1 Christensenellales bacterium
CTTTCAGTCTCACATTTATTGTAAGGGTACAATTTATGTACAAAATATCCATTTTTTTGTTTACACTTTGAGCTATCTGTGCTATACTCGTGCAACGCAAGCGCCTAAAGGCATTTTGTTTTTCGTTTTTTTATCTCCTTTCGAATAGCCGCATTCTATGTGCGGCTATTTTTGCGCCTGCGCTTGAAAAAGCGTTTTGAAAAGCTATATAATGCTTTTAAGGTATGTTTTGCCCGCGCGGTTTTGCTGCTTATTTTGTTGACAAGATGCGCTTGCGGCTGAACGCCTTAATTAGAATGCCTATGCAAAAACAAGCGCCCGATAAGGAGATAGCATGGAAAAAAAAGAACGCCTTTGGATCAGGCTGATAAGAAAAAACAAAATAGTTAAAGATGCGGTTGTGCCGGTTGAAAACGGGGATTGGTTCGGAGCGCTTTCTAAAGCCTGCCATGAATTTGATTTATCCGTGCCGGTTTTGCTTAACAGCCATATAAAGGATTGGAACGAGTTCCACCTTGCGCGCTTTCTGCCGGGCGATTTTTTGGACAGTTTTAATTACGACAGAATGGAAGTAGAAGGCATAACGGATGAGTCCCGCCCTATGTCGAGGGATCCTAAAAACGCCTGAAGGCATTTTAGTCTGTCGGCAATAGTCCCTTGAACTCTTTACCGTTTATATTTTCGCTTGGAAGCGTTTACTCTTAAGTTAATAATATAGAAAACGCACAGCTTTTCAGTCCCGCGGCCTTAGAGCCGGGAGCTTTTTACCACTGCGCTTAAAGGAGTTTCGCTCTCTGAAACTTCCTAAACAATACTTTGTCTGCACTATGAAATATAGGAGCATTTTAGGCTATCTACAACAGCCCCTTTGACTCTTTGCCGTTTATCTTTTCCCTTGGAAGCTTTTGCTCTTAAGTTAATAATATAGAAAACGCACAGCTTTTCAGTCCTGCGGCCTTAGCGCTGGAAGCTCTTCACGATTACATTCATGGGGTTTTACCCCTGAAACTTCCTAAACAATATTTTGTCTGCATTACGAAGTATAAGAAGCATTTTATGCTATCTACAATAGTCCTTTGAATTCTTTGCCTTTTATATTTTTGTTTGCAAGCTTTTGCTCTTAAGTTAATAATATAGAAAACGCACAGCTTTTCAGTCCCGCGGCCTTAGCGCCGGGAGCTTTTTACCACTGCGCTTAAAGGAGTTTCGCTCTCTGAAACTTCCTAAACAATACTTTGTCTGCACTATGAAACGTAGGAGCATTTTAGGCTATCTACAATAGTCCCTTGAACTCTTTGCTATTTATCTTTTACTTGGAAGCTTTTGCTCTTAAGTTAATAATATAGAAAACGCACAGCTTTTCAGTCCCGCGGCCTTAGCACCGGGTGCTTTTTCACGATTGCACTTTAAGGAGTTTCGCTCCCTGAAACTTCCTAAACAATACTTTGTCTGCACTATGAAACACAGGAGCATTTTAGGCTATCTACAATAGCCCCTTGAACTCTTTGCAGTTTATCTTTTCGCTTGGAAGCTTTTGCTCTTAAGTTAATAATATAGAAAACGCACAGCTTTTCAGTCCCGCGGCCTTAGCGCCGGGAGCTTTTTCACGATTGCACTTTAAGGAGTTTCGCCTCCTTAAACCCGCTAAACAATACTTTGTCTGCACTATGAAACGTAGGAGCATTTTAGGCTATCAGAAATAGTACCTTGAACTCTTTGCCGTTTATTTTTTACTTAGAAGCTTTTGCTATTAAGCTAATAATATATGAAACGTACAGATTTCAATATCACCGCGACCTTAGAGCCGGGAGCTTTTTACCACTGCGCTTAAAGGAGTTTCGCTCCCCCGAAATTCCCCTAAACAATACTTTGTCTGCACTATGAAATATAGGAGCATTTTATGCTATCTACAATAGTCCTTTGAATTCTTTGCCTTTTATATTTTTGTTTGGAAGCTTTGCTCTCAAACAAAAATATAGGTAACGCATAAATTTTCAGCCCCGATGCCTTAACGCTGGAAGCTCTTAACGATTACGCTCATGGAGTTTCGCCCCTAAAGCCGCTTAAAAAATGCTTTGCATACTGTCTGAAATAAAAACGTTTTTCAACGCCAATTGGTTTAGTGCTTAATAAAAAGCCGCAGCATATAGAACAATACAGTGCAAGGCTTAAGCTTTGCGCAGTTAAACTCATGCGGCTTTTTCTTCCCAGAAACTCCCTAAACAATATTTTGTATACACTATGAAACATATTAGCGTTTTTGGATATTAAGGATTCTAAAAGCGCCTAAAAATACTCTTCCTTTAAATCCAAATACAGAAAAGCAGGTTAAAAAGCCTTTTTACAGCTTTAAACTGTTTTTTTGCTCAATCCGTCTTTTTCAAGCTGCAGCAGCTTTATTTTAATGTCAAGGCCGCTTGAAAAGCCCGTAAGGCTGCCATCGGCGCCTATAAGCCTATGGCAAGGTATAAAAATAGGTATGGGGTTGCTTCCCGCAGCGCCGCCCACAGCCCGCGCCGACATTCTGCCGTTTCTTTTTTTGGCTATGTTTTTTGCAAGCTCCCCGTAGGATGCCGTTTTGCCGTAGGGTATTTTCAAAAGCTCGCCATACACTTCAAGCTGAAATGCGGTGCCGGAAACTTTAAGCGGCGGCATGCTTTGGGGGATTTCTCCTAAAAAGTAAAGGGAAAGCCATTTAAAGGCCTTAATTAAGGGGTCTGGCATATTTAAAAAATCCTGCCGGCTATTTTCAAGCTGCGTTTTGCTGCTCGGCAGGTTAAAAATATAATACATTTTATCCTTATCTTTTTTTTGACTTGCAAATTCCGCATCTTCGGATAGGCTAAAATTTTCAAATTTATCTTTTGCAAAATTAAGCTCTGTAATAAATTCCCCGTCGCTTTTTACTTCCAATGCGCCGACTAAGCTTTTAGGTAAAATTAAAGAGTGTTCCATAATGCCTCCTATAAACGCTTTTCATATGAACCAAGTGCGTATCCCGCATATATAATAGCATTTTTAGCCTGCCGCTTAAAGAGTTTAAGCTTTTCCATTTATGCTGCAGATAAGGCACATCAGTTTATACATGTATAAATACATGGAAGGATTTATTTTTATGCCCTAATTATGTACTTTTTTACGCTATGCCTTGATTGCAGAAAAAAAAGACTGTATAATCCCACTATATACTGAAAGGGAGTGGTATGTTTGGGGAAAATAATAGAGTCTTTTTTTAATTCGGAAAAACTGGTTCCTAAAAAATACAGAAAAGGGCCGCTGCCAAACGGCAAGGCGGCTTTCAAAGAAGTATCCAACATAGCGCTGCCTTCCATAATAGAAATGGTCATGATGAGCCTTATAAGCAGCATAGACACCATAATGGTTGGGCAGCTGGGGGCGACGGCGCTCGCCGCTGTGGCGCTTCCAATGCAGCCCCGCATGATAATGCTTAGCGTGTTTTTTGCGCTCAACTTAGGCGTTACCGCTCTTGTAGCCCGCCGAAAGGGCGAAGGGCATCAGAAAGAAGCCAACCTTACCCTTCGCAATGCCATAGTAATAGTATTCGTATTGGCGCTTATTATTATGATACTCGGCATAGTGTTTGCAGACCCTCTTATGAGGCTTGCAGGAGGCAATACGAACACCCCTGAAGACGCCGAAGTGTTAAGGGAAGCGGCTCTTTATTTTGACTATATCACTTTCAGCCTGCCCATAAACGCCGTAAGCATGTGCATAAATGCGGCATTGCGCGGCGTAGGCAACACCAAGATAACCATGCAGGTTAACTTGGTAAGCAACCTTGTAAACGTGATTTTCAACTACCTTTTAATAGGCGGAAACCTTGGCTTCCCGCGCCTTGGCGTAGCTGGCGCTGCCATAGCCTCTTCCATAGGCATTTTGGCAGGCGCTGTTATATCCTTCATAGTAGTTATGAAGGGCAGCAACACCTATTTGCATATAGCCCGCGGAGAATCGTGGCGCCTTGACATGCCGACTGTGAAAAGCATATTTAAAATCGGCGGAAACGCCATGCTGGAGCAGATGTCGCTGCGCTTCGGGTTTTTCCTTTACTCAAGAATAATTTATTCCTTAGGCGTTATACTGTTTGCGGCGCACAACATCGCCATGCAGTTTTTAAACTTAACATTCAGCTTCGCAAACGGCACAGCCGTTGCAGGCACATCTTTAACGGGGCAGAGCTTAGGCGCCAAACGCCCGGACATCGCCCTTTTGAAAGCGAGGCTTTCAATAAGGCTTGCGCTTATAATTTCCGCCATTGTGGGCATTGTAATAGTAGTGTTCAGGTATCCTTTCGCTACGCTGTTTATTGAGGCAAACGCGCCTAACGCAGACATAGTAATACAAAACGCCGCAGAAGCTCTTGTGGTTGTTGCAATTATGCAGCCGTTCCAGATGTACAGCGTTGTAGCTTCCGGCTGCTTAAGGGGCGCTGGCGACAACCTGTATGTGGCTGCCGTTATGGCGCTATGCGTAAGCGTTATACGCCCCTTGATGGGATATCTTTCGGTATTTGTGTTTGGCTTCGGCCTTGCATTAACTTGGATCATGGGCCTTAGCGAAATAGCCCTTAGAACCATTTTATTCAACAGGCGTCTGCACTCCGGCAGGTGGATGGGCATAGAGATTTAAGCGTATTTTAGTCTATTAACATAAAACTTTGATTATAAAACCCGGTTAGCGCCGGGTTTTATAGTGCCTCTAAAATTATTCACGCAAGTCTTTTCACTTTAAAGCTTACTATGCAAGTAAAATAAAAATAATGAAAAGCTTTACAATGCAAAGCCTTTGCCGCACGCGAAGCTTTTCGTCGTTGTAGACGAGGAAGTCATGTTATGTTCTAAAGCTTTTGCTGCGTGCGAAGCTTTTCGCGATTGTTTGTCACTATTACAATCATTATGCTTGCCCCTTGAAGCTCCTAAATATTGCTTTTTCTACGCTCTTGCTCGGCTAGCGTCGGGTTTCGAGCTGCGCAAATTGTTTCGTAATATTTACATATATGTTGCGTTTTCTGCTAAAGATGTTTATAATCAGTATGCCGTAAAGGCACAGGAGGAATTATGAGCGAAGATCCACGCAGTTTAGTATACAGA
>JBMNUE010000125.1:0-5091 GCA_050946095.1 Christensenellales bacterium
GGATTTTCTATGGGGATGTCTTCTATTTTAATTGTTCCGGAAGCTTCAGGATGCAATCCCATCAAGCTTTCTACAAGCTCTGTGCGCCCTGCGCCCATTAAACCGTAGATTCCAAGCACTTCTCCCTTATGCAGCGAAAATGAAACATGGTCTACTATGTAGCTTCCGTCGAGTCTAGGGAGACATATGTTTTCAGCTTCAAGCACCACTTTGTCCTCTCCCTGATACGGCAACTTTTCCACTGATAATTCAGAATGACCCACCATTTTTTTCACAATCCATGGTATGTCGATATCTTCAACATCTGCATATGCAACTTTTTCGCCGTCCCTAAGTATCGTAATGACATCGCCAATGCGCATTATTTCTTCTAAGCGGTGAGAAATATATATAATAGCTATTCCTTGACTTTTTAAGTCTTCAATAAGCTTAAACAGCACCTCTACTTCAGCCTGCGACAATGAAGAAGTGGGTTCGTCCATAATTAGAACTTTAAGTTCTTGTTTTTTTATCATTGTTTTGGCAATCTCTACTATCTGCTGCTGGCCAACACGAAGATTGCGCATATATTCGGACGGATCTATATTTTGCTGCAGGCGCGCTAGAATCTCTTTAGCTTTTTTCGCCTGTTGCTTTTTATTTACAACCATGCCAAACTTGTTAATTTCCATTCCCGCAAACATGTTGTTAACGACAGACAAATCCGGAAACATATTTAATTCTTGATGGATTATGCTTATACCAAGATCGCTGGCTTCTCTTGTATTGCGAAAAGATATGGGCTGCCCTTCTAAAAAGATTTCACCTTTACTCGGTTTTTCAATGCCCGCCAAAATTTTCATTAGAGTGGATTTCCCGGCACCGTTTTCACCGATCAGCACATTAACTTTTCCGGGGAAAACATCAAAATCCACATCTTTAAGGGCAGTGGTGCCTGGATATATTTTGGTAATATTTTTAGCCTGCATAATTGGAGCGGTTTTTATTCCCATATTCAATTCTCCATAATATTCAGCTCGACCGGCACAACCACTAATGATTCCGGATCCGTGTTCTGAAGCGATATACATCCAAAGAAAGAAATGTTTTTATCTAAATAATCTTTTGCTTCTCTGTCGAATA
Source organism: Christensenellales bacterium (assembly GCA_050946095.1). Taxonomy (GTDB): domain Bacteria; phylum Bacillota; class Clostridia; order Christensenellales; family Aristaeellaceae; genus DTU024. Next base: position 1,123 of record JBMNUE010000125.1, read on the forward strand.
TGATTTCATTTTTTATTTTGTTATTAAAAGCAGTGGTTAAATCTGCAAATTCAACTTGATTGGCAAAATCATCCAATTTTAAAAATCCGACTCCATCCCGTATGGAATTTTTGATATTTGACGAAAACACTTTTCCATAGTGCAGTTTACAGTCCACTTTGCCGTCATACGGTTCTAAATCGAGCAATAGTTTGGTCTTGTTAGGCTTTTCGGAATCTTCAATATCAATAACTTTTGCAGTGCCTTTTACGCAAAAGCTCCATGCGCTTGTCTCATTAGCACGGCTGCCGCATTCTACCCCGGTTTTATTAAGGTCTTCTACGGCGGATTTAATTAAATCTGACATATCAACTGCGCGCTCGTGAATAGTTGGAGTTATTTTTGTATCCCAGTTATCGATAACATATTGTTCTGGTAAACTTATTTTTTGCGCAATATCGCTATTTTCAGCATTAGGGTCCTGATCCGGAACGAAAGTAAACCTGCAAGTCATCAAAATTACCGCAACTAAAATTACGCCGAAAATCCAAGGCAAAAAATTTCTTTGCTTTTTCATTTAAATTTCTCCTTGCAAAGATGCCGGGACGGTATTTCTTCGCGCCGTCCCGGCGTATTTGTTAGGAATTACTCAGACATCGCGAAATTGTCGAGTTTTTCTGCGTTGTCTATTGTAATAAGCACGCAGTCCATAAGTTGTTTTTCTTCATATTCGGTTTTGCCGCCGGCCTTAATATATTCATCAGCCTGAATAACAGCCTGTTCTGCAATATATGCTATAGGCTGCAGACCGGTTGCTTTAATTTCGCCGCGAAGTATAGAGTCGCGCACGTCGTTGCTTCCGTCAAAGCCTACCAGGATAACATCTTTCATGCCGGCTTTTAAGCAAGCTTCAATGGCGCCCATGGCCATAGTATCGTTGCCGCATATTACGCCTTTAATGTTTGATGCGCCTTGCGCCTGTATGATGGATTCCATCTTTTCAAAAGCTTCGGTTTGGTCCCAGTTAGCAGTCTGCTGCTCAATCATGACCATATCTTCATATTGGTCGATTACATCGTGGAAGCCTTGTGAGCGAACGCCGGCGTTGGTGTCGGATTCTCTTCCGAGAAATTCAACATAATTGCCTTCCTCGCCCATCTGCTCCACAAAATATTCAGCAACAAGGGAAGCTCCTTGATAGTTGTTGGAAACCATCTGCGCCACAGCATCGCCTGTGGAGTTGATTTCACGGTCTACCAGGAAAGTTGGAATACCTGCTGCCTTTGCATCCTGAACTGAAGCGATAGTAGCATCGGCGCCGGCGTTGTCGCAGATTATGGCTGCAGCCTTTCTTGCAATAGCTGTATCAAAGGCTTCTGCTTGTTTTGTGGCATCATCGTCATGCTGGATAACCATAGTTTGATAGCCGAGCTTCTCAGCCTGCGCAGATGCAGCATCTGCGACCGTTTTAAAATATGGGTTAGAGTGGCTTGGTGTAATGATAACGATAAGCGGCAGCTCTTCGGCATTAGCAAAAGTTACCGCCATTGAAATCATTAGCACAGCAGAGAGAATAAGTGCGATAGTTTTTTTCATTGAGTAAACCTCCTAAAAATATATTTTCTCAGCATAGTTTCTCTATGCGAGATTTCTTCATTGATTTAAATTTTTAACGCTTTCCCGATTAACAAGCTCTATACCGACCTGCGTTTTTAGAATGCAGCTTGGAGAATCGGCCTTTATGAGTTCAAGCAGGCGCTTTACCGCAGTGCTTGCAATATCGGCGCGGAAAACACGAATGGTTGACAGCACAGGACTGGTTATTTTGCAAATATCCATATCATCCATTCCGATTATTGAAATATCATCTGGGATTTTATAACCCTTATCTTTAAGCGCACGAACACAGCCTACTGCAATAATATCATTTGCGGCGAAAAAGGCCGTTGGCATTGAATTTTTGTTATTCTCGATCAGGCTCAGCATATCGTTGTATGCTCCTTCCAGGGTTGGAGTGACTGACCATATAGAGCTGCTTTCAAGCTGAAGCCCGAAATTCATCATAGCGTCTTCATAGCCCAGCCTGCGGTATTTCATGTTGTTTAAGCCAACGGAACTGGTTATATGATGAATTTTAGTGTGGCCGTTTTTGATTAAATGTTCTGTGGCAATATAGCCAGCTTCTCGGTTATTCATAACAACGCAGTTAAAGTTAACATTTTGGAACAAGCTGTCGACCACAACCAAGGGCGATTTTGTGCAAGAAAATAGTTCTAAATCCTGCTGCGACATTTCGGTTGCCAGCAAAAGGATGCCCGCACATTCTTCCTCACAAATTTCTTGAACTTTTTCCAAATAGTCATCATCTTTCGTCATTTGAATATTGGAAATCACCATCTTTAATCCCGACTCATGACACCGGCGCTCCATCGCATCGATTATTTCGGCGAAAAATTGGGTATCCATAATCACCAGTCCATGCCGTTTAAACGAAACAAGACGAACATAGTTTTTTTCAATTATAGAATTTTTAGTAAAATCATAGCCGATTTCGCGCGCAACGGACAAAACTCTCCTTGAGGTGCTTTCGCTCACGCCGCCTCTTTCGTTAAAAACGTTGCTTACAGTTGCAGGAGAAACATTTGCTTTTTCCGCAATGTCCTTCATCCGTATTTTCATATATCGGCTTCCTTCCTTTTGCTAAAAACGCTCGTAATTGGTCATTTTTTTGTTCATCTCTTAACATTTTATAATGTTAGCAAGGTAAATCGCTGATTTTCATAAGTTCTTTTGCACTGAATAACGCATATATAAATCGCCCGATTTATTTTCCTATCTTATTCGGTACGGATTATAGCACACTGAAAATAACATGTCAACTAAAAATTTATCATTTTTTAACTAAATTATTTTATTTTATCCAATTTAATGCTGTATACGCCATATTTTATGCCATATTATATAAATTTAGCAGATTATTTTCTCGTTTAGTGCTCTCATATAAATAATTTACTTAAATGCGATTTTATCGATCCAGCTGTTAATAGATATTTCCTTGAGTTTTGCATGCGGAGCTTTAAATTTATTGCATCGGTAAAAACCGGATAATCTATAACGTAGCTTGTCTGCTGAAGTTTTTTAGTAAGTTATCATTCTCGTTTTAACTTTCAGCCTGATTCCTGCTGATGGTTAGGTATAAAATTGCACCCTTTGATCTAGATCAAAGGGTGATTGCGCAAAATGCGCAACTCCAAGTTCCCTTCACCGATTGCGCCGGCAGGCAAAATATAGTATTATTTACTTGGCGGTTTGCGCCAATAATCATCAAAGGAGTTGTTGTATCGTTTGACATTGAGGCTGGATACCATGGACCAGTGCAGGGCGCTTTTTGGATATAACGACAGAAATATCCGCATGATAGAGGATGAATTGTCTGTTAGGGTTCATATGCGCGACAATGCGCTGCAAATTTCCGGAGATAAGTTAAACTGTGCCGCTGCAAAGGAAGTTATAGATCAGCTTCTTGCACTGCATGAAAGCGGCGAAACTATAGATACATCGAATGTTCAATACTATATAGATATGGCTTTTGACGGAAGCGTTCCAAGCGCCGCGTCCCTTGCAAAAGACATAGTAGCATACACTTTCCGCGGAAAAAAGATAATAAACAAAACTTACGGCCAAAGAGAGTATACCGATTCCATACGCAATAACCAGCTAACCATAGCAATAGGGCCTGCCGGCACAGGAAAAACCTACCTTGCGGTAGCTCTTGCCGTGGTGGCGCTTAAAACAAAAGAAGTGGAGCGTCTTATACTTACGCGCCCCGCCGTTGAAGCCGGAGAAAAGCTTGGATTTTTGCCCGGCGATATGTCTGAAAAGGTGGACCCCTACCTGCGTCCCTTGTATGATGCGCTTTATGACATGCTGGGTTCTGACGGCTACATTAAGTACATGGAGCGAAACATGATAGAAGTCGCTCCCTTAGCC
>JBMNUE010000126.1:0-5026 GCA_050946095.1 Christensenellales bacterium
TCTCTTTGCCTTCCTCGCCGCCGTCCTTTGCAAGACGCTCAAGCGCAGGAATGGCTATTGTGAGAAGCTGTATTATAATGCTGGCGTTAATGTAGGGCGTAATACCCATAGCCATTACCGTCATCTGAGAGAAAGCGTTGCCTGTCATCATGTTGACCAGGTTTAAGGCGTCAAACTGTTGAGATACCTCCTGCACTACACTTGCGTTAATGCCGGGAACCGGCACAACGGAAATAAGTCTGAACAACAGCAGCATGAAAAAGGTGTAGAGGAGCTTTCTGCGCACCTCTTCAACCCTCCACGCGCTACGAAGTGTATCCCACATATTATACCTCCTTAGCAGCGCCGCCTGCTTTTTCAATTTTTTCTTTGGCGCTGGCGGTGAATTTAACCGCTTCTACATTGAGCTTTTTGGTAAGCTCGCCGTCGCCAAGTATTTTAAGGCCATCCTTGCCTTTTTTAATCAATCCGCGTTCTTTTAAGACATCGAAGTTTACAAGGCTTCCGTCTTCAAACACTTCAAGATCCTTTACGTTTACGCAGGCGTATTCCTTAGAAAATATGTTTACAAATCCGTATTTGGGCAAACGCCTCTGCAAAGGCATCTGTCCGCCTTCAAATCCCGGACCCTTGCCGCCGCCGGAACGGGCTTTTGCACCTTTGTGTCCCCTGCCGCTGGTTTTGCCAAGGCCGGAACCCATGCCGCGCCCTACGCGCTTTTTGGCTTGAGTTGAACCCGGTGCCGGTTTTAATTCATGCAGTTTCACGAATTTTCACCCTCCTTAAGTTCTTCCACTTCTACTAAATGCTTTACAGAGAAAACCTGGCCGCGGATACTTGGATTATCCGGCTTTATTACGGTCTGACCAACCTTGTGCAGCCCGAGAGCCTTAACCGTTTTGATATGCTTTGGTTTCCTTGCTATGGTTGACTTTTTCAAAGTTATTTTTAAGTTCATATTTCCTCCTGCCCAAGTACCGCTTCAACCGATTTGCCGCGCATGCGGGCAACGCTTTCTGCCGAGCGGAGGAGCTTAAGGCCTTCAACGGTAGCTTTTACTGTGTTAACGGGATTGCTCGAACCAAAGCTTTTTGTGCGTATGTCGCGTATGCCGGCAAGTTCCAAAACTGCCCTGGCGGCGCCGCCTGCTATAACACCGGCACCTTCTTCAGCCGGAACAAGCACGACCTTGCTGGTTCCAAAATAGCCGTTTACCTGGTGAGGTATTGTGGTTCCCACAATCGGTACGTTAATAAGGTTTTTCTTGGCGTCCTGTACGGCCTTGCGAATGGCATCCGGTATTTCAACCGCTTTGCCTGTGCCTGCGCCAACTCTTCCTGCCTCATCGCCTACTACAACAAGCGCCGTGAAGCGGATATTTCTGCCGCCCTTAACAGTTTTGCTTACTCTGTTTACGGAAACAAGCTTTTCTTTAAATTCGCTTTCTTGTTCCTGGCGACGATTTTGTTTGCGATCCTGTCTGCGAGCCATGCGATATCTGTCCTCCTATTAAAATTTTAGCCCGGCTTCACGTGCGCCGTCTGCTAAGGAAGCTACGCGCCCCTCGTACAGATAGCCGCCACGGTCGAACACTACATTCGACACACCGGCTTCCATCGCACGCTCTGCAATCGCTTTGCCTACGAGCTTGGAAGCTTCTACCTTGGTTTTGCCCTTCGCTTCTTCCTGAATTTTTTCTTCCATGGAAGAGGCCTGGGCCAGAGTAATGCCCTTGCTGTCATCTATGACCTGGGCATATATGTACTGGTTGCTGCGGTATACGTTCAGGCGCGGTACCTCGGAGGTGCCGCTTATATGTCTGCGTATACGGGCATGCCTTTTAAGGCGCTGTGCATTTTTATCGCTCTTTTTAAACATTAGCGTTCACTCCCTCCTAATTATTTGCCGGCCTTGCCTTCCTTGCGGCGCACATGCTCGCCCTTGTAGCGAATGCCCTTGCCTAAGTACGGTTCGGGTTCGCGTACTGCGCGTATGTCAGCCGCAAGGTTTCCGACGACCTGTTTATCAATACCCTTTACAACAACAGTTGTTGCAGTCGGCGTTTCAAAAGCAATGCCGTCGGGCGCTGTAAATTCCACAGGATGCGAGTATCCCGCGTTAATAGTAAGCTTTTTGCCTTCCGCTTGCGCGCGGTAGCCTGTGCCGATTATTTCGAGTGTTTTTTCAAAACCTTCAGTAACCCCGACTACCATATTGTGAATAAGTGAACGGTAAAGACCATGCTTTGACTTATGCGGCTTTGAGTCGCTCGGTCTAGATATGGTCAAATGACCGTCTTCCTGGCTTATTTTAAATTCTTTTCCTACCTGCTGCGAAAGCGTGCCTTTCGGGCCTTTTACAGTTACAAGATTATCGTTGCTTATTGTTACTGTAACGCCATTTGGCACGGGAATCGGCAGTTTACCGATACGAGACATCGTGTTACACCTCCTAGCGTTACTGTTACCAGACGTACGCCATAACTTCGCCGCCCAAGTTCGCTTTGCGCGCTTCGCGGTCGGTCATGACGCCCCTGGAAGTTGAAATGATAGCTATACCCAGCCCGCCCAACACTTTCGGCAAGTCCTCGCATTTGGCATAGACTCTTAAGCCGGGCTTGGAAATGCGACGCAGTCCGCCTATAACGGGGTTCTTGCGTTCGTCAATATATTTAATGTGGAGCTTTATCTGTCCCTGCACGCCGTCGTCGATAAATTCGTAGGATTTAATGTATCCTTCATCGTAGAGAATTTTGGCGATGGCCTTTTTGTTCTTGCTTGCGGGGATCATAACCGTATCATGCTTTGCAACCTGCGCATTGCGTATTCTGGTGAGCATGTCGGCGATAGGGTCGTTAATATTCATAAATGCGAATCCTCCTTTTGCTTAATGCTCTTACCAGCTTGCCTTGCGAACGCCGGGAATCTGCCCTTTGTAGGCGAGTTCGCGGAAGCATATGCGGCATATGCCGTAGCGGCGCAATACTGCATGCGGTCTCCCGCAAATGCGGCAGCGCGTATAGGCGCGGGTAGAGTACTTGGGCTTTCTTTGCTGACTTACTCTTTTGCTCGTCTTTGCCATTACTTTCCCTCCCTTACTCTGCAAACGGCATACCAAGCATCGACAGAAGCTCTTTCGCTTCTTCATCCGTCTTGGCAGTGGTAACAAAAATGATTTCTAATCCGCGTACTTTTTCTACCTTATCGTAGTTTATTTCCGGGAATATAAGCTGTTCTTTTATGCCTAAGGCATAGTTTCCGCGTCCGTCAAAAGCTTTGGGGGACACGCCGCGAAAGTCGCGCACGCGCGGAAGGGCAACGCTTACAAGCCTGTCAAAAAACTCTTCCATGCGCTCTCCGCGCAGCGTTACCTTGGCCCCTACATTCATTCCTTCGCGCACTTTAAAGTTTGCGACGGATTTTTTCGCCTTGATTACTACGGGCTTCTGGCCTGTTATGTCGGCTAATTCCGCAACCGCAGATTCTAAAAGCTTAGGGTTTTCCTTGCAGTCTCCAAGCCCTGCGTTTATAACGATCTTGGAAAGCTTAGGCATTTCCATAATGTTATTGTAGCCGAACTTGTCATGAAGAGCCGGTACAGCTTCAGACATGTATTTTTCTTTAATTCTTGTAGCCATTTGCTATACCTCCTCAGTCCATTTGTTCGCCGCATTTTTTGCACATGCGGATTTTCTTGCCATTTTCAAGCACTTTAGTGCCGTAGCGCGACGGCTTGCCGCACTTTTGGCACACAAGCATAACATTGCTTGCGTCTATTGTTGTTTCTTTCTTTATAATGCCGCCGGGCTGACCCTGCGCGCGGGATTTCTGGTGCTTGGTCGCTACGGACACGCCTTCTACTATTATGCGGCCTGTCTTTGGAAAAGCTTTAAGCACTTTGCCCTTAACGCCTTTGTCCTTGCCCGTTATAACCATTACTTCATCGTTTGTTTTTACATGTAATTTCATATTAGGCCTCCTACAGCACTTCCGGCGCAAGGGAAACAATCTTCATAAAATCCCTTTCGCGCAGTTCTCTTGCGACAGGGCCAAATATGCGTGTTCCGCGCGGCTGTTTTTGATCGTTCAAAATTACGGCAGCATTATCGTCAAACTTGATGTAGCTCCCGTCCGGACGGCGAATATCTTTGCAGACACGCACTATTACCGCGCGCACTACTTCGCCTTTTTTAACCTGTCCGCCTGGTGCAGCCGATTTTACGCTTGCAACAATGATATCGCCCACGGACGCCGTTCGCCTGAACGAACCGCCCAGTACGCGTATGCACATTATTTCTTTAGCGCCGGAATTATCGGCAACTTTTAGCCGGGTTTGCGGCTGAATCATAGGGCTTCCTCCTTTATATGGCTTACGGCATGCTTAGCATGCATCGTTTTACTTCGCTTTTTCGATGATTTCCACCACGCGCCAGCATTTGTTTTTGCTGAGCGGGCGTGTTTCCATTATGCGCACGGTATCCCCGATACCGCAGGCGTTCTGTTCGTCATGCGCATGCAGCTTGCCTGTACGCTTAAGGTATTTGCCGTACAAGCGGTGCTTGACCAGACGGTTTACTTCCACAACGACGGTTTTATCCATCTTGTCAGACACTACTTTGCCTACACGTGTCTTGCGTAATTGTCTTTCTACTGACATTCTCCTGCCTCCTTCTTGCGGTTATCGGGCGGCCTTTTGGGCCTGCTGCGCTTTTACTGTCAGCGCTCTTGCGATGTCCTTTTTGACCATGCTTATCTGCATGGTGTTTTCAAGCTGGCCTGTGGCAAGGCGGAAACGCAAATTGAACAGTTCGCTTTTAAGTTCTTTTATTTTTTCGTTAAGCTCTTCCTGGCTCATAGCAGCAAATTCGCTTGCTTTCATTTCACACCTCACCGCCTTCGCTCTGTGCTTTTGATATTATCTTTGTACGCATGGGAAGCTTTGAAGACGCAAGTCTAAGCGCTTCTTTTGCGACATTTTCCTCTACGCCGCCTACTTCAAACATTATGCGGCCCGGCTTAACAACGGC
>JBMNUE010000127.1:0-5024 GCA_050946095.1 Christensenellales bacterium
CCAATGTGGTTTCAAATTCAGGGTCCCAAAGGCTTTCAGGGCTTGCGCCGTTCATAAATGCATCCGTGTTTACGGAGTCGCGTATTATTATATAGCGGTCGAGCATACCCAGTCTGTCAAGTGTTACGGCTATGGCGCAGTCTTCCATTTCGGTAACTGCGAAAGGATCGGGGCAGCCGTATGTTTCCGTCATAAGCAATGCATTTGCATGATCGTACTGCCCTTTCCAGTAGTTATCGCCTGTAACGGTTGTGCCTAATAACACCTTGGGGTCGCGGACGGCCCATTCGGCGTTGTCAAATGCTGCCGCCATAAAATTTCTCGTGCGTTCTGTAGTTTCGACTTTAACATCTTTTACAAGACCATAAACCTTCGCTGTAAGATCCTGATTTAAGATTTTAAAGGCGCTGCCGTCATAGCTTGAGTCGTGATACCAAGTGGTCAATTGGTCTTTGTCGCTTAAATCTCTGCTGTCTGCATGGTGGCCTAAATCAAAATCCACGCAAGCGGAAATTATAAATACATCGCCCATAACACCGTATTCAACGGCGGAGCCTGCGCAGCCGGTGCTTATTATGTACGCATCTGAAAAATCAAAACGGTCGTCCAACAAAACGTTGTTTACGCTAAGCGCAGCATTTACCTTGCCCATTCCGGTTACATAAAGGGCGATATTGTCTTTGACGTACAGTTTATTGTTTTCGTGGCCGCCTTTTATGTCATACGCTTGGCCGCCTTCACAATAAGCTTCATAATAGTATTGAGCTTCGCCAGGGAAATCGCCGCTCATTTCATCAACTTCAAATTTAGGAAGTATAAGCGCTTTGATTTGAATAGGCGCGTTTTCTTCCGCGAAAGAAAACACGAACGTTAGAGATAGCAGCATTGCAACGAGCAACATAGAAACAAACTTTTTCATTTTTGTTTTCCTTTCTTGATGAATTGCTTGATTGTCAAGAGTTTATCGATAAACAGCTTAAAATAAAAGCCTTAACAAGTGTAACACGCTGCTTTGAATATGTCAATCCAACAAACGGATTTTTCCATAAAAATACGAACTTTATCCGCGCTTTATGCTTAGATAGTTCGTTTTAATTGTGGTTCTAAAAATTAAATAGAGAATTTTAAGCATGAGATGTATTGATGCGATTCTTTATTATCCTTATTTTAGATGCTAAATTTTATGTAAATGCTATATTTTCCCTTGAATTTGATGGTAAATATTGGATTATGATGTTATAATGTTGCTGTCGAAAGGAGCGAATGCATGTATGGGAGCAGGTGCCATAAGCACCCATGTTGTGTTTCAAATAATACTGTTCATACTTTCAGGCTTTTTACAGTCTGCAAATACTGCGCTTAACACTGTAAACATAAGCAAAATTAAGCGCGATGCAGAAAACGAAGACCCTGCAGCCATTCAGCTAAGCGAAGCCATCGATAAGCAGCGCAGCATACCAAGCCCTATAGATACCGGCAGGGTAATAGTGTTTGCTTTGCTGACATTTTCCTGTATGCTTAGCTATGGTAGCATGCTGTTTTCAGCTGTTCACTCTGCATTGGGAGAGGAAGCGTCCACATTTGTATCGGGTCTGCTTTCTTATCTTCCCGTGTTTTTGGTTTTGTGCCTTTTATATATGGTGTTTTGTGTGGCGCTGCCAAAGAAAAAAGCGCGCTTTACCGCAGAAGAAACTGCAAGATCGCTTCTGCCTTTCATTAGAAATATAAACCGCGCGTTCCACCCGTTTGCATATGTGGTTAACAAGCTTTCTTCCGGACTCGCTTTGCTTTCAGGCATAGATCCAAATGCAGAAGTGGAGCAAGTTACCGAGGATGAAATCCGCATGCTTGTTGATGCAGGCGAAGAAAAAGGAGCAATCGAAGAAGCTGAGCGGGACATGATAGAAAATGTGTTTGAGTTTAACAACATGACCGCAGAAGACTGCATGACCCATAGAACGGACATGCAAAGTATATATTTAGACGATACTGACGAAAACATATTAAAAACCATAGAAGAAACAGGGTACAGCCGCTTTCCTGTATATGAAGAGGACTTAGACCATATTTTAGGTGTTTTAACTACGAGGGATTTTCTTATGAACCGCACAAAGGACAAGCCGAGCAATATTAGAACTCTGCTGCGTCCTGTGCGCTTTGTGCCGGAAACCGTGCGCACGGATGTGCTTTTCCGACACATGCAGGCAGACAAGGTGCACATGGCTATAGTTGTTGATGAATATGGCGGAACAAGCGGGCTTATAACCATGGAAGACCTGCTGGAAGAGATAGTAGGCAATATATACGATGAGTACGATACGCAGGACGGCATGGACATCATAGAAAAAAGCAAGGGCGTCTGGCGTGTATCAGGCGGTACAGAAATAGAGCAGTTTAATATGGTAACGGGTATGGAGCTTCCGCTTGATAAAGAGTACGATACTATAGCGGGTTTCCTGCTGGATGAATTAGGCGCTGTACCAGAACCGGGCAGCAATCCTAAAATAGATTACGACGGATACAGATTTAAAATAGAAAAAGTAAACGAACGGCGCATAGAATGGGTGGAGGTAAGAAAAATAGATGTATGATGTGTTGATTGTAGGCGCAGGCCCCGCAGGACTTTCTGCAGCGCTAACAGCGAGGCAGAGGAATTTAAGCACGCTTGTTATTTACAGCGGGCAGGGCGCTATGGAAAAAGCGCATGTAATAGATAATTACCTGGGGCTTCCTAATATAAACGGGGAAGAGCTTGTAAATATCGCAAAAAAGCAGGCGAAAGCACAAGGAGCGGAGCTTAAAAAAGCGCTTGTGCAGAAAATAATGCCTATGGATAAAAGCTTCAGCTGCCTTGCTGGAAACGATATTATACAAGCAAAAAGCGTTATACTATGCTGCGGAACGGCGCGCGTAAAGCAGCTTCAAAACGAAGAAAGCCTTTTGGGGCAAGGCGTAAGCTACTGCGCCACATGCGACGGCATGTTCTATAAAGATAAGAAAGTTATTGTGGTGGGTGCAGGAGCGGAAGCTGTGGAAGAAGCGAACTACCTTGCAACGCTTGCCGAAGTAAAATATATTCAGGAAAGAAAACACGATATATCCAAGCTTTCTGAATCCGTTGTAGTAATAGATGATAAGCCTAAAGCTATAAAAAAAGAAAACGGTAAAATGCAGCTTATATGCGAACAGCAAAACTACAGCGCAGACGGTATATTCGTTTTGCGTCCAGCAATTGCGCTTACGCAACTTTTGCCGGAATTAAAAACAGAATCCGGAAGTATTGCGGTTGATAAAGATATGCAAACAAGCATAACCGGCGTTTTTGCCGCCGGCGATATGACAGGCGCTCCGCTTCAGGCTGCAAAAGCGGCAGGGGAAGGCAATATAGCTGCGCTTTCTGCAGCAAAATACATAAAAGGCCTGTAATTATGAAAAAAAGAACCGCTTTGTTTTTTCTGTTAGCCGCTATATTTCTAAGCGCATACGGTGTTTATGCAGAAGGCATACCGCTTAAATTTGAAACCATTACAAAAGAATATAAATCTGAAGACATAGTAAAATATTCATACAGCTGCAAACTGCCTGTCCTATCTAAGGATAATCCTGTTTATGAAAATATAAATCAATACTATGTTTTAGCGGTCAGAGAAATGACGGACTTGCTTATGCCTATGTACGCAAAAGACCCGGATATGGGCAAAATGCCAAACAACTACATAAAACAAAGCTATGAAATAACCTGCAACAACGGGCGCTTTTTTTCTACAAGAATGCTTCAGGAACAAAAGCTTAATGGAGAAGTAAAGCATACTATTAGTTCGCAGGTTTTTGATGTGAGCGGCGAATATGCAGGGGAAAGCCTTACCCTGCGCGGTTTGCTTGAAGAAATAGGCGACAGTTCCGAACAGATTGCAGGCCTTGTATTAAAAGACATATGGAAAAAAATAGAGCATGAAATTAAAAATAAGGACAGCCTATGGAAAAGCGGTTTAAGCCTTGAAAGCTTAGAGCTTGACTTTTTCCCTGAAGAACATTTTTATGCGGACGAAGAAAACCGCGCGGTGTTTTACCTGCAGCCGAATATATTCCGCACGGACAGCGAAATTATTACATTCAGCTATTCCAAACAAGACATACAAAAATTAATACTTGAGGAGGGTGATAAAATATGATGATGGATGCCTTGGTAAAAGCAGAGCCGGCAAAAGGGCTTAAGCTTATGCAGGTTGAAAAGCCTGCTCCAAAAGCCGGAGAGGTATTGATAAAAATACACAAGACGGCAATCTGCGGTACGGATCTGCATATATACAACTGGGATGCATGGAGCCAAAAGCATGTTAAGCCGCCCTGTGTAATAGGACATGAATATGTAGGCGAGATAGAAGCTTTAGGCGAATATGTAAAAGGCTTTGAAGTAGGGGAAAGGGTATCCGGCGAAGGGCACATAGTGTGTGGACACTGCCGCAACTGCCGCGCCGGAAATGCCCAGTGGTGCCATTTAACGCAGGGCGTAGGCGTGCAAAGAGATGGCGCGTTTGCAGAATATATCTGCATACCGGCTTCAAACTGCATACCGATTTCTAAAGACCTTCCGGAAGATATAGTTGCATTTTTTGATGCCTTTGGAAATGCAACGCATACTGCGCTTATGTTTGATGTTGTGGGCGAAGACGTTCTTATTACCGGCGCAGGCCCAATAGGCGTTATGGCAGCCGCCATATGCAGAAAAAACGGCGCGCGCAATGTTATAATTACGGACGTAAACGACTTTAGGCTGGACCTCGCCAAAAAATTAGGCGCAAATGCAACTGTGAACATAGCAAAAGAAGATCTTAAAGAAGCCATGAAAAAACATAACATGGTTGAAGGCTTCGATGTAGGTCTTGAAATGTCCGGAGCCGCATCTGCGTTAGTTCAAATGATAGATAATATGCGGAACGGCGGCAAAATCGCTCTTCTGGGGCTTTTTGGTGATAGGCAGCCTCAGCTCGAGATGGATGATATAATACTAAAAGGTCTAACGC
>JBMNUE010000128.1:0-4939 GCA_050946095.1 Christensenellales bacterium
TGCCAAACCCTTCACTTAAGCGCTCGCTCTTTCAGAATTAACTGTCGTTTGTTCGCTTCTCTTTATGTATCGTTTTCAAGGTTCCAGCGCCCGTTTTTTGAGCGCCTGAATAATATACCATCTATCTGCGCCATTGTCAACCGCTTTTTTAAAGTTTTTTTGTTTTAAATGTTACACGCGCTGAATAAGACATAATATGGCTTATATAATGAGAACATTCAGCTGCTTTTATGCAAAGCTTTCATTTTAAGTGCGATAAATGAATTTTATAAGATCTAAAAAAATATTTCCACCATATATTTTAGTAAAATCGCTCTTTTAAAGGCTAGGGCTTTCAGGAATGAGTTAACAGAAACGGATGTTACGCTAAAATCGCCATGATGACAATTGTAGGCAAATATGGTATAATATCCTTGCAGCAAGGTTTGCTTATTACTCGGGGATGCACTGGTTTCGACGGGAATGGGCGGGGACATTGTAAGCGAGCTGCGGACCCTGAACCGCATATAAACAGGGAAATTAAAAGTAACTGACAACAATCAGCAACTTGCTTTCGCGGCATAAGCCGTGAACGTCGTGCTCAGGTTCTCACCGCTTGAGAATACGGCGCCATTTAGGTGAGGAACGGATACGCCAAAGCTTTGAGGTGATATCTGAATTATGAAGCTACCGATATAGTTTGCCTGCCTGCTGGCGCACTATAAAGGGAATTTAAGTAAACAGGCTGCGCTCGGAGAAAACGGTGTACCGCGTTTTCGGACAGGGGTTCGACTCCCCTCATCTCCACCAATCTGGGAAGCTATGATTTACATGGTTTCCCTATTTTATTATATATCGCAAGGGATTTTTATATTCTGAATATTAAACTGTAGTTCATTAAATCGGTCGATTTTCCCATGTTTTGGAACCCCATGCACCAATTATGCACCAATTTTGAAAATGAAAAATGACTCGTTATAGAGTCGTAAAAACAATCTTTTTTCATATGTCTAATGCGTCTCGCTAAATAACGACAACCGTTAATATTGTTCGGATTTATTTTGAGTTGCTCGGGCAATTCTGTTAGATATATTTTCGTTCAGTTTAGTAGATAGCTTATGTTGCATTTCAGACATCGTGTGCTGATAAACATTTTTCAACATATTGGTCGTTGCATGCCCCATGCGCTCCATAGCATACTTTTCGGGGATACCTTCAGCCATCATGACTGAAGCTTGATAATGTCGCAAACTATGAAAAGTTAGTCCCGCAAATCCTGCTTTCTTACATGTGCGTTCGAAACGTCTTGTAATGGCATCAGGAGTCAAGCCTATCGGCTGTTCCATGCCTAAATCTTTAAGATCAGCAAAACCTTTCATAATTTCTGGACCAACCAAAACTGTACGCTGTGATGAATCTGTTTTTGTCCCTTTTGTATAAAATTTCCCGTCTCTTCCTTTGACGATTGCTTCAAAAATGGTGACAGTGGAATTTCGAAAATCAATATTATCCCATCTCAGCGCAGAAACTTCAGAACGTCGCAAACCAGCAAAAGCTGCTAACAAAATAGCTTGCCGCATTCCCGGATGCTCCGTCAACTCAATCAGAGTAATAAGCTGCTCATCAGTTGGAATTGTGATAGAAGGCTTATATTTCTGTGGTAAAGTAATCTTATTAATATCTCGCTTTCCAGAAAAATTCAAAGCACGGTGCAATAAGCTGTAAGCATTAGAAACTGTTTTAGGACTATGAGTCTTAGCATAGATATTTATGCAGCGCTGGACATCCGCAGTGCTTAGAGAAGGAAGCTTAATTTTGTTAATTGTCCCATAAGCATTTCTTGCAAGCTGATCGTAGCCAGCAATGGTGGAAGGAGAAAGCACAGCATCTACAGAGTTGATAAACTTTTTAATGGCTGCTTCAACTGTTATATTGCCACAAATTCCACTGCCTGATTTGCGTTCCAGCTCTTTAATTGCAATTAACTGGGAGGCTTCTTTATAAGTTTGAAGGGTTTCTTTGAAGTACACCCTTTTCCCGTCCGCATCATATCCCATAAAGACCTGGATACGCCAAGTTCCGGCTTTTGTTTTTATTGGTTTTGCCATGCTGTGCTCACCTCCTTTTTTCTAATTGATAAGATAAATAAATTATGTCAGATTCTTAAAACAATATCATTAAGTCTGATCGCATATATTTCTAACAGATGGCCGAGCTTTTTATTAAAAATCTCGTTTGTCTCGCTGTTATTGTAACACAAAGCAACTAATGGTTCAAGACATAAGTGATAAATATGTTGTTAGAGCATTAAGGTTTTGACATTAAACACCAGATATGGGATAATTATGGTAAGAATATTTGCTTAATTTGCATTCTGTTCAAGGTGAAATGTATTAGAAAGAGGCCGAAAATGCATCTTGGTGACCTTCTAAGAGACAAAAGGCAACAGCTAGGTATGACAATGGAACAAGTAGCTCAAATCGTTGGTGTGAGCCGTGCAACCATACAGCGTTGGGAAAGCGGCGTAACAAAAAAGATCAGTTCAGATAAGATTGTCCTACTTGCTGAGGCTTTAGAACTGTCCGTTGGAATGCTTCATAGCCTCAACAATTCTGAAGTCAATATACTACCCCCGCCAAAATCTATAGCGAATGAAACAACATATAGTTTATTGGTAACAGATGACTCTATGATTCCCTTTTTGTATCCTGGAGATACTGTCTGGTTTTCACCAGCTGAAGAGATTAAAAAGGGAGATATAGTCTCTGTGCGTGTCGGCAATCAGTTGCTAATCAGATATATTCACCCACAGAGAAACGGCTATTTGCTTGTGCCAGCCAATCATCAAAACTCGCCGATAACTATAAACACTACTGATGGCACAATGGAAGTAGACAGCCTCTCAACCCAAGCTACATTTGTAATTGAGGGCAAGGCTGTATATTACCAACGTAAAATTTGACATGCACTAAATAGATAAATAAACACACGTTATTTGTCGCTCAAAGCCTTTGAAGCAAATGTTCCAGCGTTCTTAGCTCCCCCAGCGTAAAGCTGGAGGGTTTTTTATATCTTGAATACATAGTGCTTTTAGAAATACCAAGAGCTTTCCCTAAATCAGCCATGCTAACCTCCGTCATAACAATGTAGCGAGCAATATCTCCCCGTAGACGAGAGTCGTCATGTTTCCATTTTTCAATCATCTGCACATACTCACTGTTTCTTTTAGTCCTCATAATATCTTTACACCATCCCTTCTTTTTGTCCTACTTCTACTCAAATAATAGAATTTAAATACTTTTTCATATACTTCTAAAAAGTTAAATTCGCAGGACCCAGGTTACAATCACCATATTTTTGCAACATAGGTTTCTACAACTTCACGCTTCGTTGAATGACCCAACAATTCGTTAGTTGCCCGCACAAGCCTTATTCTTATTACCGTCTTCTTTTCGGTTAATATAATAGATAATTTGTGCTGTGCTTTGAGACAACCATGCATTTTAATCACCTTTATAATTGTCGGCTATGCTAAACTTTTTCAGTACATAACCAAGGCATCTATTCATTCCGTACATCGTAATCGATCCGCCTACTAAACGCATAGATGCAACAATATAATTTCCCTGTTGTTTTCCGACGATTGCTTTTTCTACTACATAATCTAATTGCTGTGTAGTGTTTTTAGCCATTTAATCATTCTTCCTTTCTAATATTAGTTTTTAAAATTTCCCCCTCATTACGATGATCCCTTTTCTCTCATAACCTCCTTTCAATGACTCATACTCATGAATTCATTTCAATTACCCTTCAATACCAGTGGGCAATTAATGTTGTTTGCTCAGAACCATGAAACATCAATAAAAAAGACAGTTCTGATAAAATCTGTCTCCATTCATCTGTATCAATCTCTATACTTATATTATGTCAGTTTGGGTGCTAAAATACCAAAATGCGCAAGAAAATAGGACGCTGGTCACAGAAATGACCAACGCCCCATTGTGCGTGCGCTCCCTGTACAGTATAGAGACGCACGCACATTATACAGCAATTGCTATGACATATACCGTGCTCTTCAAAACTCAGATTGGCAGATTATAATTTTCACCTTATTGTATCATAGGTCAATAGCTTTCTAAGGGTTATTTTACTCCTTGTTGAGCTATTTAGTCTTAATACACAGCCTTTTAATGTAGCAAATGTTTATTCTCTAGTATATCTATATCTTTTCCCCGGAAAATTGTCCAAGGTTATTTCCATGGTTGCCAACATTGCGGTCAGGCGCTTTAGATCCAATCTTATCATTGCGAACATCCCTCAGTAAATCTGACAAATCTCTCGGTACTGTATAATCAATCAATAAGTTGCGGTTTGCCAAATATAAAATCCGCTTAATGATCTTCGCATATAACAGTTTCCAAATAATTCGAAAAACAACAAAAGTTTTTATTAATCCCAGTTGCCATAAGCAACAGGATTATTTTTTTGCTCATTAGCGATGGCTTCAACGTTACGGTTGATGACAATTGACTGATAATGCCGGGGTTTCATCTATATGTAAACATCAAAATAACATAGCCTTTTGTATATCTCCTACAGCAAATGACTTACATACTTAGCTCAAACAATCGCAAGAGCTATCTGTCTCGCTTTGCTGGTCAATATATAATCAACCTTTTACTCCAATAACACCTGATAATATTGCCACGGACAAGAACCTGCCTTGATAGAAGAAATACTCCATCTGTATCTGTTCTTTTGCCTTACCTGCACCATAGAGAACAGGAGTTATATAATAATGCCTTATGTCGACTTCTATTAGTCTGGATACTATTGCCTCTACAATCATTTTTTTAAAAGATGTGCCTATGACAATATAATAAGTTAAGCAACTATACAAATAAAATAAGGCATAATAAACTAACTGTAAACAGAAAATAACACAAGTATATATGATATC
>JBMNUE010000129.1:0-4884 GCA_050946095.1 Christensenellales bacterium
TTAAAGCCTAAAAAAATATAGGAAATGCATAGCTTTCAACACATCCGTGCCCTTAGTATCGAGAACTTTTCATAATTGCACTCATGGGACTTAGCTCCCAGAAACCCCTAAATAATACTTTATCTGCAACTCTGCAACGCCCCGTCACTAGCAGGACGTTTTGCTGTCGGCAGTATGCACTTTGACATATTGCGGTGTATTTTTCGCTTGGAAGTTCTACTTCCCTCAAGCCTAAAACAATATAGGAAATGCATAGCTTTCAACACCTCCGCGCCCTTAGTATCTGGAACTTTTCAAAATTGCACTCATGGGACTTAGCTTCTTGAAATCCCTAAATAATACTTTTTCTGCAATTCTGTAACGAACGCCCCGTCACTAGCAGGGCGTTTTAAGATGTAGGCAATATGCACTTTGACATATTGCCGTGTATTTTTCGCTTGAGAATTTTATATCCTTAAAGCCTAAAACAATATAGGAAATGAATGGCTTTCAACACATCCGTGCCCTTAGTATCGAGAACTTTTCATAATTGCACTCATGGGACTTAGCTACCAGAAACCCCTAAATAATACTTTTTCTGCAATTCTGTAACGCCCCATTATCAGCGGGGCGTTTTGCTGTCGGCAATATGTACTTTGACATATTGCCGTGTATTTTTCGCTTGAGAATTTTATATCCTTAAAGCCTAAAATATAGGAAATGCATAGTTTTTCAATGCCTCCGCAGCCTTAGCGCCGGAAACTTTTTATAATTGCACTCATGGGACTTAGCTTCTTGAAATCCCTAAATAATACTTTTTCTGCAACTCTGCAACGCCCCGTCAATAGCAGGGCGTTTTGCTGTCGGCAATATGCACTTTGACATATTGCGGTGTATTTTTCGCTTGGAAGTTTTACTTCCCTCAAGACTAAAAAATATAAGAAATACACAGTTTTCAATGCCTCCGCAGCCTTAGCGCCGGAAGCTTTTCATAATTGCACTCATGGGACTTAGCTCCCTGAAATCCCTAAATAATACTTTTTCTGCAATTCTGTAACGAACGCCCCATAATCAGCAGGTCGTTTTAATATGTCGGCAGTATGCACGTCGACATATTGCCGTGTATTTTTCGCTTGAGAATTTTATATCCTTAAAGCCTAAAACAATATAGGAAATGAATGGCTTTCAATGCCCCGCAGCCTTAGCGCCGGAAACTTTTTATAATTGCACTCATGGGACTTAGATTCTTGAAATTCCTAAATAATACTTTTTCTAAAACCCTGCAACGCCCCGTCATCAACAGGTCGTTTTAAGATGTCGGCAATATGTACTTTGACATATTGCTGTGTATTTTTCGCTTGAGAATTTTATATCCTTAAAGCCTAAAAAAATATAGGAAATGCATAGCTTTCAACACATCCGTGCCCTTAGTATCGAGAACTTTTCATAATTGCACTCATGGGACTTAGCTCCCTGACTAAACAATACTTTTTCTGCAACTTTGAAACGCCCCGTCATCAGCGGGGCGTTTATAGCTTAGCAATTAAGGGATTTATTAATCAAACGTGCGTGATTTTGCTGCGCTTTTGCGCTTAGCAGCGCTTAAATAGCGCTAAAATTCGGACGATCAGCATTTTTAATGTTCATTTGGCATAGCGCTCATAGCACCATTTTGCTATGTCTTCTATAAGCTCCTTAGGCAGCGGCTTTTTGTAAGGCAGGCGTATTGTGCCCTTGCTTGTACTATATGTCTTAAGCCTTTCAGCAAAAACTTCCGTTGCTTCTCCGCCGGGGTAAATGCCAATATGTTTTTTTGATGCCGCAAAATGGATAATGTTTCTGCCTTTCCAATAGGTCGGCATGCTCCAGGAGATTTTCTCCTGAGCTTTAGGAATAGCGGAGCGTATAATCTGCCGCAATTCGTTAAGATACGGCTTTGCTTTTTCGTCCTGCTCGTCAATGTACTGGTCAATCGTTTCGATTTTCCCGCAGTAATGGGATTGATTTTCTCTTTTAAAACTGCGGCCGCAATTGGGGCATATCCACATTTTATATGTCTCCCTTAATAATTTGCTGTTTTTTAGCATCGGCAGAGTTAATGGCGTCATCAATCAGCTGCTCAGCTATATTCAAGGCTTTAATGCGCCGCTTTGCAAGCGTTATCTGCGGCTTGAGCCTTTCCGGGTTTTCCTTGCCCTGCATGGTTTCAAGCGCCGAATTAAGCTTATGGACAATCGAATTAATCTGACGCTTTGCTTCGAGCAGGTCCTGCTTATTGTATTTCATAAAATTTTCCGCCTTTGCGCTGCTTACTGTTACAGCAGACCGTACTGCTTATATATGTCGAGTATGCGGCTGTACATCATACGGTTGCCAAAATACTGCCTGTAAGTTGCGGTTTTTTCTTTTCCCTGCGCCTTAAGCTCATCCATGGCCTTTTTTTCCTTGCCGCATTGCGTCTGTATGTCCTTAAGCATAAGTTCAAACGCTTCCAACCTGTCCATAATTTGCTCCTTATTTTGTGTTCATAGAATAGATAAATATATTAAAACAATCAATCGTCCGCTTTTGTGAATTTCTTTAAATGCTTCTTTCTTCAATAACGACATGTATCGTGTCGCCGTCATGCTTTTTTATTTTTTCCCGTATGGATTTGAGCACGCCTATTATGTAGCACACGGAGCCGTCCGGGTTTTTTAGGCCCATATTGACTATGCTGCCGTCATATGGAACGCCGTCAAAAAGAGCATGCACCTTAACGCGGCCTTTTCCGAATTCTTCCCTTATATCCCAGGGGAACACTACATACGCTCCGCCACTGTCCTTATTTTCATTTAAAATGGCATTATATTCATACCGTTTTTTGTTCATTGAAGCACCTTCTTAATGGGTTTTTTGGGCGATTCGCGCTTTTTAAGGAATTCCGCCTGTATAAAAGCTGTTGATAAATATTCGGCGTTTTCATATTAAATGCGCTCCGCCTTGTAATATTCTTTCTTCAAGCATTTCAGCTATTTTATCAAATGTCCTGCCGTTGCGTATAGTTATATGAGGGTAGAAGGCTTCTTTCAAAAGCAGCCTGTGGTAGGCTGTTTTCGAATATTCTTTTTCCGTGCACTTTCCCCAGAAAACGACACGGTTTCCAAAAGAAACTATTTCGTTAAAAAGAGGTATTTGTTCTATACGCTGGCGGACTTTTGAAGGATCCGCTTCATCAGTCAAAAAGAGAACATCTTTCCTCGCCATAGCCTTGTTCCACCATTTTGGCAGTAGAGACGCTTCTTTTAAATAATCCCGGCCGTCAAGCAAAAGCATGGAAATATTTTTAGAAAAATTCCGGTCGATCAAAGTTCGAACCCTTGCTTTTATTATTTCCGCATTTTCTGATGAATCAAGCAATATATTGCCGCTGTTTATATATGTACTAACATTGGAAAATCCTTCTTTAGTTAACAATTCCCGGAGTTTCACCATAGGCACTTTATTTTTTCCGCCTACATTGACGCCGCGCAGAAGCAGTACATAGGCGCTGCTTTTATCGTCCATAGTATTTTCCTTTCGTATGTTCCGCTTTTGTATGCTCCGCCAGCTCATTTTGCTGTATTATATGATTATATTCTATAATGCCGCGCATAATGTTGCGCGCAATATCAGCCGTACTGCCATCTGTTGTTTTCTGCTAATACTGCCTTTATGAAGGCAGAATAAAATAAGCTGGGGGAATTTAGAAGAACGGTATTACTTTCTGATATATTTTTCGTCAGAGCCTATTTCATCGCTTATAAACCGTTCGGCAGTCATTCTCAGGTCGTACTTTTCCCGAAGCGCTGCAAGCTGCGCCATCATAGGAGAAGCGTGATGCGCGTCAATTGCAGCCTGATTTTTCCAGCTTACTATAAGCAGAATGGTTTCAGGGTCGTTTAGCGGCTGAAAATATTCATACCGCAGGTTTCCTTTTGCGCTGCGTATTGCGGATGCAATGCCGGAAGATTCCATTTCTTCAGCAAAGGCTTTAGCGCTTCCGTTTGCACCCTTGTAAAAAAGATGAAGCGTTATCATGTTTACTCCTTTTTTGCGATATAAAGAATTAAAATTTCCGCATTGCTCTACAACAAAAGATATTATGCGATATGGTTTCATATGTCAATCTTATAAGCGGATTTAGACAAGCAAATACCATTAGAAATAAGATAAAGCAAAACAAACTTGAAATTCATATTATTAAAAGCTGCTTTAAACTATTATTATGTAAGATTAACAACATTAAAACAACTCGGCTTGATGTGTTTTGCAACATTTAAATTAAAAAAGACTAATTATAAAAAAAGCTGCCGGGTCACCTACGGCGTCGCATGATAATAACCATGCTATCCGTATACCCGTCAGATATAACAGCAATATAGCGTGAATAGATATAAAAATTCAAGCCGACAATATAGGAAATTTATATAATAAATGCCGAACACGCCTTTGAATGCGGGATGTTTTTTAAACGCCTTTAAAAACCCTTAGTATAATAAAGCGGAAAGCTTGAAATGCTTAAAAAACCTACAAACAGAGCGGCAGAGTGTAAACAAAACATTGCTTGGGAGTTTCAGCTGACGGAGTTTCACGATGGCAATCGCGAAAATTTCCGGCGCTAAAAACGCGGAGCATTGAAAGTTGCGCATTCCCTATATTTTTGGCTTGAGAGCAAGCCAAAATATGCAAGAAAAAGAGTGCTCGGACATATTGCCGTGCAGCCTGAAACCCTGCAAATATAGCGGGATTGGAATTTACAAAAACGTGCGCTTTTTTAATACAGCGAAAATAAAAAAAGCCTATGTGTTACAAGGCTTTGGTAGCGGCGGTAGGACTTGAACCTACGACACTCCGGGTATGAACCGAATGCTCTAGCCAGCTGAG
>JBMNUE010000130.1:0-4866 GCA_050946095.1 Christensenellales bacterium
GCGATAACGTGCAGATGGAAGTTCAGCTTATAACGCCCATAGCAATTGAGCAGGGCCTGCGCTTTGCTATCCGCGAAGGCGGCCACACCGTTGGCGCCGGCGCAGTTGCAAAAATTGTAGAATAAGCATTAGATATGATATAATAAAGGAAGCAAACATTATGCTTCCTTTATTTTTTGCATAAGGTTAATTACTAATAAATAAAACCAAGGAGAATTACAGCATGAAGATTTTAATCGTAAACGCAGGTTCGTCATCACTTAAATATCAATTAATTGATATGGAAAATGAATCGACTATTGCAAAAGGCCTTATAGAAAGAATAGGCATAGAAGGCAGCAAGCTTACTCAAACAGTAAACGGAGAAAAATTTGTTGTTGAAGAGCCTATGGAAAGCCATGTTGAGGCATCCAAATATATGCTTAAAGCGCTTACAGATAGCGAGCACGGCGTAGTTTCAAACATGGACGAAATAGGCGCTGTTGGACACAGAGTTCTGCATGGGGGAGAGAAGTTCACCGCATCCGTCATAATTGATGAAGATGTAATGGAAGCCATAAAAGAAAATATACCGCTTGGCCCGCTGCACAACCCTGCAAACCTTATGGGTATAAAAGCCTGCAAAGAAGTTATGCCAAATACTCCTATGGTTGCCGTGTTTGATACGGCCTTTCACCAGACCATGCCGCCAAAAGCGTATTTATACGGCGTTCCTATGGACTATTATAAGCGGCTTCACGTCCGCAGATATGGTTTCCATGGCACCAGCCACCGCTATGTAAGCGCGCGCGCGGCTGAATTTTTAGGTGAAGATGTTGAAAAGCTTAGAATTATTACCTGCCACCTTGGCAACGGTTCTTCTGTTTGTGCTGTTTACCACGGCAAATGTATAGATACCAGCATGGGCATAACACCTCTTGAAGGCCTTATAATGGGCACGAGAAGCGGCAGTTTAGACCCTGCAGTTCTTCAGTATATTATGAACAACGACGGAATTGACATAAACGAAATGCTTGAAATATTAAACAAAAAGAGCGGTTTGCTCGGTATAAGCGGCATTAGCAGCGATATGCGCGATGTTGACAATGCGGGAGCGCAGGGAAATGAAAATGCGCTAATCGCGCAGCAAATGCTGGATATGGGTGTAAAAAAATATATAGGCGCCTATGCTGCTGCAATGGGCGGTGTTGATGTAATAGTGTTCACCGCCGGAATAGGGGAGAACGGAATAGAATTAAGAGAGCGTGTAATGAACGACATGGAATTTCTTGGCGCAAAAATAGACCGCGAGAAAAACAAGGTTAAGGGGAAAGAAGCTGATATTTCTGCTAAAGACAGCAAAGTTAAAGTATTGGTTATCCCAACAAATGAAGAGTTGGTTATTGCACGCGATACTTTAGAGTTAGTTACAAAGGCAAAATAATTTGGAACAAAATAAATATCAAGAAGTACATATATATACTGACGGCGCCTGCTCCGGAAACCCGGGAGCAGGCGGGTGGGCGGCAATACTGCAGTTTGGCAAGCATGAAAAAGAAATAAGCGGCAACATGCCTTCAACGACAAACAACCGAATGGAATTATTTGCTGTAATAAGCGGGATAGGTCAGCTTAAGAAGCCGTGTATAGTAAATATTTATTCCGATTCAAGTTATGTTGTAAATGCTTTTGAAAAGGCTTGGATAAAAAACTGGCAGCTCAACGGCTGGAAAACTTCAGATAATAAGCCGGTAGAAAACCAGGATCTTTGGAAACTGCTTTTGCTGACCATGAAGAAGCATCCGCAAGTAAATTTCCACAAGGTTAAAGGCCATTCGGATAATGAGCTTAACAATAGATGCGATGCGCTCGCTAAAGCTGAAATCGCCAAATTGAAACAAAACAACTAATATCTTTTAAAATATATCTGAGTTTTGTGAAATTCATTTTAAGTAAATTAAGACGCAGGATAAATTTGTCAGCTCAGCATTTAAAATATAATAGCTAAACAAGAAAAATTTCGACATCAGGGGAGATACATTTAAATTATTCCCTATGCACACTGACAAGCAATACTATTCGCAAAAGGCATCTTTTACGAATAGTATTGCTTTTTTTGTGCCTATTTTGTATAATGCTTATGTGCAAGGCTTATTGAACGATTTTTAAGTTTTTTGAAAGACGCGATAAATATGATTTCATTTATAAATAGTACCTTTAAACTCAACCTAACGCTATGCACTTAGAAGTAAATTCGCGCATTGCTTTACTGTAAAAATCTAATGGAAATTTCTTAAAATCAATTTCGAAGAGCTTTAAAACCTAAGCGCGTTTAAAAGCGTTTGTTTTCTTAAATACGGGATTTCCCCCTACTAAAATACTGATAATAGTTTTAAGGAAGGAAAGATTTATTTGGCTGCTACTTACCATAAAATTCGTTCGCAGAAATATCACGAAAAATTAAAACAACAACTAAAGAAACTTCCGCCAGTATGCGGAGACTTTTTTAGAGCAATATCTCAAACTACGAGCCCTTTGACGCGTTTAGCATATGCATACGATTTAAATTTGTTTTTCAGGTACCTTTGTTCCGAACGAGTGTCTTTTGCGAATAGTTCTCCTGAATTGATGACAATAGAGGATATAGAAAAAATATCTGCTAGAGATATTGAAGGCTTTCAAGAATATTTAATGTATTATGTAAAGGATGACGAAAAGGAGCAAAGCTCTTCCCCCACCTTCGTTCAAAACAATGAATTGGGCATAATGCGCAAACTTTGTTCTTTGCGTTCGTTTTTAGATTATTTGTTTAAAAATGAACTTATATCATCAAATGTAGCGATGCTTGTCGATCTTCCAAAGAAAAAAAACAAACCCATTTTATATTTGGATAATGATGAAGTTCAGGAACTGATTAAAGTAATTACTACCGGTGAAGGCCTTTCCAGTAAACAAAAAGCCTATCTTAACTCCACACGCGAGCGCGACCTTGCAGTAGTTTTGTTGTTTTTGGGTACAGGTATTCGTGTAAGCGAACTGGTAGGTTTGGATATGGATGATTTTAATTTCGAAAAAAATTCTTTTGTTGTAACGAGAAAAGGCGGAGATCAATCTATACTTTATTATCCTGATGAAGTAAAAGCAGCTGTAAATAATTATATTGAAATAAGAAAAAACATAAAGGCCGAACCTGAAAGTGAAAATGCTTTGTTTTTATCTTTACAGAAAAAGCGTATGACAGTACGTGCAGTAGAAAATATGGTAAAAAAATATGCTAATATTGCAGCACCTTTGAAAAAAAGAATAAGTCCGCATAAACTTAGAAGCACATTTGGTACCGCTTTATATCAGGAAACTGGCGATATATATTTAGTTGCCGATGCACTCGGCCATTCCGATGTAAATACCACAAGACGGCATTATGCAGCAATGACTGATCAACGTAAGCGCGAAGCTGCCAAAAGGATACCCATGCCAAATATCCCACAAGAAAATCTACAAGGAACAAACAAAGATAAAAAATAGCTTTACAAACATCTGTTTGCATTATATAATGTATATAGTTTTTACATCAGGGAGTGTAATTATATGAGATTAAAAATCTTTAATATTACGGTGGTATTATGCAGAATAAATTGAAAAAAACAAGCGGCGCACCAAAACGCAGACGCGGAGAAACGCGTAAACTTATTTTGGAATATATAAAAAAATTTACCGAAAAAAATGGTTATCCGCCTTCTGTACGTGAAATATGCTCCGGAGTTGGGCTAAAATCAACTTCGACCGTTCATGCGCATTTAAAACGCCTTGAAGAAAGCGGTGAGCTGCGCCGCAACGCCATGCAGCCACGCGCAATAGAAATTTTAAGTTCTGAACAAACCAAAGACATTAATTTTACATATGTTCCCCTTCTTGGAGCTGTTGCAGCAGGGATACCTATTTTTGCAGAAGAAAATAGAACAGAAAGCTTAGAAATACCGGATTTTATGCTGACAAACGGCGAGCATTTTGCGCTCAAAGTTAAGGGTGAAAGTATGATAGCCGTAGGCATTATGGATGGTGATACTATTATAGTACGCAGGCAGATAACGGCAAATAACGGCGATATAGTTGTTGCGCTTATAGATGATGAAGCAACTGTAAAGAGATTTTATAAAGAAAACGGCCATTTTAGATTGCAGCCGGAAAACCCCGATATGGCGCCGATATACACACCTACCGTAGAGATACTTGGCAAAGTAGTATCCGTGTTTAGAGTGCTATGAATGTTCTAATAGAAAAACAATGAAATGCTTTAACTGGGAATTTAATTTCGATCCATATTTTCCTGTACATTTTTTTGAGTATTCTGTGCGTGGCGATTGCGATCCTATGCATTGGCACCAATATTTTGAAATCGGATTATGTACACAAGGTGATGGCACTTTTATATATATGAACAAGTCATATACAGTTAATACTGGCGATATTTTTATAAATAATAATTATGAAAATCACGTTGCTGTCACATCAAAGGAACAAACTAATAGCTATATATTTTTAATCTTAATGCCTTCATTTATATCCGATCCTATCAACCACAGGGCAAACAAACAATATATTACTACTTTCTATTATAATCCTCCGGATTTTATTAATAAAATTCCTAATTATACTGCAACTGCCAATAGATTAAAAAAACTTATCGAACAAGGATTTCAAGTATATAAAAATCGCGGAAATATGTGGGAAATCGAGGTTGATATAGTAATTCGAAAGATACTTTTTGAACTTGCGGCTCATTATCAGCAAAATGGCAGCAAGGAAAGTGCTAGAGAAAATATTAATCCTAAAATTTTACTTGCACTAAAGTATATAAAACAAAACTATAATAAAACACTTTTATTG
>JBMNUE010000131.1:0-4813 GCA_050946095.1 Christensenellales bacterium
GCGTCTATATGCCCTACCAGGAAGAAAACGGCGAAACATACCACCTTTTGCTCGTGTATGACGAAAACGCCTGCTGCGAAATGGCGGTTGAACTGCTCCCCACCAAAGGCTCCGCTCCTTCATTCCCAGAAGCTAATGACACCATAGAAGTTTCAGGCCTTGTAGACATCTGCAACGACAACGGCACCCGCTTTGTAGCGCTTAGAATAAATCAGGTGAAGGTGGTGGATTAGTAAAAACCTATAACTTATAAAAATTTTAAAGACTTTCGTATTTTGAGCGCGAAAGTCTTTAAAATTGCTTTTAAGCACGTGGAGTGGTCTGCTGCGTTTTTATTATCCGATAATAATTCATAAAGTTATATAAAAACGCTTTTTTGAATCGACTGAATAAATAAGATAAAGCATTAATCCCTAATAACATGTTCTAAATTATAATAAAATAGTAGAATAAATGGCTCTACACCCAAAGTCGTAATTCTGATATAATTAGTTTATATGGAAACGAGAATTAGCGGATTAACAAATCTGTTCAGCGAGTCATTGGGATTGAAAGAGCCATGGTATATACAAAGCATCGAAACGCAGGGCGCGGAAGTTCACATTTATGCGGACATTCGGGAGGGGAATTTACAGCCGTGAGTACGGAGCGATGCGCAAAAGAGCCGGTATGAGAACTTGGAACGGGTATGGCGTCACGTAGATGTAATGTTCTATCCGTGTTATGTCCATTGCAGAAGGCCAAGAGTAAAATGCCCTGAACATGGAGGTAGTCAATGCGCCATGAGCGAGGAAAAGCAGCAGGTTTAGCTTTTTGTTTGAAGGCTGCGTAACGTTTATTATAAGTTACAATACACCCATTTAATATGCTGATGACGACTTGTGCAGAAGCAAATATTTGGTTGTTGCAAAAGTTAATTAAAATTGAGGAGAGATGGACATAAATGGATAAACTGAAAACAATAAACTATCCGAGACCGCAGTTTATACGCAATGAATGGCTCAAATTAGATGGGAAATGGGATTTTAAATTTCTTAATGAAGAATGGCGTACCATTGTTGTTCCGTATTGCTATGAGTCCAAGATGAGCGGCATAGGAGACAACTGCCCATGTAGCTCTGTTACGTACAGAAGAAGGTTTAAAGTGCCTCAAGACTGGGAAGGACGCCGTGTTATAATAAACTTTGGCGCAGTGGATTATAGCTGCAAAGTGTTTGTTAATGGCACCTTTTTGGGCAGCCATATCGGCGGCAACACAGGTTTTTCTTTTGACATTACGCCAGCGATTAACTGGGGCATCGAAGAACTTTTAGTTGAAGTAAGCGATCCATGGGATGATGAACTTATACCGCGAGGCAAGCAGTATTGGCTTAGGGAGCCTGATGCCATATGGTATAAGCGCACCACAGGCATTTGGCAGAGCGTATGGATAGAACCTGTAAACAGCTGTTGCATAGAAAGACTGCGCTTTACCAGTGATATAGATTCAGGCCAAATAGAGATAGGTTATAAGTGTTCTAAACAATCTATAAACGCTAAGCTTAATATAGATATTGCTTTAGAAAACCGGTTTCGTAAACAGCTTAGCCTTAAACTTAATGAGAACATAGGTAAAATAACGGTTGATATATTCGAAAACCATATTTTTAGAACAAATTTTCACAATGATGGATGGTGCTGGACACCTGAATCGCCCACGCTCTTTGATATTAATATGTCCATAGAAAAAGACGGTTTAATATGCGACAGTGTGAAAAGCTATTTTGGGATGCGCAAAATAGAAGCGCGTGGCGGAAAGGTGTATTTAAACAATAAACCATATTATCAGAAGCTCATACTTGACCAAGGGTATTGGCCTCAGTCTCTTATGACCCCGCCCAACGAGCAAGCCTTACAGCAGGACATACTTATGGCTAAAGCTATGGGATTTAATGGCTGTCGTAAGCATCAAAAGGCTGAGGACGCAAGGTTTCTATACTGGGCAGATCGCTTAGGGTATCTTGTATGGAGTGAAATAGGTTCTTGCATTTCTTTTAGCGAGTTAAGCGTTAAAAGACTTATGCATGAATGGAGCGAAGCCGTAATGAGAGATTATAATCATCCTTCTATAGTTGCTTGGGTAACCGTTAATGAAAGCTGGGGAGTTCCGAATATAGCACATGATAAAAAGCAGCAGGCGTTAGCACTTGCTCTGTATTATCAATGCAAAGCGCTTGATAATACACGACTTGTAATAAGCAACGACGGCTGGGAAATTACAAGGAGCGACATATGCGCCATACATAATTACAAGCATGGCGCTTTAAATGATACTGCTGCACACGAAAGGTTCAAAAATTCGCTTTCGGATAAGGAAAGCTTAATCAGCTCTCAACCATCTGAAAGATCGATATATGCTTACGGATGGAAATACGATGGCTCGCCAATTATGCTTACGGAATTTGGTGGTATTTCATTAATAAACAGCAGAGACAAAGCTTGGGGATATACACAAGTAGGCGAAAAGGATGCCTTTATTAATGAATACAGGCGTATACTTGAAGCCGTAAGCAGTTCAAACGCACTTTGCGGTTTTTGTTACACGCAACTTACCGATGTTGAGCAAGAAACAAACGGTCTTTTAACGTATGATAGGGAATACAAAGTAAATCCTGAAAAAATACGCGAAATAAATGATAGCGTTAAGGGCTTTGGAATGTTATAATATAAATTTATTATCTTTATAGGTTAAGTTTTTTGTGCTTTACATAGCTTCGTTTGTTGTCAGCCATGAAATTTCAAGAATATCTTTTCTTATGGATAACTATTATGTCAACAAAAGTCTGAGGAAATTCCTCGGACTTTTGTATTATTAGCTTTAGCGCAAAACAACCGCCGGCAGAACCTATGAGGATATAAAACTTTATATACAAGATACCTCCTTTGATGCAATGTGTAAAGGTTTGTCGACCGTAACAAATCAAAGAAGATATGTCAGACAAAGGAAGTTTATCGCACACAAAATGGAACTGGGAATGCCATATAGTATTTGCCCCAAAATATAGAAGACAGGAGATATATGGAAAGATAAAGCAAGATATAGACCAAATACTGCGGAAATGAAGCAAAAAAGGTATGGATAGAAAAATGCTGAAATAATAGAAGCATGCATTGATCATATACATATGTTGGTAAGTATACCGCCGCATCTGAGCGTGTCACAGTTTATGGAACGCCTAAAGAAGAAAAGCCTTCTGATGATATTCGATCGACATGCAAACTCAAAATATAAATATAGGCACTTCTGGTGCCGAGAATACTATGAGGCGGATACAGTCTGAATAAGAAAATATTGCAGAATACATTCGCAATAAATTACAAGAAGACATAATGTGCGATTAATTATCATTAAAAGAATACATAGACCCGTTTGTGGGTAGCAAGAATAATAAGGCGGGATAAAAGGTCGCTTTAGCGATGGTCTGATAAAATATTGCGGTTGGCAGACTTTTCAAAGCATATTGAGATGCTGCCAGTATCATCGCCTTAAAGGCGAGGCGCATACCGCAGGCTTAGCCGGCATTTTTGATATAAAGACACTGAAAAATTAATAATGTACATTCGATGTGAGACCGAAATAAAACGACGGTCTGTAGAGCAACCCATCTAACAGGGGTCGGGCTACGCCCTTTCTCCTGTTAGATGGATTCGGTTTTTGAAGCAATTCTGCTTGACGGCACATAGGAGATTTCCAGTTTAATACACTCATAGGAATTTTATTTGAACGGCGCAGATAATCTTTCATATGTTTTTGTAAATCATTGTAAGAGTAGAATCTTAAATAATTATAAAAGCGTTCTTGTCGCTGCGGTGGCTGCGTTCTACTTTACCGTTATGCTATGGCGTCCTTGGGCGTATTAGCTGATGAATGATATGTTTTGATTTGCAAAACACATCAAATATATGTGTTCTTTTGGTTTTAACAATGTTTGTAAACTCTGCTCCATTATCTGTTTGAATGATCTTAGGCTGATAGCCCAAAAATGCTATCGCTTCACGGACGAATTCAACTGTTGAATAACCGATTTGTTCTTTGTATGCTTTAATATATCTCAGCCTGCTCGCCTCTTCCAACATTGTGTATTGGTAGAACTTTTCATCATCGTGTCCCTCATTTTATATCCATTTGCCATTTGATGCCTAGATCTTCCGGTGTGTCGTAATGCCCTAAATGCTTTGACTTTTTCTTTGTAAGCTTTGTCTTTTTTCTATACCCTAATCGTACGAAAACACGATACAAAGAGCCTGGATGCCGTTTATATCCTTTCTCAAGCAGTTTTCCATACATTTCGTTAATGCTTATGTTAGGATTCCTTCTGTGAAGGTTTTGTATCCATCTAAGCTCTTCATCCGTATGTGCGTTAGGATGCCGATGGTGAGGGCGGTGACTATGATTCCTAAGCGATTTCCAGCTGCCATCATATCTCTTATTCCACCGCATAAGCGATGCTTTAGATATGTGATATCGTCTGCATACAAAGTTGATGTCTTTCGTTTTACGATACAGTTCCACCGAGTGAACTCGTGTTTTTAATTCATGTGGCAAATACCTTTTATTATGTGTTATACTTTCCATGGCGATTGAGTCCTTTCTGTTAAATATTTCATCTTTAATTATTTTACCAGACTCAATCGCTTTTTTCTTGCCTTTCAGTCTCACATTTATTGTAAGGGTACAATTTATGTACAAAATATCCATTTTTTTGTTTACACTTTGAGCTATCTGTGCTATACTCGTGCAACGCAAGCGCCTAAAGGCATTTTGTTTTTCGTT
>JBMNUE010000132.1:0-4795 GCA_050946095.1 Christensenellales bacterium
ATATTGTCTGCAGCAGGAGCTGCAATAAAGGCTATGTCTATATGCACCTTCCCGCTTTCAATAGCTGCAGGGCGTCCGCCGTGGCTTCTAAAAATAACGGGTTCTTTAAGAAGGCCCAAAGAAATTTTACGCGCTAGCCTTCCGTTTAAATAGTTTGTTTCAATGCGTGTAACGGTACCGTTTTTTATATGCTCTATTAAAGGGTAGTGGCAGTCGAACAAAGCGCTCGCCTGAACGCATATGTTTTTAATGTTAAGCTTGGCGATTTCTTCCAAAACCATGTTTAAAACATAGTCGCCGTTTCTTAAATGGTGGTGGAAAGAAATGGTCATGCCGTCTTTAAGCTTGCATTCCTTTATGGCTTTTTGTATGCTTGGCAGTATTTTATTCATCAGTATTCTCCTTGCAGCAGCCCGAGTTCGCGCGCTTCATTAAGCACTTTTTCAGCCCTTAAAACTATGGGGCGGTCTATCATCTTGCCTTTAAGGGACACGGCCCCTCTGCCTAAGCGCTTGCCTTCTTCTATGGCTTCCATTACAGCTTTTGCGTAGTCTATTTCTTCTGCGCTTGGGCTGAACGCTTTATTAATGCCTGAAACATGGTGCGGAGAAATGGAAGCTTTCCCGGTAAAGCCCATATTGCGTGCAAGCGAAGCGTCTTTTATTAGGCCTTCGTCATCATGCACATCAGTAAAAGGCGTATCTATGGCTTCAATGCCCGCTGAACGGGCTGCCGTTACAATGCGTCCCCTTGCGTATGCTATTTCAAAACCTTCTTTTGTGCGCAGCGCCTGCATATCGCTTGTTAAATCCTCCGCGCCTAAAAAAAGAGCCTCGACTCTTTCATCAGCCTTAGCTATGGGGTAAGCATTTTCAATTCCTTCTGCGGTTTCAATAAGCGCAATAATTTTAACGGTATTTTCTTTTATGCCGTTTTTTATTTCGGCTTCTTTTATTAAAGCCGAAACGCTTTTTATATAGTCCGCTGAAGAAACCTTAGACGGCATTATATATTTTGGCATAAGAGGAACAATCGTATCTATGTCCTGCTTAGCGTAATCCGTATTAAGCGGGTTTATGCGCACGACTATTTTGTCTTTATTAAAGCCTAAATATTTTATAGCGTTAAAAACCAGTATCCTTGCGGCGTCTTTTTCCAAGGGAGACACAGCGTCTTCCAAGTCCAATATAACAGCGTCCGCGTTGTGGACATCCGCATTTTGAAGCATTGCCGGGTTGTTGCCCGGTATAAAAAGCAAACTTCTAAGCATTGTTACTCCTTCCCGTACGCTTGTGAAAATTCCTGCACATGCTAATTTTTGCGTTTCATATGAAACTCATTATAGTTTAAAAAACCAAACGGCGCAAATGTTTAACAATGAAATGTTCTAATTTTGGGTATCATATGCTATAATATACATAAGCGGGGAGGTGTCTTAGATGAGAAACAAACCAGTTCGGCTCACACTCACTGGAAGAACAGCCATGTTGGACGATGACGACGGCATTATACGCGTAACAACTCTTGGCAAGCTTTCCGGAAAAAAAGACGATTGGCGCTTGCGCTACACGGAAACCATATCCGATGAAAGCGAAATGCAAAATGTTACTATGACTATGGGGAAAGGCATTGTTACCATGGCAAGCGAAGGCATTTTCAGCACCGATATGGTGTTTGAAAAAGGCTGCCGGTACGAGGGAAGCTATCGCACCCCTTATGGAGCTCTTGATATGAGCATATTTCCTACGCTTGTAAACTACGACATTGCAGACGACGGAAGCGGAGAAGTAAACCTTAAATACCAGCTGGATATAGACGGGCGCTACGCCGCGGTGCATAGGCTAAATATAAAGCTTCAGGCGGATACGCCTAATGCCGATTGAATATTTTAAAAATAAAGCGCGTTTTGTTATAGGCGGCCGCTGCCTTTTGCAGCTGGACAGATACGAGCGCGCTTTGTTTTTTTCTGATTTTCCGAGATTAAAAGATAAAAATTTGAAAGAAAAGCTTAATTCAGTAGGCTTTAACGCGAAGATAGATAACGGCTTTGCGCTTATTTCGCCAAACGGGCATTTGATTAATGAGTTCATAAATAAAATTGCTCCGCAGCCCCTGCCAAAGGCCAATGAAAGCAATATATATATGGTTTCGTGTGTAAATATATTAAGGATGCATAAAGATAAGGCGAGCGAAGAAGATGCGGATACGCTTATAAAACTTATGCATATTTTGAACAGAAAAGATTTCCGCGCTGCCTGCGGCTTTTTAATGAACCGATTGGCAGTTTCTTTAAGGGAACATAAAAGTGCGCCTGTTAGTGGGGCGGAGCTTTTGCTTTTTAGCTACAACAAAACAAGAACGGAGGAATAATAATGATTATTAAATACTTTGGACACGATGAATTTTTATTAGAAAACGCAGCCGGCGTTAAAATCCTTACAGACCCTTATGACCCTAAAATGCTAAACCTTAAAGAAAAAAATATAAGGGCGGACATAGTTACAGTAAGCCACGGGCATGGAGATCACAGCTACATACAAAAAGTTGAAGGCTATACTCATTTGGTAGACCGGGAAGGCGTATTTGAATTTGAAAATTTACGCATAAGAGCGATAAAAAGCTTTCACGATGAAAAGCATGGAGCCCTGCGAGGCGAAAACCTTATTTTTGTTTACGAAACAGAGGGTCTGCGCCTTGCGCATCTGGGGGACTTGGGGCATATGCCAAATGAATCGCAGTTGGAATTTTTGAAGGATTTGGATGTGTTGTTCCTGCCCGTTGGCGGCAAATACACAATAGACGCAAAAACTGCAAAGCAGGTGGCGCAAACGCTAAAGCCAAAAGTAATTATACCTATGCATTATAAATTAAAATTTGGAGGCTTAAGCGATATAGAAAGCGTGGACAGCTTTTTAGCTTATATGCAGCCGGTTAAAGCAAGCTATGTAAATCTTTTGCGCATAATGAAGGAAGATATATTAGAGCAGCCTAAAATAGCGGTAATCGCAGCAGATGCAGAAAAGATCTAAGTTTGACCGGATATATAACGGTATGTATAATATTTAACGAATGCGTACTTTTAGGAGGCTTTAGATGCAAAAAAAACTTGCTGTAATTTTACTTTGCCTGCTTGCTGTTTGTTTTTCAGCATTTGGCGAAGATGCCGTTTTAAACTCATATAAAGATGGGCGCTATCAATATGTGCTTTTTGGAAGATACCCCGAAAGCGAAAAAACGCCGGTTTTGTGGCGGGTGCTAACCGCTGATGAAGAAAACATTTTCCTGCTTTCAGAATATGTTATAGACATGGCTCCTGCACACGGCGATGCCGGAAACTTTTCGGATTACATAGATAGCGACATACATAGGTATATTACGCAGGTTTTTGCTGAAAGCGCATTTTCAGAAGAAGAAAGGGCATTGTTTTTTTCTGACGAAGCGTTGTCGCTTCCAAGCCCGGAACTGCTTAAGGACGAAAGCTTAGGCTTTGGCACAAAAAAATCCCGCATAGCGCAAGCGTCCCAATATGCCAAGGCAAAAGGAGCATCCGGCAATCCAAGCTATTGGATGGATATGGTTTCTCAAACCAACAGCCGTTCCATGCGCATAGTTATGGCAGACGGAACTTTGGGCTATATTTCGGTGGAAAGCGCCGGCGGCATAAGGCCTACGCTTAATCTTAATGCAGAGCTTGTGGTGGTGGATTCAGGCCTTGGCACAAAGGAAGATCCTTTTATTTTGAGTGTTACAAAAGAAACGATAGAAAGAGTAAAGGCTGAAAAAAAGGCGGAAGAAGAGCGTATAAGGCAGGAAGAAGAAGAGAAGCTGCTTAAAGCGCAGGCTGAAAAGGAAAAGCGCGATGAAGAGCAGCGCAAGGCTGAAGAGGAAGTGAACGAAGCGCAGAAGGCGCTTGAAAGCGCAAAGGCGAAAAACGCCGATAAAAAAGAAATAGAGAAACTTACAGAAGAACTTGAAAGCAAAAAAGAAATACTATTAAACATGGTCTCTATGGAAATAGAAGGCTTCCCCTTGCTTACAACGGAAGGCTTTCTGCCTGAAGGCTCTGAAGAATATATATTTATAGACGAAGAAAAAGGGGAATGGCGCTATTGCTCCGATAAGCTGCGCATAGAAATATTAAAGCACGAAAGAATATTTGAAAAAAACAGAATTGCAAGGTATTTTACTGCGGAAATTGTAACGCCTGAAGGCACGCAGCCGTTTAAAACATACCCTTTTTGCGAAAACCGCACAGTAAACCGGGACGCCTATAAGGCAAAGCAAAGCGATATAGCAAGGCAGCACAATTTGGTGCTGGCTTTTGGGGCGGATTATTACATATACCGCACGGGAAGACCCGGCGTTAGAGTCGGCGTGGAAATTCGCGACGGGCAAATTCTTTTTGACGACCCCAGTTCAAAGCCCAAGCTTACATTTCCGCCGCTTGATATGATGGCGCTTTACCCAGATGGAGATATGAAAGTGTTCACCCAGCGCGAAGTAAGCGCAGAAGAGCTTTTATTATCAGGCGCAAGCGATGTGTTCAGCTTCGGCCCGTGGCTTATAAGGGACGGAGAGCTTAACGAAAGCTACGACAACTTCGGCTACAACCCCAACCCGCGCATGGCGCTTGGCATAGTGGAGCCCGGGCACTACTATCTGCTCGTGTCAGAGGGCAGAATAAATGTGAGCCGCGGCCTTAAATGCAAAGAAAGCGGCTATATCCTGAACGAATTAGGCTGCAAAACAGCGTTTAACTTAGACGGCGGCTGGACAACGAGCATAATATTTATGG
>JBMNUE010000133.1:0-4764 GCA_050946095.1 Christensenellales bacterium
ACATCTTCAACCACATCGTGCAAAAGCCCTGCGGCTATTGTGGGAACATCCAGCATAATCTGTGTTAAAATGCTTGCCACAAAAGCAGGATGGGTAAAATACGGCTCGCCGCTCATGCGCTTTTGCCCGTCATGTGCATTTGCTGAAAAAGCGTATGCCTTTTCAATTATTGATACATCTTCGTCCGGGTGCGCCTTTTGCACTTCATCAAGCATTTCCTGAAGAGTTTTTCTTTTAAAAGCAGAATGAGCCATATTACACCTCCTTATTAAGTATAGAAAAAAGTCTGCTCTCGCTCGGGTGAATTTTTTTCACCGGCTGCATTGAAAAAGTTCTATTATCATAATTTAGTTTAATTAAATTCAGCTCGTCAAGCACCATCAGTGCGGCTGCTTTTTTATTGCAGTTCCATGAAATATTATCCAAAGAATTAAAGCGCTTAGCGCATATATAAGCTTCGCGCAGCTCATCCACCGTGCACTTTATATCTGCTATCGCTTGCTTTAAAGCAAGGCTTTTGGGAAGCGCAAATATGTTAACATCTCCCAAGCTTTCTTTTAATAAAGCCGCTTCTTTTAAGCTGATAATTCCATCGCAAAAATATATATTGCGGTAGCGGCTTTTTATATCTCCCAAACAGGCATTCGCCAAAATGGAGTTGAACAAGCGATCGTCTTCTGCGCGTAGAATAATTTTATCCATATTGGGATAGGAATACGCTAATTTTTTTGCCGTATCGGCGCAGCGGCAGAAAAGCAGATTGCCTCTTTTACAGTTAAATTCGGGCAGCCGGTCAATAAAATTAACATTGCCCTTATTATATGTATTCGCAGAAACAGTGCGCAAGTCCTTTAATATAAGCTCCTGTTCCAGTTCGCGGCTCATGGAAAATATTTCTTCGCTAAAAAACACGTGTTCTATATTGCACTGCGCTTTTTCGCCGCAGTAGTTGTTTATGTTGGCGGTGAACACAATGTCCGCATCATTGCCTATGTGCTTTAGCAATTTCCCCTTGTTGAAGGCTATGGCGTCAACCATGCTGTTAGACTGTTTAAGCACATATTTTAAGTGCTTGCCGTTTACGCCTACGGCTTTTGGCGATATTCCCTGCACTCCCTTTGCTAAAAGCTTGGGCTCGGGGTTGCCTAAGCCAAAAGGCGCTATGGATTCTATAAGCCTTATGTTGTCTAAATTTATATCTTCAAGCGTTACTTCGGCATCGTAGTAAAGCGCAGGTATTATTTCGCCGCTTGGCAGCTGTTTTTTTACAGCTTCATCAAAGCGCCTGCCGAATTCTTCTATATTTTCTTTTTTTATAGTAAGGCCCGCTGCCTTTTCATGCCCGCCGAATTTAATAAACAGGTCTTTGCAGGCATAAAGCGCCTTATACAGGTTTATGTTTCCGGCACTCCTTGCAGAGCCCGTGCATATGTTGTTTTCATTGCAGGAAAGCACCACGGCGGGAAAGGAATAATGCTCCGCAATTTTACCCGCAGCTAAGCCCACAACGCCGCTGTTCCAGTTTTCCCCTGCGACCACTATGGATTTTTTGTTTATGCAGTCTAAATCGCGAAGTTTTTCCTTGGCCTGCGAAACCACTTCCTGCTCTTCCTGCTTCCTTGCAGTATTGAGCCTGTTAAGTTCTTCCGCAAGCGCTTTTGCTTCATGCATATTTTTAGACATAAGCAGCGCCGCAGCCGTTTTGGCGCTTGCAAGCCTGCCGCTCGCATTAAGGCGCGGCGCTATGCGGAAGGCAACATCCATGCTTGAAACAGCATCGTTTTCCCTTATATTTGAAACTTCTTTTAGGGCAATAAGGCCTAAGCGCTCGGTTTCGGCCAGCTGCTTTAAGCCTAAGGACACTATGGCGCGGTTTTCGCTTAAAAGAGGCACCATATCCGCAACGGTGGCAACGGCGCATAGGTCAATAAGCTTCATAGCATAGCTAAGCCCCATTAAAGCGCAGCTTAGTTTCCAAGCTATGCCTGCACCGGACAGGTCTTGGTTTGGGTATTCGTTTATTAAGGACGATACCAAGGCATCGGCCTTAGGCAATTTTTCAGGCACAGTGTGGTGATCTGTAATTATCACCTGCATGCCAAGCTCCTTGGCGAGCTTAACTTCTTCTACGCTTGTAATGCCGCAGTCTACGGATATAAGCAGGTCCGCCTGCTTTGCCAGTTTAGAAACGGCATCGGAATTTATGCCGTAGCCTTCGTCGTGCCTGTCGGGAATATAGATTATATTCTTAAGCCCTAAAGAGCTTAATGTTTCGCTAAGCATTACGCTCGCACATATGCCGTCGACGTCGTAGTCGCCGTATATAACGGCACGCTTGCGCTCTTTTGCAGCGCTTTTTATAATTTTAACCGCCGCATCCATATCGTTTAATAAAAAAGGATCGTTAAAATCTGAAGCGCTTGGGTTTAAAAAAGACTGCGCTTCTTTCGGGCCGGCTATGCCGCGCGCATATAGCAGGGACGCTATTATGTCCGGCAGACCTTCTATTTTAAATTTTTGGCTTCTGTTTATTAATTTTATCATTATGAGTATTTTAAAAGAGGCGCGCCGTTTTAGCGCGCCATTTGATTGATCTTACTGCTTAAACTTAAACTTTTTTGTGAAAATAGCCCATATTTGAGCCGTTATGCAGCCTGATGTAAAAAATGCCACCAAAGATGAAAGCATAAGGGGTGCTGCTATGGGTATAAGTTTTTTACCGCCAAAGGCTAAGGCGAGCAAAAATACGAACGATACTATTAGCATGCCGATGCGGCCTTT
Organism: Christensenellales bacterium; assembly: GCA_050946095.1. Lineage (GTDB taxonomy): Bacteria > Bacillota > Clostridia > Christensenellales > Aristaeellaceae > DTU024. The sequence goes on from JBMNUE010000133.1 coordinate 2,782, forward strand.
CATGCTTGCTTTGGGCGCTTCTTCGGCTATTTGCTCAAGCGGCTTTTCCTTTCTTGTTGTGGTGCGCATTAAGCGGTTTGCGCTCCTTAAAACCACGGTGGACTGCGCAAAGCTAAACACGAAGCTTAGCATCATGGTAATTGGGAATACAACAGCCGCCGGCATTTCTGATACGCCTTTTATAATAAGGCTTGCAATGGCCGTTACAGAAAGGCTAAGCAAAAAGTCGTTGAGCAGCGCCAGGGACATAGCCGCAGCGTGCGCTCTGTCCACGCGCGCAAAGCCAAATAAAAGGGCAAACACTACGGAAGCCAGCATGCAAAGCCATATTTGCGGAAATTCTACCGCATACTTTGCGGAGCCTTCAAAAGGCAGCGCAATGCCTGCAAGAGCTAAAATAGCTCCTGCCAAAATAATTAGCACAGAAATCGTCAAGGATTTTTTTAGCTTGTTGTTCATGCTTTTGCCTCCTTTGCTTTTCCGGTTATGTAAAGGCTGTTATTTTCTCCAAACAGCGCAAACACTTGGTTTAATAATAGCCTTAAGCCAAGATATACCACCACAAGGTCAACCAGCAGGCCTATTGCGAAAAGCTGCATAAAGCTTCCTATGGCACCTGTATCAATTATTATAAGTATTAGAGACAGCACCAAAGACGCCACCATAAAGTCAAGCCCTATATGGCCTGAATTTGCAAAGCTGTCTTTAAGGGCCTGCTTTGCGGCTCTGCCGCGGGCAAGGTCTTCCGCCATGCCTTCAAAAATAACCCCTATGGCAAAAGACGCCACTATTAAAGAAAACACAACTGCAAGCAGGGATGACAGCGTCATGCCGTTTTGCGTAAGCGCAATGAAAAACCAGCTTAGGCATATAACAAGCATAATGCACCAAGCGGCTACGACACCCGCAAGCCTGTATTTAATAATAAACAGCAGGCATATTACAGCTGCAGCTATCCAGAGAGCGGCTATTGTTTTGTTTAGAGCATTTTCTCCTAAAAGAGGCTCGCCTGCTGAAATTCCTTCGTTTGTTAATTCCGCAGGAAGCGCTCCGTTGTTCATGAGAACGGCATTAATAAATGCTTCTTCAAATGCAAAGCCCGGTATAGATGCGCCGCCGTCAAGCAGAGGCTCCGCTATGCCGGCGCTTATTATTTCAGCGCCGTCGCGCTTTATAACCATCTGCTTATTTACCATTTCAGTTGTTTTATCGGCGAAAATCTTTTTGCCTTCTTCGTCCAGTTCAAAGGCTAAGAGCCAAGTGCTGCCCGTGTTGTCGGCAGGGGCTACATTAGCGCGCGTTATGTGGCTGCCGGATAAAAAAGCATTGCCTTCTTCGTCCGCAAATTCGAACTCGCCTTTTTGCGTGATTGTTTTTATATTTTCTTCCGTCAACGCATCTTTAGGCGTTGTTACTAAAATGCCGCTGTCCTTATCAAAGCTTACATTAACGCCGTTAACGCCCATGGTTGAAAAACGTTTGGACAGTATGCGCACAATATCGCTTATTTGTTCGTCTGACAACTGCTCTGTTTCATCAGCCGGCATAAGGTTAACAATCTGAGTTTCGCCAAAGTCCGCCCCCGGAGGAAGCGCGCTTTTCCATTCGTAGTTTTCGTTTGCGGTAGGTATCCACGGAAGCAGTTTATAAAGACCGATGCTATCGAGCTTTTTACCCGTAATGCCAAGAGTGCAGGCAATAACGGTAAGTATAAGCAGCACTGCAAGTGTTATGGCTGCAACTGCCTTGACTTTTGATTGAGAATTAGCCATATTTTATCCTTTCTTACTTTAAAATATAATTTATATAAATCAGCAATAAACCTATCCCGCTCTTTCGTCTATCAAGAATGCCTCGTATATGCAGCGGTAATAGGCCCTGCACGAAAGAACCCTGCCGTTTGCATCCATTACGGGCTGTTTACACGCAGTAATTGCAATAGCGCAATAAATTATGCATACAAGCGCAAATGCATTTATTAAA
>JBMNUE010000134.1:0-4744 GCA_050946095.1 Christensenellales bacterium
CTTTGGGGAAGATGTTTTCCGTCTGCTATTATTTCAACATTCATATCGTCCAAATAGTAAGCGGCTTCTATTATTCCTGCATGGCGGTATGCGTTTATTCGTCTTACAGTTGAGCAGGCGGAATAAAAGTGTGTAATGCAATTAACATTTAATTCATAGGCCTTAATCACATCTTCAAACAAAGCATCTGAATGGCCTATGGAAAAGTGTATGCCAAGCGGAGTTAGCTTTCTCACCATGGAAAGTACACCTTCTGCTTCGGGAGCTATCGTCCAGCGCAATATAAAAGGAAATTCTTCAAGCAAGGGCATATAGTCTTTTTCATTGGGTTTTATAACAAAATCGGGCGATTGCGCACCAAGCTGGGAAGGGGACAGATATGGCCCCTCCATGTGCACGCCTAATATGTTAGGCCCCTTTTCCATGGATTTTATTGTATTTTTCATTCCATGCAGAGCGTTTCGATACATATTATAATCAGACGTTGACAGAGTCGGCACCAGGCTCGTGGTTCCGTGACGCATATGCATTTTGCAGCAGTCTATGTTTTTTTGCGGATCGCCGGATAAAAAATCCGAACTGTTACCGCCGTGAAGATGTATGTCAATAAAACCCGGGCTTATATAATTGCCTTCTGCATTATACACCGGTATGTCTTTGCATATGCTTTTTGGCAAATGCTCCCACACGGCGTCTATTTTACCCGCATCGACGCACAAGGCGCCGTTTGTAATAATTCTTTCGCGGGTTATTATTTTTGCGTTGTCAATTACATATTTGTTCATAAGAAAGCTATTCTCCCTTGAAATCTTTCAAAATACTGCGCGTTCCATTCATCGCCGCCGGTACAATTACCGCTCCGCATAACAGGAACTTCTTTGCCTTCTTCTGCCAAAAGCTGTATAGTAGCGATTTCAAGAGCGTGAAGCGCAAAACCATTCGCAAAAGAAGAAATTGCTCCTGTATTCTGAGGCGCTCCCTGTATTTCTATTATGGCATCTCCGGTTGGTACTTTTGTGTCTATATGGTAGTCAACTATGTCATGTAGATTCTTTTTGCTAGGATGGCGGGCGGGGTGATCTAAAGGCGTGTTTTCAGCATGTTCGATAGAGCTTACACCTATTATTTCTACACCCATTTCCTTGGCAGTTAAAGCTGCGTCTATAAGTGCAGCGTTTATTCCGTAAGAATTTACCAATATAAGTAATTCTCCTTTTTTTATTCCATAGGTTTGAATAACAATTCTGCCATAGCCCGGCAACCTTTCAACTTGCATAGAACGGTTTCCGCCGTTTGTAAGGAGTGTGCCGAAATCTAATATGGCATTTATACAAGCAAGCCCCCCGGCTCTTGAAAATATTTCCATGGCGGCGACACCGGAATGCCCCCCAGGGCCATATATATGTATAATTTCACCGTTTTCAATATGATTTGCCATAACACGAGCGGCAATATCAATGTTTTGTCGTTCTTCTTTGTATATACGCTGCATATGTGCAATAGATTTATCAAGATATTCTTTTACTTTATCACTTTTCATATATTTTCCCCTCGATTATTTGGATTTTAGATGCGGAATCTTTATCAAGATAAAGTGTCCAATCAGCATGCTCGCGCAGTTTACTTGCCGGCACTAAAGGTGAAATGTCGCTGAGAAGAGTATCGCGGACTGCTGTTGCCTTTACACTGAAAGGTACAGGAGATATTATATGCTTACAGCGCATTATTTGTTTTACAGTCATAGAAATAGCCTGCTTTGGCACATAAGAAATATTTTCAAACCAGCCTTCATGTACTTGCTGCATTTTACATTTATCGTCAAGATTGACAATTTTATAAGCTGAATCTGTGTCAAAATCTGCAGGTGGATCATTAAACGCTATGTGCGCGTTTTCCCCAATACCTATAACACCTATGTCTATGCAAACATTTTCCATATGTTTGTTAAGCGCGGCAAGGTTTGCTTCTATGTCTCCTTCTCCATCGACAAATATTGCATTGGCTATGGGTACTTTTGAAACAAATCTTTCTTCCAAATATTTTCTAAAACTCGCCAAGTGTGATTTAGGAAGTCCCACATATTCGTCTAAATGGTACATTGTTACTTTTTCCCATGCTACATCTTGTTTTATCAAAGCATTTATTGTATCAAACTGGGATTTTCCGGTCGACAGAAGTAAATTTGCCTTTCCGCGTTCTTTTATACATGTGTTAAGAATCGCGGCGATATGCTTTGCGGCAGACAATCCCAATTCTTGTGGACTTGTAAGTATTTGTATATTCATTTGAGCTCCTTTCAACCTTTAACTGCTCCGGATAACACTCCGGATACTAAACTTTTTTGGAATATCATAAACATTATAATGGGGGGCAGCATAGCTAAAGTAACTACGGCGCCAAGAACGCCAAATTGCCAGCCGCCTTCTCCTTTTAGCAAGGTAACGCCTACAGAAATAGTCATGGCGCTTTCCTTAGTAACGAGCGTTTTAGACAGCATATACTCTCCCCATACATTATAGAAAGTAAATATTGTTACAATCGACAAACCGCCTTTAGATGCGGGAAGCATAACGTGAAGCCATGTTTTAAAAACATTGCAACCATCAATTGTCGCAGCTTCCTCAATTTCATCGGGTATCTCCATATAGACGCTTCGCATAATAAGAAGGCTAAATGGTATAACAGTAGAAACACATGGTAATATTACGCCTATGCTGGTGTTAAGCAATTTTAATTTATATTCCATGATATAAATGGGTATTAACAATACTGCTAGGGGAAAAGTCATCATAAACAATATTATAGAAAGTACCGTGTTTCTGCCTCTAAAAGGTAGTTTGGCAAAAGCATATCCACCCATAGAACAAAAAACAATAGTAAGAAAAACGGAACTTAGAGTAATAATTAAACTGTTTTTAAAATAAGTTCCAAACTTATCAAAGCGTTTAAAGATATATTGGTAGTTATCCAAATGTATGGCTCGCGGGAAAAATGTCATGTCTGCAGAAAGTATTTCGCTTTCGAGCTTAATCGAATTGAATATTGCAAGCATTATAGGAATAAGCATGATGAAAGCGATTATAAACATTAATATGTACAAGGCAAAATGTCTGCTGCGTTTTTTGACTTTTGAAATACTTATCTTATTCATGTCTTTTTACACCTTTCTGCCTACGCGCATATTTAATAATGACAACAGCATTATGAATATACTCATTATAAAGCCAAGAGCAGAGCCATATCCCATTTCAAGATACGTGAAAGCCTGTCTATAAATGTACATATACATTACCGTAGTTGAAGTTCCGGGACCGCCCCATGTGACTAAGGACGGGACGACATATACTTTAAGAGCCTGCAATATTGCCCATATACCAGTTACTACAAATGTTTCACGCAAATTAGGTAATATTATGCTAAATAATGTACGCATACCTGTCGATCCATCTACAATTCCTGCTTCAAAAATATCTTCAGGTATTGCTTGCAAACCGTTTAAAAACAAAATGCTTTCAAAGCCGACAGTCCCCCATAAAGACACTAATACTATACTTATCATAGCCCATGGATTAGTTGAAAGCCATTCCCTTGTTAAATGCCCTGCACCTAAAATATCGGCAAGAAAATAGTTAAGTAGACCATAATTTTTTTGTAAAATCCAGTTAAAAATAAAGCTACTTAAAGACAAAGGAATTACAATAGGCAGGAAAAATGCTGTACGGAAAAAGCCTGTTTTTCCTCTCAAATAAAATAACATTAATGCAAGCAAAAGACCGCCTAACATTACAAAAATAAAATAAAGTGCAGAATAAATAGCTGTAACGCCTATACTCTCCAAAAACGCAGCGTCTTTGAACGCGTCAATATAGTTTTTAAAACCTATATATGTTGAGGATAAATCAAAAGCAAAGTTATATTTAGTAAAACTTAAGTATAAAGAGGCAAACAGAGGATATACCATAAAAATTGTTGCGAGCAAAAATGCCGGCAATACAAACATAATGCCCCAACGCGCTTTCGATCTTTGTCTTACGGAATAAGACCATTTTTTCTTTGCCACACGCTCACTCCATTCATAGCAAGGGTTTGTTAGGGGCGGCTTTTACCGCCCCTTTTGTTGATTAATAAGCGCTTTTTTCCATACTGTCTATAACAGCCTGAAACTTAGACATGCATTCATCTAAAGTAATTGCTTCGTCTAAATATGCCTGTAAAATCGGATGAATTTCCGTGCTTAATTTTGCTGCTCCTTTATATTTTGGAGTGCAGACGGATTTGTTTGCGATTTCTTGTAAGAATTGCCAGTCTTTAAGTTCAGCATCTGTGAAGTATCTTGCAAGCGCTGGCATTTTCCCATAAACATTCAAAGTTCCTGTTTGACTATTCTCTCCGAGCAAGCCCTCTTTAATAAACTGCATTGCAAGTTTTGGAGACTTCGTTGCACGTGGAACAATGGCGATTGTAGAAAAGCCGTAAGAGCCATTTTCAAGTCCGCCCGGGAAGCAACTAAGCGATGCGGTTCCTGGACCAAGGTTTACATCTGCTTCGACAAAAGCGCCGCCTGTTTCAAGCAGAAGTGATGATATTCCAGCCTTAAAACTATTACGACCGGCCATATTATCTGCGTATGTTTCTTTGGAGAAAACACCGTCCTTAGCGCCTTTTTGCCAAACCTCTAACATATGTCTGAAATTTTCAGATTCAAAACTTAATATGCCGTCTTCATCGTATATGGTTCCATCCA
>JBMNUE010000135.1:0-4550 GCA_050946095.1 Christensenellales bacterium
TGTTTTAACAACATAATATGTTGTAGAAAAACTTATTGTTTGTGCGGGTATGGGGCAAATCCAATTATCGTGATAGAAAGAAGCTAAGAGTGCTGTGGCTGCAAGGCGCCATAAAGCAATAAATACTTTGTTTTTTGTTTTAGGCGGCAGATCTTACAAAGCGTCTGCGAATATTTGACGATACAAAAAAGATTGTTGAATATGTATATTTTGTATTAAAATGCGCCTATATTTTGCGATTGACTATTTATATAAGGCATGCTATAATTCTGTGCGTGAGGGAGTAGTTCGCGCGTGCGCTGAAACCGCCAACAACACTGGGAACACCCCATGGCATTTCTTTAGAGCAAGACTCATGCGTTTTTACGCATGAGTTTTTTATGGAGGGACGAATGAAAGAATATCTTACAGACAAGCAAGATGTGCTTAATGCGTTGGAAAGCTCGTACGAAACAGGACTTAGCCAAGCAGAAGCGCAAAGGCGCCTGGAAAAAAACGGCAAAAATAAGCTGTTAGAAGCCCAAAAAGAAACGGCCTTTCAACGCTTCATAGCAGAACTTAAAGACCCTATGCTTATAGTGCTTATGTGCGCTGCTTTGGTAAGCGCTATTACAAGCCTTATAAAAAGCGAAGTGCCTACTGACGCCATTGTTATTGTAATTGTGGTGCTGTTAAATGCCGTGCTTGGAGTATATCAAGAGAGCAAGGCGGAAAAAGCCATAGAAGCTTTGCAGGAAATGGCTGCGGCGACAAGCAAGGTAATAAGAGACGGCTATGCCCAAGAGATTAAGACAGAAGATATTGTAGTTGGCGACATAGTGCTGCTTGAAGCCGGCATGGCGGTGCCCTGCGATATGCGCATTATCGAGCAGGCTTCGCTTCAGTGCGAGGAAGCTGCGCTTACCGGTGAATCGCTGCCGGTATATAAAACGAGCGAAACGCTAAATCTTTCCAATAATGTAAAAGACGTGCCGCTCGGCGACCGCAAAAACATGGCTTACGCCGGTTCCACCGTTGTATACGGAAGGGGAAAAGCGGTAGCTACGGCAACCGGCATGGATACCGAAATGGGCAAGATTGCCGATGCCCTGACAAAAACCGCGGACGGGCAGACGCCCTTGCAGATTAAACTCAACAAGCTCAGCATGGTGCTTACAAAGCTTGTGCTCGGCATATGCGTGCTGATTTTCGTGTTCAGCCTTTTGCGCAGCAGAAGCTGGGACCTTGAAAACATGCTGGATGTGTTTTTGATAGCGGTAAGCTTGGCTGTGGCTGCCATTCCGGAAGGGCTTGCAACGGTTGTTACAATAGTGCTAAGCATAGGCGTAACCAACATGTCTAAGCGAAATGCGATAATACGCAAGCTTACAGCCGTTGAAACGCTTGGCTCTACGCAGATAATCTGCTCCGACAAAACAGGCACTTTAACTCAAAATAAAATGACGGTATTAAGGCGCTTTGGCAAGGATAAAACGCTGCTTACAAGGGCCATGGCCCTGTGCTCTGATTCCCAGTGGGTTGACGGGCAGGCTGTTGGAGAACCGACCGAAAACGCCCTGGTAACTGACGCTGCTCACATGGGCATGACCAAAGAAAACTTAGGGAAACAGTACCCAAGAATTGCGGAAGCTCCGTTTGACTCTGTACGCAAGATGATGAGCGTATTCGTTAAAGAAGACGGCAAAATACGCCAATACACAAAGGGTGCTCCGGATATTCTTATAAATATGTGCGATACTTACTGGGACGGGGAAAATATACAGCCCATAACAGAAGAAGTGCGCAGCGCCATTTTAAAGCAAAACCATGAAATGGCTGAAGAAGCCTTGCGCGTACTGTCCTGCGCTATGCGCATATATGACGAGCTGCCAGAGGACATAAACCCTGATAAAATAGAAAAAAACATGTGCTTCGTTGGCATGGTGGGCATGCTTGACCCTGTGCGCCCGGAAGTTATATCCGCTGTTGAAATGTGCCGCAATGCAGGCATACACCCCATAATGATTACGGGGGATCACCGCGACACGGCTGTGGCTATTGCAAAGCAGCTTGGAATGATAAAAAGCATAGACGAAAGCATTACTGGTAGCGAGCTTGACAATTTAAGCGATGAAGAGCTGCTTAACAATATAGAGCATTACAGCGTGTATGCCCGTGTGCAGCCGGAACACAAGGTGCGCATTGTAGAAGCATGGCAGAAAAAAGGCATGGTTACCGCAATGACGGGCGATGGGGTAAACGACGCCCCTTCCATAAAAAAGGCGGATATAGGCGTCGGTATGGGCATAACCGGCACCGATGTTACCAAGAACGTTGCGGACATGGTGCTTGCTGACGATAACTTTGCAAGCATAGTTTCTGCGGTGGAAGAAGGCAGGCGTATATACGACAACATAAGAAAAGCTCTGCTGTTCCTTATCGGCTCGAACTTCAGCGAAGTTATTTCCGTATTTGCTGCAAGCATGATAGGCTTTGTCATATTAAAGCCTGCCCATTTGCTGTGGATAAACCTTATAACAGATGCTTTCCCGGCCCTCGCCTTGGGAATGGAAGAACCGGATAAAGACATCATGAGCCGTCCGCCGCGTCCAAAGGATGAGGATATTTTTGCAGGCGGCTTAGGCTTTGATGCTGTATACCAAGGCGTGCTGCTGTCGATACTAACTATAGTTTCATATCTAATAGGGCACTTCATGGAGTCCGGACGCTGGGAGTTTGTGAATTCGCCTGACGGCATGACCATGGCTTTCCTTACTATGAGCTTAGCAGAAGTATTCCACTCGTTTAATATGCGTTCCCAAAGGCAGAGCGTGTTTTCGCTTAAATCGCACAACAGGCATCTATATGGCGCCATGATACTTTCACTCATGCTGACGGCTTTAGTAATATATGTGCCGTTTTTAAGCAAGGCTTTTGGATTCCAAAGCATATCCCTTGCAGAATACCTTGTAGCTTTGGGCTTGGCCGTTTCCATAATACCGTTAGTAGAATTGGTTAAGTTTTTCCAAAGGAAGCATGCGGCGCATAGATAAACAGAAGCACTTTAACAAAGACCGTCTAAATCGCGGTCTTTGCTTTTTCAAGCATTTTCAAGATGCAAAATTAATCGGAAGTTTTAAATTTCCAAATTAAACTTATGTTTCCAAGCTGTGAAGAAATGTTGAAATATACTTGCAATTCCTTTTGCTTTTGGTGTACAATGGTTGCAGAATCAAACGCTTGCATAGAGCAGCATGTGAAAGGATGGTCTTCTTGGCAACTAAGATATTACTTGTAGACGATGAGCCTTTGATTATTAAGGGATTGAAATACACGCTTGAAAACGATGGGTACGAAACAGCCGTGGCATATGACGGCGAGCAAGCGCTCGAAGTATTTCAAAAAGAGGATATAGACTTAATCCTGTTAGATGTTATGCTGCCTAAAATGGACGGCATTGAAGTGTGCCAGCGCATACGCGAAAAGAGCAATGTGCCTATAATAATGCTCACCGCTAAAGGCGAAGATATAGACAAAATTTTAGGCCTTGAATATGGCGCGGACGACTATATGACCAAGCCTTTTAACATAGTGGAAGTTAAAATGCGCATTAAAAACATTTTGCGCCGCACGCAGCAGTTTGCTCCTGCGGACGATAACAATATATACCGCTCTGGCGATTTGGAAGTAAACGTCAGAAACCGCTCTGTAATGCTCTCGGGCAAGGAAGTCCGCCTTACGGCAAAAGAGTTTGATTTGGTTCTGATGTTTATAGCAAATCCCGGGCGCGTTTACACGCGTGAAGAAATACTGGATTCCGTTTGGAAAAACGATTATTTCGGAGACGCGCGAACGGTTGATGTGCATATACGCCGTCTGCGTGAAAAAATAGAGCAAAATCCTGCCCAGCCGGAATATATATTCACAAAGTGGGGGGTAGGCTACTATTTCACAAATAGAGAGAATTAAGCCTTTCAGCAGCATTAAAACTAAAATACTGCTTGCCTTTTTTTTGATAATCGGCATATCTTTTTTGGTTATGGCCGCCATGCTTACAAATATGCTTGGGAACTATATGTTCAGGCAAAGAATAGGGCAGGATAGAATAGGTTTAGAAAAGTGGGCTGTGCAGACAGCTCCTTATTTATATTCAGCTGATACGGACGAACTGTTAAGATTATCTAAAATTGCGGGGCACGAGCTTTCTGGAAGAGTGCTGGTGCTGGATACCGACGGCAAAATACAGGTTGATTCCCATAATGAGCTAAACGGAATGCGTTTTAACTATCCCGAAGCAGCGCAGATATTAGTGAACGGGCATGCGACCGCTTACGGGGTGCATGAATTGGCCAATGCGCCAAAAAACCTACTCGAAAAAAATATGCTGAATTATTTTCCTGAAAGCTGGGTAAATGTAAGCACGGCAAGCGTGGTGCAGTCGTCTGAAGTTATAGGCGTAATTACGCTTATATCTTCCGTAAACGAAATGATGCAGAGCCTAAGCATTTTGCAGAGCAACATGCTTATGCTTTTTATTTTTGTCGCAGCCGTAGCAATAGCATTTGGCATGC
>JBMNUE010000136.1:0-4545 GCA_050946095.1 Christensenellales bacterium
GATAGAATACTCAGAAGATTGGTCGGTTACTAAAGCTTACCTGAGCAAGGCCTTAATTCATTAATAAACCAGGCAGCATAACATGGACTGCGGAGTTGAAAGTTGCGAACTTGGGTTGACAGGACCTCTTTTTTTGCTTTCGGATAATCGGAAATGTAAATAATAATTAGCTTTGTAAATAATAATTAGCTTTTAGATGCTCTAATTTAGCAGCCCTATAAACTGTTTTATTGCATGCAGCTGTACACCTATAAGCTGTTTTATTGCATGCAGCTGCACCCCTTTAAATGCAGAGGCATCGCTCCGCTTAAAATATTGTTTGTTGAGTTTAGAACAATATAGATATATAAATAAAAATTTAAAGAGCTGCATTTTTTTATTGAAATACAGCCTGATTTGCAAAGCAAAAATATATCCGCAGAAAAATCATCTGCGGACAATTTATTTGCAGTTTATAAGTATGCGTTTTTCTGCATCCTGCCCTGGAAGCTGAATATCATGTCTTTGTAGCGGCGGTTCATGGTGTAGCGGTAGCCGTATTCTTTTGTGCCGTTTGGCCTATATATGCGGTAGCGCTTGAAGTGGTAGGCGCTGCCGTCTTGCAGAAGCTTAAAATCCTGCGCCAAAAGAAGGGCTGTGATGCGGGCTATGCTGCAGTTGCGGCAGGATTTTCCGTTGTTTTTAAACGAATAGTTTATTAGCGTGTGGGAAGGCGCTATGCTTACAGCCTTTACGCCGTTGTTTTCTATTAGTATTTCGCCTATGGCGTAATTGGAAACATTATGCATTTGCTTAAGCAAATCCGTATAAAGGCGGGAATTGCGCATGTATTTCATAAGCTTAGCATCGTTCCTGCGCTTAAACTTGCAGTACGCATACATTGCGCAGGAACTTAGCAAACATAATGATACAATGAATAAAACCAAAAAATACATACAGCAATAACCTCATTAACAACTATATATAGTTTATTATATCATTTGCAACCACAATTTACAAGTAAAATTTTGCATAAATATTATTATATGCAGTATAGTTAACTTGTTTAAAAACAATATTTATAAATAAGTCCCATTAAAAACGATTTGCAGTTAAAATGCCTTGTTTTTCTTATGATTATTTTTTATAATATGGCTAACAACATCGAATATGGAGGTAGCGCAATGGACCTAATGCAATCTTATAAAAACTGGCTAAGCATGTTTAAAGACGATGAAAATTTGGTTAAAGAGCTCAAATCGATAGCGAACGACAAAAAAGAAATAGAGGACAGATTTTACCAAGAACTTAGCTTTGGCACGGCGGGCATGCGCGGGGTTATGGGCTACGGCACAAACCGCATGAACGAGTACAATGTGCGCCGGGCGACAGCCGGCTTTGCTGAATTTTTAAAGAAAAGCTGCAAAAATTCCGATTGCCGCGTTGCAATAGGGTACGACAGCCGCATAAACAGCCAAGAATACGCCAAGCAGACGGCGCTTGTGCTTTGCGCCCGCGGCATAAAGGCATATCTTTTTGACGCGCTTCGCCCCGTGCCTGTTTTAAGCTACGCCGTGCGCCATCTGAACTGCGATGCGGGCGTTGCCATAACGGCATCCCACAACCCAAAGGAATACAACGGCTACAAGGTCTACGGGGAGGACGGAGCGCAGCTTTCGCCGGAAGCCGCTCTGGAAGTTACAAAGGCCATACAAGAAATAAACTACAAGGACGCCGTTCCCATGGACGAAAAGGAAGCCCTTGAAAAAGGCCTGCTTAAATACATAGGCGAAGAAGAAGTGGACAGAGACTATATAAACATGGTGCTTTCTCTGCAGGTGCGCCCCGGGCTTTTGCAAAAGAAAGGCGGGGAGCTTTCCGTGGTATATACGCCTTTGCACGGTTCGGGCAATGTGCCCGTAAGGCGTGTGCTTAAAGAAGCGGGCGTAAAAAATGTGAATGTAGTAAAGGAGCAGGAAGCGCCGGACGGCAATTTCCCTACGGTTCCAGCGCCTAACCCTGAAGATCCCGCTGCGTTTGAGCTAGCCATACCGCTTGCAAAAAAGGTCGGCGCAACTGTAATAATAGGCACGGACCCGGACTGCGACCGCATGGGGCTTTGCGTAAGGGACAGCGGCGGCGTGTACCGCACGCTTAACGGCAACCAGATAGCCGTGCTGCTGCTAAACCATATTTTAAGCTCGCTTAAAGAAAACGGCGCGCTGCCTAAAAACGCCGCCGTATGCAAATCCATAGTGTCAACACAGCTTGCAAAATCCATCTGCGATGCTTACGGCGTAAGCTTGTTTGACACTTTAACGGGCTTTAAGTTCATAGGCGAAAAAATACAGGAATTTGAAGACAATAATTCGCACAGCTTCCTTTTCGGCTTTGAGGAAAGCTACGGCTATCTATCTTCCACCCAAGTTAGGGATAAGGACGCCGTAAACGCTTCCCTTTTGGCTGCGGAAGCCGCATGCGCCTGCATGGAAAAAGGCATTACGCTGTATGAACAGCTTATAAAGATATACGAAAAATACGGCTTCTGGGTAGAAAAAACCACTTCCGTAACTCTGCCAGGCAAAGACGGGCAAGCGAAAATAGCGTCAATTATGGATAATTTGCGCAAAAACGCCCCTAAAAAAATAGGGGAGTTTAATGTGCTCGCTGTAAGGGACTACCAAAGCGGCCTGCGCAAAGAAGGCGATAAGGAAACCCCGCTCAATACTACCCCAAGCAATGTGCTCTACTTTGAACTCGAAGGCGGGCACTGGGTATGCGTGCGCCCAAGCGGCACAGAGCCTAAGGTAAAGCTCTATGTAAACACAACCGCCAAAACCCATCAAAAAGCGCAGGAACTCTACGACAGCCTGCTCGAATCCGCAATGCAGATGCTTAAGTAAAATGAATCATGAAAAATGAAGTAGCTTTTAAAAAAAACTATAATGATTTAATTTACATTAAAATAAAAGCTTAATATATTGGCGCATTCGTATTAAAGAAAAAACATCATAAAAAAATCTCCCTAAAAAGGAGCATAATAAACAAGTGAACTAAAGAAAAATAACACTGAAAAATGAAGTTCTCAGTTTTAAACTCCTGCATATGTACCCGCAAATTTTAGTAGCAAGTTTGTTCATGTAATATTTCCGTTTTAAGATATTGGGATTCTTCTGATTGTATAAAACATATATTGCAGCGAATTTACTGCGGCTTGTATATGCATGCTAAGAACTAATGTTATTGATGTTATGATAATTTATATAATTTCCTGATAGTTCTTGGTATGGTATAATATGCAGCTTCTATTCTTGCATCTGAATCACGTTTGTACATTCGTCAATGATGTGAGACCGAAATAAAACGACGGTCTGTAGAGCAACCCATCTAACAGGGGTATGCTATACCCTTGCTTTCTTAAGTAATTCTGCTTGACGGCACATAGGAGATTTCCAGTTTAATACACTCATAGGAATTTTATTCGAACGGCGCAGATAATCTTTCATTTGTTTTTGTAAATCATTGTAAGAGTAGAATCTTAAATAATTATAAAAACGTTCCTGGTCGCTGCGGTGGCTGCGTTCTGCTTTACCGTTATGCCATGGTGTCCTTGGGCGTATCAGCTGATGAATAATATGTTTTGATTTGCAAAACACATCAAATATATGTGTTCTTTTGGTTTTAACAATGTTTGTAAACTCTGCTCCGTTATCTGTTTGAATGATCTTAGGCTGATAGCCAAAAAATTCTATCGCTTCACGGACAAATTCAACTGTTGAATAACCGCTTTGTTCTTTGTATGCTTTTATATATCTCAGCCTGCTCGCCTCTTCTAACATTGTGTATTGGTAGAACTTTTCATCATCGTGTCCCGCATAACATGCTCTTGGTACATATTTTACATCCATTTGCCATTTGATGCCTAAATCTTCCGGTGTGTCGTAATTCCCTAAATGTTTTGACTTTTTCTTTCCTATACCCTAATCATACGAAAACACGATACAAAGAGCCTGTATGCCGCTTATATCCTTTCTCAAGCAGTTTTCCATACATTTCGTTAATACTTATGTTTGGATTCCTTCTGTGGAGATTTTGTATCCATCTAAGCTCTTCATCCGTATGTGTGTTAGGATGCCTAGCGTGAGGGCGGCGGCTATGATTCCTAAGAGATTTCCAGCTGCCGTCATATCTCTTATTCCACCGCATAAGCGATGCTTTAGATATGTGATATCGTCTGCACACAAAGTTGATGTCTTTCGTTTTACGATACAGTTCCACCGAGTGAACTCGTGTTTTTAATTCATGTGGCAAATACCTTTTATTATGTGTTATACTTTCCATGGCGATTGAGTCCTTTCTGTTAAATATTTTATCTATAATTATTTTACCAGACTCAATCGCTTCTTTCTTGCCTTTCAGTCTCACATCTATTGTAAGGGTACATGGGAGTAGAACAAATACGAATATATTATTGACAAAAAAACCTAACATGTTAGTATGTTACTACTGTGGTAAATATAGAATGAAAGGTTGACAATTGTAATGGAATTTGTACATATAATAAAG
>JBMNUE010000137.1:0-4529 GCA_050946095.1 Christensenellales bacterium
GCGATAACGTGCAGATGGAAGTTCAGCTTATAACGCCCATAGCAATTGAGCAGGGCCTGCGCTTTGCTATCCGCGAAGGCGGCCACACCGTTGGCGCCGGCGCAGTTGCAAAAATTGTAGAATAAGCTTGATATCTTAAGAAACGAGGTGCAACCATGGCAGCTAAAGGAGCAAGAGCCAATATTGTGCTGGCGTGCCAGGAGTGCAAACAGCGCAACTATCCTACCGTAAAAAACAAAAAGAACACGACAGATCGGCTTGAAATGAGCAAATACTGCCGTTTCTGCCGCAAACATACCGTGCATAAGGAAACGAGGTAAAAATGGCAGAGGATAAATCCGCCCGCAAGGCAAAAAATACTGCCGGAAAGAAAGGCAAGCAGGATTCTTCTTCAAAGTTTGCTGCTTTCTTCAAGCGCCTGCCAGGCAAAATTGCCTCGCCGTTTAGAAACACCTGGAGAGAGCTTAAAAAGGTTACATGGCCCAGCCGCGAAAACCTCTGGCAGTATACAGGCATCGTAATCACATTTATGGTGTTTATGGGCGTTGTAATAGGCTTGCTGGACCTTGGCGCTTCAAAACTTATCGCCGCAATAGTCGGCGCTTGAGAGTAAGCTATGTCCGAAAATCAAGTGCAGGCGCAATGGTATGTTGTGCATACCTATTCAGGTTATGAAAACAAGGTAAAAGACAACCTTGAAAAAGCGGCGGAAAATCAGCATATGCAGCACCTTATACAGGATGTGCGTGTGCCGATTGAAGAAGTCGCCGAAATACGCAACGGCAAGAAAAAAATCACTCAGCATAAGACCTTTCCGGGCTATGTGCTTGTAAAGATGATCATCACCAGCGACAGCTGGTATGTTGTGCGAAACACGCGCGGAGTAACGGGCTTTGTAGGCCCGGACTCCAAGCCTGTCGCATTAACCCCTGAGGAAGTTGAGCATATGCTCTCAAGCCGTCCGCAGGCGGAAAAAACAAAAATGGTCGTCGGCGAAGAAGTGCGCATAAAGTCCGGCCCGCTTGAAAACTTTACCGGCACTGTGGAATCCATAGATTTAGAGCACGGTAAAATGCAGGTCAAGGTTAAGATGTTCCTGGGCAGGGAACTGCAAGTTGAAATAGAGCTTTCTCAAGCGGAAAAGCTGTAAGGGGTTCGGGGAGCACAGCTCCATGAATTTAACCGCGGCGAGAGCCCTATGCTTTTGCTGCGGGGTATTGTTAAGCAATACGTTCCGTGCATTTTCGCCGCCCGGAAGCGCGGGCGAAAATGCCCCCGGTAAAGCGTCTTAGAACAATTTATCGGAAATATAAGCTTTCTCAAGCGGAAAAGCTTTGATCTGCCCGCTTGTGGGAGGCGCGAAAGCGCCGCCATACCACTTAATTTAGGAGGTGCCTTTTATGGCAAAAAAAGTATTAGCATATATAAAACTGCAGGTTGAGGCCGGCAAGGCTACGCCTGCGCCCCCCATAGGCCCGGCCTTGGGCCAGCACGGTGTGAACATTCCGGGCTTCTGCAAGGAGTTCAACGCACGCACCGCCAAGGATATAGGGCTTGTAATACCTGTTGTAATCACCGTGTATGCGGACAGGTCCTTCACCTTTATCACAAAAACTCCGCCGGCGTCGGTGCTTATTAAAAAAGCGCTCAACATAGAGTCCGGTTCCGGCGAACCCAACAAAGTAAAGGTGGCGCAGCTTACCAAGGATCAAGTGCGCGAGATAGCCAAGATAAAGATGCCGGACATCAATGCGGCTTCCATGGAAGCTGCCATGAGCATGGTCGCAGGCACCGCCCGCAGCATGGGCATCACGGTAGAAGAATAACAGCGTGTGGAAGGCTTCAGCCGATATAACCACAGGAGGGAATACATGAAACACGGAAAAAAATATAGAGAAAGCGTAAAGCTTATAGATAAATCTTTGCAGTATGAGCCGAGCGAAGCAGTAAAGCTTGTAAAGCAGACATCCAAGGCAAAGTTTGATGAAACTATCGAACTTTCCGTACGCTTGGGCGTAGACCCGCGCCATGCCGACCAGCAGGTCCGCGGCACGGTTGTGCTGCCCCACGGCACAGGCAAAAAGGTGCGTGTGCTGGTGTTTGCCAAAGGCGAAAAGGCCGATGAAGCCAAGGAAGCCGGCGCAGACTATATTGGCGAACAGGAATTGGCGGACAAAATCAGGACGGAAAACTGGTTCGATTTTGACGTTGCAGTTGCAACACCCGATATGATGGGCGTTGTTGGCCGCATAGGCCGCTTGCTTGGCCCCAAAGGCCTTATGCCAAACCCCAAGGCGGGCACCGTTACTATGGATGTCGCCAAGGCGGTAAGCGATATTAAAGCCGGTAAGGTCGAATATAGGGTTGATAAAAGCGCCATAATACACGTGCCGATAGGCAAGGCTTCTTTTAATGACGAACAGCTTAAAGAAAACCTTGATGTGCTTATGCAGGCGATAATCAAGGCAAGGCCCGCCGCCGTTAAAGGCACTTATGTAAAATCAGCCTATATAAGCAGCACCATGGGTCCGAGCGTCAGGTTAGATCCGCTTAAGTTCTAATGCGCTTATAGTTATTTGCGGTATTATGCATACTCTGTAAACCAGAGTGTGCATAATGCAGGCAAAGCATTGTTTAGGGGAGTTCAGGGGGCAAGGCCCCATGAGCATAATCGCGGCCAGCGGACAGCGCTAAGGCCGCAGGGCATTGCGCGGCAATGCATTCCCTATATTTTCGCTGACCGGGAGCAAAAGCGACCAAGCGAAAATGCTATTCGATAAAATGTTTAAAAACACTTTGTCGAGAGCTTAGCACGCTCCGTAAACCGGAGCGTGTTTTAGTCTGCTTGAGATAGATATATTAAAATAAACAGATTTTTGCAGTAAAAACTTTTGTTTTAGAAGCTTTGCTTGAATAAGCTCCTGTAAAAACATTTGCTGCAATTGACATAAAAAAAGGGTTATTAAATGACAAAAGAAGCCGTTATGGAATTTTTCGAGCGTTACGAATGTTTTTTTATGGACTCGCTCAACGGAAAAGTGAACGCTGATGACATTGCATCGCTTTATGCCTCGGAATTTATAGCCGCTTCAGAAAAAGGCGTTATGGCCGGGAAAAACGATGCCGGTTTTATGCACGCCATGGAACAGGGCTACGAATACTACCGCAGTATAGGCACAAAGTCTATGCATGTGCGAAACGTTGATATTTCGCCTATTGACGCCATGCATTGCGTAGCGCATGTTGCATGGACGGCAAAATATTCTACTGAAAAAAATCCTAATATAGAGATAGACTTTGATGTGCATTATCTAATGCAGGAGCTTGACGGCAAATTGCAGGTGTTCGGCTGGGTTTCGGGCGATGAGCAGGAAGCATTAAAGCAGCATGGAGTAATAAAATAAAGATTCATCATTGGCATAAACCGCATGGCTAAAACTTAGAAAGCGAAAGCCTATGCGCATGTGCTTTAACAGCCGAGTCAGCATTTTAGACGAATAAATACAGGAGAACACGTTTTAAGCTTGGGAATATCTTTTTTTATAAACAGCATTATGCTTGGAATAGGCTTGGCAATGGATGCCTTTTCGGTGTCGCTTGCAAACGGCCTGAATGAGCCTGCAATGAAAAACAACAAAATGAGCCTTGTCGCAGGAACATTTTCAGCCTTTCAGTTTGCAATGCCTATGATAGGCTGGGTATGCGTTTCCGCCGTGGCGCATTTGTTTCATGAATTTACGAAATTCATACCTTGGATCGCCTTTATTCTGCTCGGCTTTATAGGCGGCAATATGATTTACGAAGGAATCAACTGCGAAGAATGCGAAGGAAAAGCGGAGATATGTTTAAAAGTTTTGCTGGTTCAGGGCATTGCCACTTCAATAGATGCGCTTTCCGTCGGGTTCACAATATCCAACTATAATCTGTTTCAAGCTGTGCTTGCCTGCGCGCTTATAGGCATAGTAACGTTTTTTATATGTTTTGCAGGCCTTTGCATAGGCAGAAAAGCCGGAACAAAGCTTTCGGGAAAAGCCGGAATTTTGGGCGGAAGCATACTTATTGTTATAGGTCTGGAAATTTTTATAAAAAGTTTTATATAACAATTTGATTAAAGCGGCATGCATATCGCCTGCTAAGATTTTAGACAAGAGGGTTTAGGGGGAAAGCCTCATAAGTATAATCATGAAAAGCTTCCATTGCTTAAAGTTGTTAGGCATTGAAAAGCTGTGTATTCCCTGCATTTTTAGCTTGATGGAGAAAAGCTTTAAAGCGGAAAGACACGCGGCAATATGCCCGATGACATATTGTGGATAGCCTAAGCAGGCATATCGCCTGCTGCCATAAGCAAAAGCTCCCGCAGCTTAAACAAAAGCGGGAGTTTTTTATGCCAAAATTTCGTTAAAAACCTGCTGCTATATGGTTTTCAATATATCGCGCGGGGGAAAGTAAACTTCTATGCTTTCGGGGTCGGGCGCTTTTTCGCCTTCTTTTTTTAGCGCTTCGCATATAAGAGGGATTCTGTCTTTAAT
>JBMNUE010000138.1:0-4479 GCA_050946095.1 Christensenellales bacterium
AGAAGATCATCGTAGGACTTGCCGTCATGTATGCCTGCCGTATGAGTCATGAGCTGCCTTAATGTAAGCTTTTGATCGCGGATTTTATAGGGCAGAATTTCATGAACATCGCTGTCAAGAGAGATTTTTCTTTCTTCAGCTAATTTCATTACGCATAATGCGGTAATAAGTTTGCTTACTGAAGCCACCCTAAAAAATGTATCGCTATTTACTTGCTTATAAGGAGCATAATCGCCATAAACTATTTGCGAGCAAATGCCATTAGTATCAAATAGCGAAAGAGATGCACCGTAACACATATGTTTTCTAAAGTTATGCGTGCAAACCTTAGCAAATTTCTCTTTTGCATTTTTGTTGGCGCATTTTGTAACGGTAAAAGTTTTTTTAGGCGGTTTTGGGATAACCCTTGCCACTAAATTATACATTGACTGTTTTATCATAATTCGCTTTCTTTTCCATGCTGAAGTATACAGCTATTGCTGTCAACAAAAGTATTGATGCACCGCAAAACAGCAGGCTCATTTTCTCCTGGACGGCAGCTGTTGTGACGATTGCAGTACCTGCTAAAAGCAATAAATATATGCTTCTATGCAAAGCCGTCTTTTTAGTTAAAAGTATAATTGCAACAAAGAACAGCAATATGCTTAAACCTTGCGATACGCGCATGGATCCTAACATAAGGCTGTCTGTGCGCATCATTTCTATTACCATTCTGCCTAAAGCATATATTGCAAAGTACCATAATGTAGTTATGCCGTGATTTTTATAATATTTTTTCCTTGAAAAATATAGAAATAAAAACCC
Organism: Christensenellales bacterium; assembly: GCA_050946095.1. GTDB lineage: Bacteria > Bacillota > Clostridia > Christensenellales > Aristaeellaceae > DTU024. The sequence continues at coordinate 805 of JBMNUE010000138.1, forward strand.
TAAAAAGTTCCAGACAGATTCATAAAAAAATGTAGCGTAATACCACTCGCCCGATATATTTACTGCGGCGGGGAAAAATTGCCATGCGGCGTTTTGCACAATTCTTCCGTGAGCTTCCTGGTTAAAGAAATTGCCCCAGCGCCCTATAGCCTGGCCCAAAAGAACGCTCGGGGTAATAATATCTGTGAGAAGAGCTATAGGTATATTCCTTTTCTTGGATAGTATTAGCATACCTAAAAATCCGCCTATAATACTGCCGTATATAGCCATGCCTCCCTGCCATATATACAACGCGCTAATAGGATTATCTTTAAAGCTGTCCCATGCAAAAGCAACATAATAAATTCTTGCGCCTATTAGCCCCAAAGGTACTGAGTATAAAAAGATATCTATGGCAGTGTCCTTTGGCAGCTTGCGCGTTTTTTCTTCTTTAAGGCATAGAAAATAGCCTATTGCCATGCCTGCGGCTATTAAAACCCCGTATAGGTTGATATTCATATTTAACTCTCTGCCTTTTCCGCTACTTTTTTGAGCAAATCAATTATTTCAAGTTTTTGCGGGCATAAAGATTCGCATTTCCCGCATTCTACGCATGATGAAGCATCTTGCCCGTCTTTTGCTATCGCTTTATACTGCCATATAAACTGATCATTTTTATCAAGCTTATACGCTTCATTGAAAGCTTCAAATATCCTTGGAATATTTACACTCTGCGGGCAAGGCTGGCAGTATTTGCAGTTCGTGCAATCTATGGCAATGCGTTTTTGATAAGCGGATTTAAGTTCTGCAATAAATTTGAGTTCATCTTCTGTAAGCATATTTGGCTTAACAGAATCGAATATTCGCAAGTTATCATCAACTTGTTTCTGGTTGCTCATACCGCTTAAAATTGTTACCACCTCAGGGAAATTTCCTACAAAGCGGAAGGCCCATTCGGCAGGCGAGTATTTTCTTTCGTTTTTAGCAATCATCTCGGCAATTTCATTAGGCGGGTTGGCAAGCGCTCCTCCCCTTAAAGGTTCCATTACAACTACCGGAATTTGTTTTTTCCCTGCATACTTAAGGCCTTCAACTGTTGCCTGATACATGTCATCCAAATAGTTAAACTGTATTTGAGCCATGCTCCAGTCGTAATCGTCTATTATTTCTATAAAAGCGTCTTTATTATCATGAAACGAAAAACCCGCATGGCGTATACGCCCATCCTTTATGGCGCGTTCGAAAAACTTTTTGTAGTTTAAACTTTGCATTTTATGGAAAGCCTTTAAGCTTAACGAGTGCAAAAGATAAAAGTCCAAATAAGGCACATCGAGGTGTTTGAGCTGCTCATCCAAGAGCTCGTCCATGTTTTTTTCTTCTTTAACAAGCCACACAGGCAGCTTGCTTGTTAATAATACTTTATCTCTGTAGCCGTTCTTTAGTGCCTTGCCTACAATTGTTTCGCTTGCGCCGTTATGATAGTTGTAGGCGGTATCCACATAAGAAAGCCCTCCGTCTATTGCACTTCTTATTATTTTTATAGCTTCCTTTTCGTCAACATATTCTTTTTTCCCGGAAGCATCCTTAAGCATCGGCAGGCGCATAGTTCCAAAGCCAAGGCGGGATACGTTTTCTCCCGTTTTCCCAAATGGCACATAATTCATGTTATTCCTCCTTTTCGCTTGAAAATATAGTGATACAGTTTGCCAGCCACGCCGTTCCTATTATCAATGCGTTTTCATCAAGCGTAAAGCATTGATGGTGCAGCGGATAATTTTTATTTTCATCGTTTGAAACGCCTAAAAAGCCATAACAGCTTGGCGCAATAGTTCTGTACAGTGCAAAATCATCGCCTATCATGGCTTTCGGTATTGTACGCAACGAATCCTTGCCTAAAAAAGCTTCGCAAGCCTTTATTCCGATTTTAGCAAGCTTTTCATCGTTAATTACGGCGGTTGTTTTGTTGTCTACTTCTAATTCGCCTCGGCATCCATGCGCCATTGAAACATGGTTTACAATATTTTGCATAAAATTTATAATGCTTTGTCTTGAATTGTCGCTGAATGTCCTTATGGTGCCGTTTAATTCGCCGTTATCTGCAATAACATTCCATGAATTGCCGGCATCGATGCTGCAAATGCTTAAAACACAGTTATCCACAGACGATACTTTTCTTGATACTATGGTTTGAAAAGCTAAAATAATTTCTGCTAAAACAGGCACAGGATCTATGCATTTATCGGGATATGCCGCATGGCCGCCGGCGCCATAAACTTTAACGCTAAATTTATCCGTACCTGCGCAATTTGGTCCGGGGGTTACGCTCATTTTTCCGATAGGCAGATCGGGCCAAACATGTAAACCGAAAAACGCGCTTACATCGCCAACTAAACCAGTATTTATTACTTGCTTTGCGCCTCCTCCGCCTTCTTCCGCCGGCTGGAAAATAATTTTAAGCGTTCCTGCAAAGTCTTTTGGGTTTTCTTTAAAGTATTTTGCTGCGCCAAGCGCCATAGCAATATGGGCATCATGGCCGCAGGCATGCATATAGCCCGGGTTTTTTGATGAAAAGCTTAAGCCTGTATTTTCATTTACATTGAGCGCATCGGTATCCGCGCGCAATCCCGTTACAAGGCCGCTTTTGTTTTCCGATTTTAATACAGCTATGGTTATATTATCGGAAGGCGCAATAAAATCTATTTTAAGATTATTTAGGTATTCGCGTATAAGTTTATTTGTGTTGTATTCTTTACCGGTTATTTCCGGATACATATGAAATTTGCGTCTTACAGAAATAAGCCATTCCTTATTTTGCACTACCCACTTTTTATCCAAGCTTTTCACCTCTTTTAAATAAACCCATTTGCAATAGTCTGTTAAACACCGGCTTATGCAGCAGGCTGTCTTTATTATACACGTACCGAACACTGGAGTTAACTGCCCTGCCATTATCCCAAATTACATTACCGCTTCCGTATTTTGATAAGTTGGCATTTTGAAAACTATTTTCAGGTAAAATAAGCGAAACCCTGTTGTGGCACCTGTTGCCAAGCATCACTTCAAATATGCCGCTTACAGGGTCTATTGCAATATGGCAGCCCGTATAGCCGCTAAGCGCAAAAGCGTTAGAATGCATCCATTTAGGCACCTCGCTAAAACGCTCAACGCGGCTTTTTGAAAAACAAAGCAAACCCATGTATTGCTGGTATTGTCCTGAAGCCTTAATAAAACCGGTATGCGCCATACCTATAAGGCTAAGCATATTTTGTCTAATGATTCTACCCTTAAGCAAGCCTTGGCAGAAGAGCGCCATGTCGCCAATGCTGGAAAATATTCCAGCATGTCCCGCAATGGCATTATTATTGTTTCTAAGTATTTTTGCTTTTGGGTCATGCGGAGTTCCGAGCGGAACTTCCGTGTTTATAGTATATCTATCGTTTATTATCTTATGCTCGTAGTTGTAATTTACGCATAAGCTGATTTTGGAATACGGAACAAATCCAAATGTCGAAAACATGCCAAGCGGTGTAAAAATTTCTCTGCTTAAAAATTCATCAAATGTGCTGCCTGCGACAGCTTCTATTACATACTTAAGCACCAATGCATTCATATCCGAATATAGTTTGCTGCGTCCTTCGCGGCTTTCGTAAATGCCGAATACCAGGCTTTGAGCTTCCGCAAAGTTAGCTGCTTCGT
>JBMNUE010000139.1:0-4468 GCA_050946095.1 Christensenellales bacterium
CCGTTCGATGACAGCGGCAGCATAATTTAATGTATACGGATTTTGCATCTGTATATGACCGTCTTATGCAGGATGTGGACTACGCGGAATTTGCGCTTGTTTATGACAGGCTTTTGCAAAGCCGCGGCGTTAAATACGGCTCTGACATCGTAGAATGCGCCTGCGGCACAGGTAATATAAGCATACCTTTAAGCGAAAACTATAATGTGTTAGGCGTTGACATATCAGAAGATATGCTTTCAAAAGCATCGCAAAAGGCAAAAAAAGCAGGCAAGCGCATCACCTTTATAAGGCAGGATATGCAGTCTTTGCGCCTGCACAAGCCTTATTCCGCCGTACTTGCAACCTGCGACGGGCTTAACTACTTGGATATTGATAAAGCCGAGCGATTTTTATACGCAGCTTACGAAAGCCTTATTCCGGGCGGAGCGCTTTGCTTTGATATTTCAAGCGAATATAAGCTAAAAAATATAATAGCGGATAATACATTTACGCTTAATGAAGAAGATATATGCTATATATGGCAAAACCAGCCGGAAAGAAATTCCATATATATGCGCCTTGATATATTTTTAAAAAATAAAGAAAACTGTTACAGCAGAATCGTCGAAGAACAGCAGCAGTATATACATACCGAAAGAAGCATAATATCATCACTTAAAAAAGCGGGTTTTATAAACATAGGCGTTTTTAATAAAAACCTAAGCAAAGCTTCTAATACGGATGAAAGGCTGTTTTTCGCCGCAGAAAAGGAGAATTATGTACGATACGCCACTTGAAGCAATGGATAATATGATATATAACGCACCGGATGCCATAATGCGAATGACTGTTATGGGCGGCCAGGCAAGGGTTATAATGTGCCGCACCACAAGGATGACACAGCAGGCGCAGGATACGCACTTGGCAAGCGATGCTGCCGCTGCAGCCTTTGGGCGCATACTGCCTGCCACCGCCATGCTCAGCACGGACCTTAAGCAAGAAAATTCTTCCGTAACAGTTACTTTTAACGGATCCGGCCCTGCAGGCAAGATAGTTTGCGTAGGACACGGCAGCACGCTTAAAATAACAGCGCAATACCCGCAGGCGGAAGTGCCTCCCCTTGAAAACGGAGCGCAGGATGTTCCAAAATACATAGGCAGCGAAGGCAATTTAACCGTTATTAAGGATTTGGGCGCGGGCGAGCCATATGTCGGCGTAAGCCGTCTTAAATCCGGTGGCGTAGGAGAAGACTTTGCGCTTTACTACACGGTGTCTGAGCAAGTGCCTTCAATAATCGCATTAGGCTGCCTTAACGCCAGCCGCAAAGTGTTATCAAGCGGCGGTATACTTGTTCAAGCACTCCCCAATGCGGACGAAAAAACCTTAAAAATGCTTGAAGACAGGATACCCTTTTACAGCAACATAAGCCGTGAAATATACGACATGAGCATGCAGGTTTTAGCCGAAAGCTGGTTTAAAAACATGGACCTTAAAATACTAAGCTATGAAGAGCTTCATTTTGCCTGCGACTGCTCAAGAGAAAAAATGAAAAACGCCCTTAGAGCTGCCGGGAAAGATGAGCTTGAAGATATGGTTTTAAACAACAAAGACATTGAAATGACTTGCTGGTTCTGCAGAAAAACGCATAAATTCAGCGTTGACGAAATAAAAGACATATTAAGGGAAGCCGGGGATAAAGCATGAAACTAATAGACTTTGACAAGCATTTTTCGGATTTTTGGGTAGAATATTTCCGCAGCCACAGAGACGAATACGATTTTGTCGAAGAGTTTGAGGATGATATAACCGAAATATACGATATATTTTTGGACACCCCGGCCCCATGGCTTGACAATAAAAAGCCCAAAGAATACTTCTCAGGCTTTTTTGACCCCAAAGAGCTTGTCGACGGCATTTCTGAATATATAGCGGAAGATATTCCCGTGCCGGAACTGCTTTTAACGCGCATAGTTGAGCTTCAAAAAGCATCCGAAAGCCCGCTTTTAAGCCTGTTAGACGAAACGCATTCCATGCACGAAAGAATGATATCCGTTACATTGCTGCGTGAAATAGGAAGCGAAGCGCCGCTAAAGCGCTACATAGGCTGGATAGTTAAGGGCGAGCCGCGCGAGCTTGTGGACAACTGCTTGGAAAGCTTGGATTTGTATGCAGAAAACCTCGAAAGCGATCTCCTTAGCGCCCTGCCTTTGGCAGGAGACGAAGGCAAGCAGGTTCTGCTTAGCCTTTTATCCCGCTTTAATTTTAGCGATGAAGTTTTTTCCGCTCTTATGGATTTGTTCGAGCGTTTGCCTAAATGCCGCGCAGAACTGAGCTCATACATAGGCAGAATGGGAAACGAGAAAGCGCTGCCTGCACTTAAAGAAGCCGCGCTTGATGAAAACACCGGATATCTTGATTATATAGAAATACGAAACGCAATAGAAACGCTCGGCGGCGAAGCGCCCAAGCGTACATTTGACGAAAGCGACCCCGCATATGAAATATTTAAGGATGAGTAGACATGAGCAGGCTTGAATGCCCTAAATGCCACAAGCAGTCCGACAGCGCTTCGCGCGTGTGCCCCTACTGCGGCACATACATGGGCGATATACATTCAAATGCAGCTGCAAACGGCGAAGCGGTAAGCTTAAGCTCCCGCCCCAAGCGCAGGGAAAAGCGCGAAAAGCGCTCTAATAGAAAGCGCCGCAAAAGCAGCAAGTATTACTACAAGAAACACGTAATAAACTGGGCTTGGGTTTTAGCGATACTTATGGTGCTGGTGTTCTTTTCGCTTTTAGCAGGCTATGTTTACTTAAAGGTTACGCCTAACGGGCAGATTATTTTAGCGCGCCACGATAAAGATGCGAGCGCTGCAGCCTACTGGGCGGTTGCAGAAGAACACCTTAACACAGGCGCTATCCCAAAGGCCGTAGAAACGGCAGAAAAAGCCTATCATTTAGACCCTGACGATAAGGACATATACAAGCACTGTTTCCTTCTTGCTGAAATATACGAAACCGCAGGCGATTTGGAAAACGCCAAGAAAACATACAGCCTTATATATGACAATATAACAGGCGAAGGCGAAACCGTTAAAAACATGAAAATAAACGCATACCGGAACAACATAAGGATTTTGCAGTCGGAAAACCTTGTAGCGCAGGCAGCAGACCTTATGCAGATCGCCTTTGAAGAAACGAAAGATGTTTCCTTCTATAAAGAGCGCAGCCAAATTGTGCCGGAGCCTCCTACTGCTAGCCTGCCTGCAGGACCGCATACTTTTACGCAGGAACTCGCATTTATTTCAGAAGGCGGGTACGATATATACTACGCATTGGGCGATGAAGTGCTGCCGGAAGAAGGCACTTTATACACAGAACCCTTAACATTAACCGAGGGCGTGTACCAGTTTCGCGCTATATGCGTGTCGCGCGACCTTATTTCAGATGAAATAAGCATAAAATACACCATCTCTCTCCCGCGTCCCATAGCGCCAAAATCCAACTACCAGCCCGGAGAATACAAAAGGCCTTTCCGTGTAAAGCTGCGCAACATAGGCGACGACCCTGACGTGCGCATGTATTACACGGTGGACGGCTCTCGCCCTTCGGAAAACAGCCCCGAATTCACAGGCGAAGGGATACTGCTGCCGCCAGGCAATGTTACCTTGCGGGCTATAGCCGTAAACAAGTACGGAAAGTCGAGCAACGAACTGCAGGTAGGCTACAAGATAGGCGGGAAATTTAAAAAATATTTTAATTCTTCCGATTCTATTGCCAACATGCCTATTATGGAGTATGATTATTCAGACTTTGTTGGGCGTTTCGGCGCCCCCGAAAAAGAGCTTAAAGGCACGGACGAGCTTGTAACAGGCAGCTGCACGCTGCTTAGCTACCCTTGGGGCGAAGCGCGCTTTACGCTTCGCGACAACGGGAATATGCTTTATTACCTCGATACTAATGATCCCGCTATGAAGGGGCCTCGCGGTACAGCCATCGGACAAAGCACAAGCGATGTATATTCCCAGTTTAGAGACATGGGGCAGCTTGCCGGTCCATCCGGCGACAGGGGCATATACTACGACCAAAAAGTAGGAAATGCAGAGTACATTGTGGATTCCGACGATCCTGCCTTTGGTCTGCTTAATTACAGCTATCAGGACTATGACGCTACTCACACGGGTACGGTAAAGCTTACATACTGCATTGAGTCCGGCCGCGTAAGCCGTATGATATATCAATATACGGATTTTATGCAGCCCAATGTAAGATAAATATTTAAAATTGGAAAGGAATGATAATATGAACGAACCAAACCCACGCACCCAAAAGATTATGCGGTACTTTTTTATAGCCCTTATCGTTATGACAGTAATAAACGCAATTATTATACCGGCTGCAACACGCCCAAGAGCTCAGGAAGTAAGCTACAGCCAGTTCAAAGGCTACCTCGCGGAACGCAAAGTATCGGAAGTGTATATTAACAC
>JBMNUE010000140.1:0-4407 GCA_050946095.1 Christensenellales bacterium
TTTGATGTGTTTTGCAAATCAAAACATATCATTCATCAGCTAATACGCCCAAGGACACCATGGCATAACGGTAAAGTAGAACGCAGCCACCGAAGCGACCAGGAACGTTTTTATGATTATTTAAGATTCTACTCTTACAATGATTTACAAAAACAGATGAAAGATTATCTGCGCCGTTCGAATAAAATTCCTATGAGTGTATTAAACTGGAAATCTCCTATGTGCCGTCAAGCAGAATTGCTTCAAAAACCGAATCCATCTAACAGGAGAAAGGGCGTAGCCCGACCCCTGTTAGATGGGTTGCTCTACATACCGTCGTTTTATTTCGGTCTCAAATCATTGACGAATGTACAAAAACGAATATTTTGTACATAAATTGTATTTTTTATAAAACTTCGCAAAAAAGCGCTAAAATGCGCGCAGCGAAAGTTTAAATTCTAAGAGTGCAGGCAATGCATTGTTTAGAGAATTTCAATAGGCGAACTCTATAAGCGCATTGTTTAGATAGTTTAAGAGGGCGAACTCTATAAGCGCAATCTTTAAAAGCTTTCTGCGATAAAGTCGTAAGGCATTGAAAAGCTTTGCATTCCCTGCGTTTTTGGATTTAGAGAGGCAAAGCTCTCAAGCAAAAAACACACAGCAAAAAGTCAAAGGAATATATTGCCGATACCCTGAAATTCTTTTGTTTTTTCATATGCAGACTTAGCTCGCGGATATAATCCATATGCTGCGAATTTTACGAAGCGTTATGCGGTATGAAAAACGGGCCATGCGGAATGCAAGCCCGTTTGTTTTATTAAGTTTGCAAGCAGCCGTCTGCCAAAGTTTATTTAGGCTAAGGCATTAAAGCGCAGGATGAATATCACTGCATGTTTAATGCACTAATTAATAAATCCATTAAACATCGCAAAACTAAAGCCTAAAAACCGATGCTTAGCAAAAAAAGCCTCAATAATTTAACAAGATTAATTTTAATGATAGCAAGCTTTTTGGCTTTTTTTATATCAAGCCTTACTTTTTATTGTGCAGCCCCTGTATAACATTGTGCATGGGATTTTTTATGGGGTTAATGGGTTCCTTTATTTCCCCGAGCGTGCATTTTGGCGCATTGCTAAGCGGCTTTGCCCAGTCCACGGCGTTTATTATAACGCGCTGTATATCGGGGTTAAAGTATGTTGGGAAGGACTCATGCCCCGGGCGGAAGTAGAATATCTTTCCGCGCCCTCTTGTGTATGTTACGCCGGAGCGGAAAACTTCTCCGCCTTCAAACCAGCTTAAAAACACAATGTCGTCAGGCTTAGGTATTATGAAGGTTTCGCCGTACATCTCCTCATGCTCGAGCATTATTCTGTCGCTCACGCCGTTGGCTATGGGGTGGGCGGGGTCCACTACCCACAGTATCTCCTTTTCGCCCGCTTCGCGCCAGCGCAGAAGATGGGAATCCGTTCCCAAAAGCTTTCTCATAATTTTGCTTGCATGCGCGGAGTGCAGCGCTATAAGCCCCATGCCCTGCATAACGCGGCTGTATACTTTTTCAACAACGCTGTCCAAAACCTTATCGTGCGCCATATGGCCCCACCAGATCAAAACATCGGTATTGTTAAGCACTTCGTCCGTTAAGCCGTTTTCCGGTTCTGAAAGGGTGGCTGTTTTTATGTTTTCATAGCCTGCTTCCTTTAAAAAGCCCGCTATGCAGCCGTGTATGCCGTCGGGGTATATGTCTCTTATCTCTTTAAACATGGTTTCGTGCAGAAACTCATTCCATACAGTTATGCGGATATCTTTTTGCATTTTCTCCTCCTATTGCGCTTATTCAATCCCTCTTGGTTTTATGCGGGCGGATATAAATATGCTGAGTTCGTAAAGCACAAGCATAGGCACTGCCATAAGCAGCTGCGACACTACATCGGGCGGCGTTAATAAGGCCGCCAAAACAGCTATTCCAAGTATTACATAGCGGCGCGCTTTTTTAAGGCCTTCAGTCGTTGTAAGGCCTATGCTCGTAGTTATGTAAATAATTACAGGCACCTGGAAGGCTATGCCAAAGGGTATGGCAAAGCTGAACATATAGCCGATGTATTTATCTATTGAGAGCATGGGCTGCGCAAGCCCTTCTCCCGCTACTAGGAAAAAGTCGAGCGCCAAGGAATACACTACGCCGTAGCAGAACAATATGCCTAACAAAAACAGCGCCACTATTACAAAAAACATAAGTCGGAATTTTTTCTGCTCTTTTTGATAGAGCGCCGGCTTTAAAAAGCTCCACAGCTGGTAAAACACATAAGGGCTTGCAAATATAAGCCCCGCGACCAGGCTCACCTTAAGCTTTGTAACAAGGGCTTCGGATACTGCGGTGTAGATAATCTGTATGCCGCGGTTTGCTATGGGGCGGCTTAGCATTTCCACAAGCCAATCGGCCAAAAAAGATATGCAGATAACACTTGCCGCAAGTATAGCAATTAAGCTGTTTATAATCACCTTCCGCAAAGCGGCTATGTGCTGCATAATAGGCTGCTTAGACGAACTTTCTTCATCGGAATCGTCCTGATTCTCCGGGTTTTCCGCATCGGAATTTTCGCCGGAAGCTTCATGCGCGCCTTTGTTTTCAGAAAAATCGCCCGATGCGTTTTCGGCGGCGCCGTTTTTGGCAGAGCTGTTTTGAAAATCAGAACCTTCCGATGCATCTGCCGCCGCATTTTCTGCGGCGTTTTTAGCTCCGGCATTTTCGCCGGAGTTTTGGCTGTCCCGCGGGTTTTCCGCTTGACCGCCTGCAGGATCTTCCGCTTGATTTTCGCGGGCTTTATGGCTATCCTGCGCGTTTTTTGCAGAGCTTTCCGCTTTATTTTCTATGCCGGAACTGTCCTGCCCGTTATTTTCTTTTTTAGCATCAAAGTTTTCAGGCAAATTATGCTTTTCCTTCGTCGTCTTTTTCTTCGGACTTGCTGTCCTCGGCCTTTTCTTTTTCCTGTTCGTCTTCAGGTTTCACTTCTTGTTTAAATTCTCTTATGCTTTTGCCGAGCGCCTTGCCGACGCCTGCCAGCTTGTTGCCGCCAAACAGCACAAGCGCAAGAACTATTATAAGAATAATTTCCCAAACACCAAATCTCATTTTTTCCTCCTAATATTGCTCGCCGGCGGTTTTTACGCTCTCGGCGGCATTTTCTTTTTTGCTTTCACGGCATATTTAGCTTCTTTGCCTTGCTGGAAACATCTTCCGCCGCATCAGCCGCTTTTTTTGCTGCCGCTTTTACTGGGTTTTTTATGTCTTCAATGTGTTTTTTAGCATCGTCCACTTCTTTTTTTATGTTCAGGGAATCCAGCTCTTTTTCTACTTTCTTTTTTCCTTCGTCAAATTCCTTTTTTATTTCAAGGCTATCCACCTGGCTTTTTATGCTTTTCTTGGTTTCGTTCACTTCTTTCATAGCATCATTCCAGCCTGTTTCTTCTTTTGCCTGCTTAATAAACCTGTTGGCGTCCTTAAAGAATTTTTTTATGCCGTGCGCAACCTTGGGAAAGTTCTCAGGCCCCACGACAAGAAAGGCGACAAGCAGTATAAGCAGCAATTCCCCAGCGCCGATGTTAAACATAGGACCCGTTTAGGACCTCCCTCCGTTTTGTTAAGAAGCATTATAACATATTTTTTTTATTTTTTACAGCTTAAAAACGGGCGGTTTTAGCGCCCGTTTTAATAAATTAATATGTAATTTTATAAACGCGTATATATCAATCAGCCCTTTATGCCGCCGCCTGTAACGCCCGCTATTATCTTTTCGCTAAGGAATAGGTATAGTATAAATGTCGGCAGGAAAACTATTATAACGGAAGCGAACATGCCCGCCCAGTCGCCCGTGTACTTCATGGAGTTTATCATGGAATAAAGCCCCACGGCAACGGGTCTTGTGGAATTTGAGTTTGCGAATATGAGCGACATAAAATATTCGTTCCATATGTTTATAAAGTTGAATATGCTTACCGTTACTATGCCGGGCTGCGCTAAAGGCAGCATTATCTTCCAGAATGTGCGTATGGGGCCGGAACCGTCTATCGCGGCTGCTTCCTCGTAGCTTTTTGAAAGGTTGCCAAAAAATGTAAGCAAAAATATCGTGGTGTAGGGCACATTTATGCCTACGTATAGAAATATCATAAGTATGCGTATGCTCGTATCGCTGTTTAGCAGGTTCATGCGGGATACGCTTGAAAACAAGGGCAGTATTACCATAACAACAGGCACGCCCATGGCTGCCACAAAGCCGTTTTGTATAAGCTTGTTTGTTGCAAATTTAAACCGGGACAGCGCATAGCTTGCAGGAGCGCACACAAAAATGAGCAGCGAAACGGATATTATGGAATAAAGCAGAGAGTTTTTAAAGAACACGGAAACATTTTGGCTGAACCACGCTTTCGAGT
>JBMNUE010000141.1:0-4342 GCA_050946095.1 Christensenellales bacterium
CCCGTTTAAGCGCAGACTGTTCTTTTGAATTAGGCAAAGCAGCTGCTGCAAAGGAAGAATACAGCAAGGCAATAGAGTATTTTAAAAACGCCGAGCTTAACCCCTTAAGCAAGCAGGCCCTTGAAAAGACATACTACCAGCTTGGGCTGCACTATGAAGAACAGGAAAAATACGACGAGGCAGGGGAAGCTTTCTCAAACGCGAACGACTATATGGACGCGCAGGATAAGGCTCTTGAAAACGCATATTCAAGCGCGCAGTATGCCTTGCAGCACGGCGAATTTGACACAGCGCTCGAGCTTTTTATAAAACTTGGCGACTATAAGGACGCGCAGGCGCTTTCAAAGGAAGCGCTCTTTATGCGCGCAGAGCTTGCCTTAAGCAGCGGGCTGTACGATTCTGCCAAACAGCAGTTTGAAGCTCTGGGCGATTATAAAAACGCCAAAGCAAGGGCTCAGGATGCGGCATTTTTAGCAGCGCTTGAGCTTATGGAAAAAGAGCAGTATACCCTGGCGGCGGAAGGCTTTTTAGCCTTGGGCGATTACCCCGACGCTAAAAACCAGTACCAAGAATGCATATACCTTGAAGCGAATAAGCTTTTGGCAGAAAACAAGCAGGCGGAAGCTTCAGCGCTTTTTATGAAGATACAAGGCTATAAGGACTCCACGGAGCTTTTCCAAAGCATAACCTATTCAGCCGCTAAAAGCTTTGAAGAAAAAGGCGAGCTTAACGCCGCAGCGGACCTTTATTCCTCCCTGGGAGATTATAAAGACGCAAAGCAGCAGGCTGCGCAAAGCTATACCGTAAGCTATGAAAGCGCCTTGGACGAAGCCAAAAGCGCTATGAAGCGCAAAGACTATAAATCCGCCGTTGACAGCCTTGAAACCATAGACAAAAACAGCCCCGTATATAAAGAAAGCGAAATAAAAGAGCTTTACCAGGAAGCTGTATACCTTTTGGCGGACTCGCTTTTTGACGAAGGCAAGCCTTACGAAGCCTATCCCTACTATAAAAAAATAGAATACTATAAAGACGTCAAGTCAAAAAAGCTGGACCGCTACGCATATAAGGTGCTTGGCAAATGGGAGAGCTCTAAAGGCCTTATTATGGAGTTCCGCCCTGACGGCACTTGCACCATAGGCGATAAGGAGCTGTTATTTGAAGCAAGCCTTTACAGGCTTTCAACGGGCGAAAATAAGGACAGCATACGCTATACCCACAACATAACATACCTCACGCAAAACGCTATGACGCTGCGCGAAGAAGCCAATAAAAAGCTGTATAAATTAACAAGGGTCAACTGATGCAGAGTTTCATAGGCCGCTATAAAATGCTCGCCGCTCCGGATAAAGAGGGCAATGTCGGCGTGCTGTACGGGCTGCGTTTCATGATGGTGTTTTTCGTGGCGCAGTTTCATATTTGGCAGCAAAGCTGGCTTACGCCGAGCTTTGAACTGTTTAGCAAGCGTTTAAGCCTTGACGCATTGTGCCGCTCGGGGTATATGTGGGTTGACGGCATGCTGTTTTTAAGCGCTTTTTTGCTGTATCTTCCCTATGCAATAGCTAAGGAAAAAGGGCAGCCTTCCCCTAAAATCTTGCCATTTTATAAAAAAAGGTTTGTGCGCATAGCGCCAAGCTATTATTTGTGCGTGTTTATTATGCTGTTTTTTAACGCGCTTCCGAATAATTTATACGCTTCTTCAAGCGATTTAATAAAAGATCTTTTAGCGCACCTTACTTTTACGCATAATCTTTTTTATTTAAGCTACTACGCTTCGCCGCTTAACGGAGCGCTTTGGACAATAGGCGTGCAGATGCAGTTTTACCTTATTTTTCCATTTTTGGCGCTCGGGTATAAAAAACAGCCCTTGCTAACCTACTGCCTTATGGCGGGCTGCGCTTTTTTATTTAGATTATACGCTATTAAGCTTCCCGACAGCTCCATGTATTTTAACCAGCTGCCCGCTTTTCTTGATGTGTTTGCAAACGGCTTTTTAGCAGCAAGCATATACGAAGCCTTAAGAAGACGCCTTAAGGAAGATTCCTTCAGCAAGATATTTTTTAGCTTCGTATTTTTAATATGCATATTTGCCTTTCACTTTATATTAAAATCGCAGGCTGGAGAATACGGCGTAATGAATATACGCAAAGGGCAGCTTAGCCGCCGCTATGTGTTTTCTTTGGTTATAATGCTTTTCAGCCTCTCCCTCTGCTTTTCATTAGGAGGGCTAAGGCTTATATTTTCAAATAGATTGGCGCGCTTTTTAGCAGGCATATCCTACCAATTCTATATGTACCACCAGGTGTTCGCCGTGTTTTTAAAGCGGAGCGGCATACCCTATTCCAAGAGCCCGGCGCCGCACATGGCAGGCGAATACTCCTGGCAGCTTAAGTATGTATTTATATGCATATTAGGCGCCGTTATCATAGCCTCGCTGCTCACATACTTTTTTGAAAAACCGGTTTCAAAGAGACTTTTAAAAGACAAGTCTTAGCAATAAACACTTTTTTATAAAAAAGATAAGGAGAAATTCACTATGCAAAACATATCGCTTAACTTGCAGGGACAGGCCCCAAACGCCAGCATGAAACTATTTCTTTTGCCAAACAGCGATGAAGTGGAGCCTTCAAGAAAGCGCCCTATAATACTCATATTCCCGGGCGGCGGCTTCGACTTTCTTTCTTTTAGGGAAGCGAAGCCCGTGGCGCTTAAAATGCTGTCCTTAGGCTATCACGCCGCCGTACTCGACTACGCTCTTAAACCCGAGCCTTTCCCGGCGCAGCTTTTGCAGGGCATGAAGGCCGTAAGCGCGTTAAGGCAAAACGCCGATGAATACGGCATAGACAAAGACAAAATAGTGCTAATGGGCTTTTCTGCAGGGGGCCATGTTGCAGCAAGCTTAGGCGTATTTTGGTCTAAGCCTTTCTACTCTAAACAGCTTGGCTTAACCACTGAAGACGTTAAGCCAAATGCCATGTGCTTAGGCTACCCCGTTTTAACTGCGGGCCCATATGCGCATGAAGGCAGCATAAGAGCCCTTTGCGGTAAGGGAAAAGACAGGCTTACCATTTCATTGGAGCTTCAGGTGGATTCTGAAACGCCGCCTGCGTTCCTTTTTCACACCGTAGGAGATGACGTTGTGCCCGTTGAAAACAGCCTGCTGTTTGCAAAGCAGCTTAAGCTCTACCGCGTGCCCTTTGAAATGCACCTGTTCCAGGAAGGGCCGCACGGAATGTCCCTGGGCAATAGAGAAGTATATCCTGACGGCAGCGAATTTATAGATCTCCCCTTTTCAAACTGGGTTAAACTGTTTGACGCATGGTTAAAACGCCTGTAAAACACCTTGGGCTCTATGTACATTCGCCGTTTTGCATAAGCAAATGCCGCTACTGCGATTTTGCCTCTTGGGATAACAGCTTTAGATATAAAGATATATATATTAAAAAGCTGCTATATGAAATAGAAAGCAGAAGAGATGAAGCGAATTGCCCTGCTGACAGCGTGTTCTTCGGCGGAGGCACGCCGTCTCTTCTTCCGATAGAAGATATAGAAAAAATACTTTTAAAGCTCGATAAAACCTTCGCAATATCAAAAAATGCCGAAATAACTTTGGAAGCTAACCCCGGCACGGTTGATTTAAGCTTCCTTAAAAGCTTAAAAGCATTGGGTATTAACAGGATATCCTTCGGCGTTCAGGCTGCGCAGGGGCGTTTGCTTAAAACGCTTGGAAGAAAGCATAGCTTTAGCGAAGCAAAATCAGCTATTGAGCAGGCTTATAGCGCCGGAATAAAAAACATAAATGCGGATTTGATGTTTGGCATTCCCGCGCAAACAATAGAAGATTTTGCAGAAAGCGTAAACTCCGTATCGTATTTGCCTATAAGCCATGTTTCCTGCTACGGGCTTATAGTAGAAGACGGCACGCCCATAAAAGAAGACATAGAAAAAGGACTACTGCATTTGCCGGACGCTGAATACGAGAGGCAAATGTATTATAAGGCAAGGGAAATTTTGCATTCTAAGGGCATTGAGCAGTACGAAATAAGCAATTTCGCTTTTACAGGCATGGAATGCCGCCACAACATAGGCACCTGGCGCAGAGAAAACTACTTAGGCTTCGGCGTTTCGGCGGCAAGCCTTATAAACCCCGCTTTAAGGCGCAGCAACACAGATAGTTTAATGGATTATCTAAAAGGAAAAGAGCCCGTATTTACGCAGCTATCCCTTAAAGAGCAGATGTTTGAATACGCCATGCTGGGCTTTAGGATGACAGACGGCATAGACAAGCAGGATTTTTTTAATCGCTTTAATATGGAGTTTATGCAGATTTACGGGGAAAGGC
>JBMNUE010000142.1:0-4334 GCA_050946095.1 Christensenellales bacterium
ATGTGTAGCCGTGGCAGCGTAATTCCTTTGTGGATTGAACAGATTCGGTCTGGCAATCCTATCACCATTACCGATCCGAATATGACCCGATTTATTATGTCGCTTGAAGAGGCGGTGGATTTGGTTCTGTTTGCGTTTGAGCATGGAACAAGCGGAGATATTTTGGTACAGAAGGCACCTGCATGTACTATTGCTGTGCAAGCGGAAGCAGTACGTCAGTTATTTGATAAAGAAAACAAAACGGAAATTAAGATAATAGGTATCCGACATGGTGAAAAAATGTACGAAACCTTGCTGACGAATGAGGAATGTTCGCAAGCTATTGACATGGGTGCGTTCTATAGAGTGCCTTCTGACAAGCGTGATTTAAACTATGACAAATATTTTAAGGATGGAATGGTCGAACGCAATACATTGACAGAGTTCAATTCGAACAATACCGAGCTGTTAAATGTTGAACAGGTGAAAGAAAAACTGCTTTCGCTTTCTTACATTCAGGAAGAATTGGCTAAGATGTCAAGGTAGGGGGAGCACCATTGAAAATACTAGTAACAGGAGCACAAGGGTTTGTTGGGAAAAACCTCGTAGCTAATCTTTACGCAATTAAAGACGGAAAAAATAGGACTCGTCCTAATCTTATAATTGAAAAAATCTTCGAGTATGACTTAGATACAGAACCCGCTTTGTTGGATGCTTTTTGTGATAAAGCAGATTTTATATTTAATTTGGCTGGAGTAAACCGTCCGGAAGACAATGCGGACTTTATGGACGGAAATTTCGGCTTTGCGTCTAAATTGCTTGACAGCTTGAAAAGCCATAACAATCGTTGTCCAGTGATGCTATCAAGTTCAATTCAGGCAACACTCATAGGACGCTATGGCGAAAGTGACTATGGAAAAAGCAAACTGGCAGGCGAAGAATTGTTTTTTAGGTACGGACAACAAACAGGAGCAACAGTCTTGGTATATCGTTTTCCAAACCTATTTGGGAAGTGGTGTCGTCCGAATTACAATAGCGTGGTAGCAACATTTTGTAACAATATTGCCAATGATTTGCCGATTACAGTGAATGATCGTTCTACTGAATTAGAGCTCCTATATATTGATGATTTGATTGAAGAAATGCTCGATGCACTGGAAGGAAATCCTCATCGCTGTAATTATGATGGCTTGCTACCAGTAGCAGATGAAAACGGGCAATATTGCTATGTTCCAGTCACTCACCATGTAACATTAGGTAAGATTGAGGATTTGCTTAATAAATTCAAACATCAGCCCAACACTCTTATGATGCCGGAAATTCCGGTCGGTTCTTTCTCGAGCAAATTGTATTCAACCTATTTATCGTATTTGCCTGAAAGTAAGGTCGTTTTTCCGTTGACCATGCATGAGGATGATCGAGGAAGCTTTACGGAGCTTATGCGAACAGAAAAATGCGGGCAGTTTTCTGTAAACATTATTAAACCAGGCATTACCAAAGGTCAACATTGGCATAATAGTAAATGGGAATTTTTTATCGTGGTTGCGGGCAAAGCCTTGATTCAACAACGAAAGATTGGCACGGACGAAGTTCTAAATTTTGAAGTGTCTGGCGAACATATCCAAGCGGTGCATATTTTGCCTGGTTACACGCATAATATTATTAACCAAAGTGAAACAGAAAACTTGGTAACGGTCATGTGGGCAAATGAATCATTTAATCCGGAAAGGCCGGATACAATATTTGAAAATGTGGAGGTTTAATGGTGTCTTTTCAAAACAATGGAAAAATCAAATTGCTGATTATTGTAGGAACACGCCCTGAAATTATTCGTCTGTCGGCAGTTATTACAAAATGTCGCGAGTATTTTGACACCATCCTTGCGCACACAGGACAGAATTATGATTATAATTTGAACGGCGTATTCTTTCATGATCTTTGTTTGTCTGATCCCGATGTATATCTGAACGCTGTGGGCGACTCACTTGGTCAAACCATCGGCAATATAATTGCGAAATCATATGACTTGATGGTAGAGATTCAACCTGATGCAGTGCTCGTTCTAGGGGATACAAATAGTTGTCTATCTGTAATTGGGGCAAAACGTTTGCACATTCCGATCTTTCACATGGAAGCTGGAAATCGCTGTAAGGATGAATGCTTGCCTGAAGAAACCAATCGGCGCATTGTCGATATTATTAGCGATGTTAATCTCTGCTATTCTGAGCATGCAAGGCGGTACCTTGCAGATAATGGATTACCCAAAGAACGCACCTATGTAACTGGAAGCCCTATGGCAGAGGTACTTAGCAACAATATTGAAAATATCAAGAAAAGCAAGATCTTGGATAAGTTGAGACTCAGGTCAAGACAATATATTCTTTTATCTGCTCATAGGGAAGAAAATATCGACACTGAAAAGAATTTTTTCTCTCTCATGAATGCAGTTAACGCTATGGCTGAAAAATATGATATGCCGATTCTTTATTCCTGTCATCCGCGAAGCAAGAAGTTTATTGAAAAGAGAGGTTTTAAATTCCATCCCAATGTAATACAGAATGAACCCCTTGGCTTTCATGACTACAATCATCTACAGATGAATGCTTTTGCGGTGGTTTCAGATTCTGGTACTTTACCTGAAGAGGCATCTTACTTCTTGAGTATTGGTGAACCAATAGCGGCTGTATGCATTCGTACGTCAACAGAACGGCCGGAGGCTCTTGATAAAGGAAATTTTGTTTTGGCCGGTATCACCACAGAACAGGTTTTACAGGCAGTAGATATAGCGGTGGCAATGAATAAGAAGGGAGATTTGGGTGTTCCCGTTCCGGATTATTTGGATAAAAATGTCAGTACCAAGGTGGTGAAGATAATTCAGAGCTATACAGGGATTGTCAATAAAATGGTTTGGAGAAAGTACTAAGGATCTACATGGTTGTTAGATCATTATTGTATTAAAGTTGCAATTACCTATCTATTGTGTGTTTTTGTGACAAATTATTATCAATAGTTTTGTATAAGCCTTCATATAATTGCCTGTTAAGCCATTGGGTTATTCCCTCTAGAAGAAAGCGATTTTTCAAACATTTCGCTTAATTCAGCTTGAACTTTGGCAAACCCTTTGTGGATTCTTGAACCGAAATATTCGTTGTAAATCATCGGGATTGTACAAATGTAGCGATTAAATGTATTTTCAGCGGGAAGCTGTTCTTTTATCTTTATCCGTTTATTAATATGTTTGTTGAAGTTTTAAAGCATATTGTTGGTGAAAATGCTTCTTTGAACGGCTTTGGGGAACTCCTAAAAGGTAAACAGGTTATCGTGCTTATTCAGCAAGGTAATTAATTTGGAGTATTTGAAGCTTCATTTCTTACAGAAATATTCATACCTGCCCTGTGCTTCTTTCAAGTTTTCGGCCTGATGAATACATCTCCAACCTCAAGCTTATCGCTCGCTCGTACACGATTCATTACATTACATGCGATATGCGTCTAGCAAGTCTGGTGTTTTGCCTTGGGAAACTCTTCCAGGATCGTATCTTGTAAACCAGTCAATCCATTATTGGCAAACAAAAGAACATTTTTAAGACCGCGACTTTTTAAGGATTGCAGCAAATTCCGGTAATTTTCTTTTGACTCGGATGGAAAAAGACTGCAATCCAGCACTTCCTTATGCCCTTTTTCATCGATGCCGATTAAAGTATGCATGGCTTCTTTTTGTACACTGTCGCGCCGAACCGATAGAAAAGCGGCGTCAAAATAGATGACAGCATATCTCTCTTTAACAGGACGATTGTGGAAGGCTTTCACATCTTCGTCAACAAGCTTTGTGATATTTGAAATGGTTGCCGGTGGGTAATGATGACCATACATTTTCTTTATCAAATCAGCAACTTCTCTGTTCGCAACCCCTTTCTTTTAGAGCTGAACAACCATGGTTTCCAGGTCGTTTCTTGTTTGTTTATAGGATGGTATAAGCTGCTGTAAGAACCCATCCAATCCGTCTTGGGAACGGTGATGTTCCATAGGTTGTTTTCAATTGAAGCTGGTAATAACTGTTTCTTGAATTGCCGGAACAATAGATGTGTTAGCTTTGATTGGATGTACTGGTCGAAAGTATTGGATAGTGATACAATTATCTAAAAGTATCAGAAACTGGTAAATAAATGCTGGAAGATGGATTATTTAAAGTGATTTTTCTAAACATATTCTTAAGGTTAAGATAGGAGCATCAGATGTTAAAATTTAAGATATATGACCTAATATTTAATGGTGAATATCCAGAAATATCAAGCCTTTCAAATTGCCTACCAAAGAAAACTCATTATTTTCAACATGGGGAAAAACATTATGGTT
>JBMNUE010000143.1:0-4318 GCA_050946095.1 Christensenellales bacterium
CTATTTTTTCAGGCTCATGCCAGGATGGAAAGCTGTGCAGCGAATCGCTCCCTACAATAAGCGCAACTTGTTCTTTAGGTTTCTGCTTTTTTATTTCAAGAAGCGTGTCGAGCGTATAGCTTAAGCCTCTGCGGTCTATTTCAAGCCTGCTTACAATAAGCTTTTTATTGTTCCTGCAGGCAAGTTTTGCCATGTTGTAGCGGTGGCAAGCGCTTGTGGTAGCTAACTTATGCGGCGGATCGCCGCTTGGGAGAATAACAATTTTACTCGCGTTAAGCTCCTCAAGTGCGATTTCCGCCATCTTAATGTGCCCTAAATGTATGGGGTCAAACGTTCCCCCCAGTATGGCAAGCATATTACTTGTAGCTTACTATTGTATTTTCGTTAGCTATAACTATAAATGTCTTGCCGCGCTGGAAATTAAACTCGTTGCCTTGATCGTCTACAAATACTGTGCGCGCGTTGTCGCCGTTGCGCACCCATGCGCCGGGAATGTATTTGCCGCCCGAAAATATATCTGCAGCTCCTGAAGTATTGAAGTTTTTGAGGAAAACATATCCGTCCTGCCAAGCAAAGTTGACGCGCTGCACTATTACATTGGCAAAAGGTATCATTCGGTTTGTGTCCAAATCATAATAAGGTCCTGAAGAATTGAGCCTTATATAGTAATTGTATTCTTTGTTATAGCTGTATGTGGCATAGCTTGCGGGGTTGGGCGAGCCTTTGTCGTCCATCGGGTAGTTTACCGTTATCTGTGTGGCATCTACGCCAGTTTGCGGAAGCGTGTCTGTAAACAGCATGGGGCGCGGTACAAACTGCACGCCTTTTGCTATAAGGCTGTTTTTAATTTCTTCCACATGGCAGGATAGGTTGTGCGGCGCTTTGTGGTGGGTTTCCCTGCTGTTAAAGTGGTTGCCTAAGAGATCGAACTTCTTATCCTGCATATTCGCTTGCTTAAGGTTTTTAGGAACGCTTACATTGGAACCAAGCTCTTTAGATGTATGCCCTGCATAGGCGAATGCCGCGCCGTAGGCTGCGGCTATGTCAACAAAGGGCGCTCTTGCGGAACGCACGCCGCCGGCCTTTTGCGGCGTATTGTCTGCAAACAGCGCTAAAAGCTTCGTTGCGCCTTTGCCGGCGTTGGGCGCCTGGTAAAAAATATCCGCTTGTGAAACGCCCCAGTGCGGGTAAGCTTCTTCAGCGTTGTCAAGCACGATTAAAATAGGAACATAATTTCCTGTAAAGGGCAGCCCTGTGGTGCTGCTTACACCCTGTATAACAGGGTTGTCAGGGTATGCCGTCTGCACGGGAGTCTGCACATCAACTCTTCCCGGTATGCTTATTTCTGTGGCTAAAGCTACAATGGGCAGCAGCGCCGCTGCGAGCAGCAAAGCGATAAATTTCTTCATGAGTTTACCTCCTTGATTATTGCTATTTTAAATGATACGATTGTTTTTACAAAATTGCAACATTTAAATGTAAACTTTCTTAAATATTCCTTAAAATATGCCTTGAATATGGTTTCTGTCAGACTGTAAATGAGGCGGTTTATTTTGGACTAAAATTTAAGCTGTAATGCGATAATTCAAATTTTGCAGCGCCTTAACTTGTTTACCAAAGCAGCAAAATATGCTATTGTATACATTGGGAGGTTTGTGGCATGGACAGCGATTTACGAGCCGTAAAAAGTTTAGAGCATAGTGTTTCCAAGGCGGACACGGCTGTTGACGCTGTTGTGCTTGCAACGCTCATTATACTTGAAAGCAGCGGAGAAACATACAGGGCGGAGGATACGGGCGTACGCATGGCCTGCGCCTTAGGATTTGCTGAAGCGGACATACTTGCTTTTCCTACGGGCTTTGTTGTGACGTTGGCGCTTAAAAGCGGGGAAACCATAACAAAAACAACGCGAATCTCAAAAAGAGCTCTAAGGCTTGACCGCATAAACGAAGTAAACAGCGTTTCACGCGATGTTGTAGCGCAAAAGCTCAATGCTGAAGAAGCGCTCAAAAAGCTTAGGGAAATTCGCAGCAGCCCGAGCATAAGCGCCATACATAAGAACCTGCTTTTCGCCGTTTGCGCAGCTTCTTTTACCCTTATGTTTGGCGGAGGCCCAACGGAATTTTTAATAAGCTTCACAGCAGGGTTTTTGGTGCAGAGCGCTATGTCTTTCTACGATTATTTGAAAGCTCCTTCGCTTATTGTTTCGCTATTTTCAGGAATGCTTGCAGCAGGGATTACTATTATATGCATACGCTTTTTGGGAGGAAACAGAGAGCCTATAATAGCGGGCGCAATTATGCCTTTGCTGCCTGGAGTAGCTATGACAAACGCTGTGCGAGACACAATGCGCGGGGACTTAATATCGGGAACAGCAAGAGGTACGGACGCTTTCTTTAATGCCTTGCTTATTGCTGTAGGCGTAACATTGGTGCTTGCCATATAGGTGGAATATGTTTGTAGAAATTATTTCGTGTATATTTGCTACTATGTCGCTTGCGCGGCTTTTAGGACAGCCTAAAAGAACATTGATTTATACCGCCGCGATAGCTCTTACGGGCTATATTGTTTTTGTGCTTTTGAACCGGAGCTTTTTTGCTTATTTTGTAAGCGGTATAATAGTTGGCGTGCTATGCGAAATAGCGGCAAGGTTAACCAAAACCGCCGCAAGCATTTACCTTGTATGCGGAATCATACCTATGGTTCCTGGGCTTGGGCTATACAGATCCGCAGAGCAGTTCGTAAATGAAAACTATAATGGAGCATTGGAATCCCTAATGCATGCTTTTGGCGGAATAGGCGCAATAGCACTGGCGCTTACATTTTCCACGCTTGTATTTTTGCGGTTTCATACACATATAAAACAACTCGCTAACCGTACTGAAAGGAACTGATATGCATATACTTATTACAAACGACGACGGCTTTAATTCTGACGGCATACGCACTTTAGCGCGCGTATGCAAAAAAGCGGGGCATGATGTGCTTATAGTGGCGCCCATGATGCAGCATAGCGGCACAAGCCACAGCATAACCATAACTAAACCTCTTGTATCAAGGGCTTTTGAATTTGAAGGCATAAAGGGTTTTGCCGTTGAAGGCACGCCCGTGGACTGTGTGCGCGTAGCGCCTAATTTAACGGACAAGCCGTTTGATTTTTGCATTGCCGGCATAAACGACGGTTTAAACGCAGGTTCTGCTGTATATTACAGCGGCACCGACGGAGCAGCCCGTGAAGCGAGCATGAACTATATGCAATCGATAGCTTTGTCTATAGATGTAGGCGCTTCAGAAGAAATGAGAGTAAATTTAACAAAAATTGCGCTAAGTAAGATTGATTGCCTTGTTAAAAACCCCATGCCGAGGATGTGCTTTTTAAATATAAACGCGCCTTCCATAGCGGTTGATAAAATAAAGGGAGAAAGGATGGCTTCAATAAGCCCTGCATATTTTATAGACAGCTATGAAAAGCGCCTTTCGCCTTTCGGCCATGATTATTTTTGGATGCGTATGGACAGCTCTTTTGAAGAATCTCCGGAAGGAAGCGATTTATACTATCTTGAAAAGGGCTACATAACCCATACCTTTGTAGGCGCCTTTGCGGATCACAATAATATAAATATTGTTTAAAAACTATGCGGGAGAAGTAAATTGTCATCAAACATAATGGATGACCTTAACAAGGCCAATAAGCGTCTTAGCAAGGGTCATAAAAAAATAGCAGATTTTATACGGGACAACTATGATAAGGCCGCTTTTATGACGGCGTCAAAGCTTTCAGGAGTGGTAGGGGTAAGCGAAAGCACAGTGGTGCGCTTTGCAACAGCCTTAGGGTACGAAGGCTATCCGCAGATGCAGCGCACACTGCAGGAGATTATGCGCCACAGGCTCACAAGCGCGCAGCGCGTTGATGCTACTTTAAACATGACGCAGGAAGAAACTATGCGCTCCGTGTTTTCATCCGATATACAAAACATACGCGAAGCCATGCTTAATATAGACTTGGATTTATTTAACGATGTGGTTGAAGCCATATCAACATCAAAATCCATATATGTATTAGGGCTTCGCTCCGCCGCCCCGCTTGCCGACTTTTTCGCGCACTATTTATACTACATATTTGACGATGTAAACGTAGTTATGGCAAGAAGCCGCGCCATATATGAAAGCGTTGTTAGAATTAAAAAAGATGACTGCCTTATTGCCATAAGCTTTCCGCGCTATTCCACAAGGACGCTGGAATCCATGCGCTTGGCTAAAAGCCGGGGCGCCAAGGTGATAGGCATTACGGACGGCGCGTTAAGCCCTTTGCATGAAG
>JBMNUE010000144.1:0-4270 GCA_050946095.1 Christensenellales bacterium
CCGGCTTTTCAGATGCCAAGCGGTTTAAGGAATAAACATTTACTATGCCTTCGTACTCGTTGTAGCCGTCAAACAGCCTGTGGTACTTAAAAAACAGCTCTTCCGCGCGCTTGGCGCTTTCATCAAAAACGCTTTTATTTTCAGCATAGCCTATTATGGTTATAACGGTATCAAAGGTGCCGAAAAAAATGTGGCTGTATTTTTGATAGGTTTCCGCATGCGCTGAAGGCGTAAAAAGCGATACAAGCAATATAAAAACGATTAATTTTCTTTTCATTTCAGCCTTCCGTGTAACCAAGCGTTTTAAGATCGTGTGCAGAATTTTTCCAGTTTTCTCGCACCTTTACCCATAAATCCAAGTGAACTTGGCGGCCGAGAAGCATTTCAATATTAGCGCGCGCTTCCGAGCCTATTTTTTTAATCATGCTCCCGCCTGCGCCTATTATTATTTTTTTATGGGAGTTTTTTTCGCAGTATATGGTGGCGTGTACCTTGCTGAGCGTTTCGCTCGTATTTTCTATCTTGATAACTTCAACGCCTACGCCGTGCGGGACTTCTTGGTTAAGGTAGAGCAAAGCCTTTTCGCGTATAATTTCCGCTATAAGAACTCTTTCCGGCTGATCGGTAATCATATCGTCGGGGAAATACTTAGGCCCCTTTGGCATGCTCTCTATAAGCATATCCATAAGCTTATCCAAGCCTTCGCCTGTTTTAGCGCTTATAGGCAGTATGGCTTTAAAATTAAAGGAAGAAAATTCGTCCATTATAGGCAGCAGCGTTGTTGGGTGCACGGCGTCTGTTTTGTTTATCAAAAGAAAGGCGGGAACATCTAAGTTTTCATACTGCCGCGCTATACTTTTATCCTGCTCTTTTATGCTTTCAGCATTCAGCATAATAAGCAGAGCGTCTATGCCTGAAAGAGCGCTGCTTACAGAGTCCATCATAAACTGCCCAAGCTTGTCTTTTGCCTTGTGTATTCCAGGCGTATCAAGCAGCACTATTTGAGCGGAAGGGCGATTTACTATCCCCATAAGGCGGCTTCTTGTGGTTTGCGGCTTGGGCGACACTATGGCGATCTTTTCTCCCACAAGACGGTTTACAAGCGTGGACTTGCCTACATTGGGTTTGCCTATAATGGCTGCAAAGCCGGAGCGGAAATTATTATCCTGCATAGCTCAATTTCCCCCTAAAAAGTCCATAACGCCGTCAGACGGTGAAAAGCTGTGGGGGAGAAGCTCTTTAAGGGTGGATTCCTCCACACGGTCTGCATTATCGTCTTTCCAGGTTACAAGAACCCGCATATCCCGAGCAAATTCGGAAAGCACCTGCCTGCATGCGCCGCAGGGCCAGGGCGCGTTTTCTTCCGCAGCTATCGCTATTGCAACAAACTGCGTTTCGCCATCGCTTACAGCCTTAAAGACCGCCGTGCGCTCGGCGCAGTTGGTAAGCCCGTACGAAGCGTTTTCTACATTGCAGCCGGTGTATATTTTGCCATTTGCCGTTAAAAGGCAGGCGCCCACCTTATACTTTGAGTAAGGCACATAGGCGTTTTGCAGGGCCTGCCTTGCCTTAGACAGCAAAGTTTCATCGCTTATTGAAACTATGCCGGCATCCTTCAATATTTTTTCTTCCTGTTTTCGCATTTTGTTTTTTTCTCCTTCGCTAATATGGTCGTATCCCATTATATGCAAAAGCCCATGCGCCAAAAGATAGCAAAGCTCTCTTTCTATTGAATGCATATACTGTTTAGCCTGGCTTTCGGCATGCTCAAAGGATATTATTATGTCGCCTAAAAACGCGGCGTTTTCGTCAATATCCCATTCTTCGCTTATTTTATTTTGAGAGGCATTTGCCGTCTGCCCTTCTTCATATTTGACGGACGGAAAGCTCAGCACATCGGTTGCGGAATCTATATTCCTTTGGCTTAAATTTATCTTGTGTATGCAATTGTCATCGGCAATATATACATTTGCAAAGCAGGGCAAAGCAATATTTTCTTCGTTTGCTGCAAAAACAGCTATTTTTTTGAACAGACCAAGCATGCGCCCGCTCAATAGCTTGTTTTCATCTTGTATGTTAAGCTTCAGCATCGCCGCCGCCTTCAGCCTTGTCTTTTAAAGTTGCTGTCTTTTTGGCCGCAGGCGTAGCTTTGCTTGCGGGAGCGCTGCTTTTAGCGCTTTTTACATTGGACAAACCGGATATGTGCTTTTTCTTTGGCACGCTTGGATATTTTATGCGCTCATGGAATACGCCGTAGAGAACCGTAGCGCAGCTTTGGGCTATCTTGTAAAGATCCGATATAGTAAGCGGAGCATAGCGCAGCTGCCCGTCGTCTATCTTCTGCTGTATAAGCTTTAAAATAAAATCGTTAATTTCTTCTATTGTAGGGTGCTTAAGGCTGCGAACCGCCGCTTCTATGGTGTCGCAAAGCATCACTATGGCGGCTTCCGCTGTATGCGGCGGCTGTCCGTCATAGCGGTACTCGCTATCGTCAACGTTTTCTTCGCCCAACTCCTGAACGGCTTTGGCGTAAAAGTACCCTACACGCGAGTTGCCGTGGTGCTCTGCAATAATGGTTTGCACTTCAGGCGGCAGGCGGTACTGCTTTGCCATGGCCAGACCGTCTCTTATGTGGGCGGTGATTATGGTTGCGGAAACCTGCGGCTCGTTTTCGTTTAAAATGTTTTCCTGGTTTATTTGGTTTTCCTTAAAAAACAAAGGCCGTTTTAGCTTACCAATATCGTGATAATACCCCCCAACGCGCGCAAGATAAGGGTCTGCGCCCACGGCTTCAGCGGCCGCTTCTGCAAGGTTAGCTATAATAATGCTGTGGTGGTATGTGCCGGGGGCTTCCGTTAAAAGCCTTTGCAGCAGCGGATGCGTAGGGCTGCTTAAATCTATAAGCCTAGACTGCGTGGGCAGGTTGAATGTGTACTCTAAAAGCGGCTGTATGCCTACGCACAGCAGCGTGGATAAAAGCATGCCCCCCAAAGACCAGGCGGCGTTTAAAAGTATTGCGGATATATCGTTGCTTAGCATAATGCCCGAAGCTATTATGGTGGCGGCAAATACAATGGCGGAAATAAAACCCGTAAGCAAAACGTTTGCGCGCTTTGAATTTTCCTTAAGCAGCAAGGCTGCTATCACTCCTGAAAGTATTGTGGAGGACAAAAGAAAAGCGACATCAAGGGCTGTATTATGGCCGCCTATGGTAAGCGTGTAAGCGGTGATTACCCCAAACACTACATTTGCAATGATAGCCGGCATGTAGCCGAGCGTAACCGTCAACAGCATGGGCACAAGCATCATAGGCGCCAAATATATAATGCCTATAAGCTTTGCGATTATGCAAAGCAAAAGCGAAATTATAAATATTATATACAGCGCCAAAAGGCGTTTGCTGTCCTTATAGACTTTAGGGCAAGTGTAGGCAAGGCTCAAGTTTAAGTACACAAGGGACAGCAGCACAAGCACAGCGGCGCCTATATAGGTGCTGTAATCAAGCTTGTTTGTGTTTAAAAGCCCCAGGCTGTCGAGCATTTTAAGCTGGTTTTCGCGTATACGCCCTTCGCCTTTCACCACTATGTTTTGCCCCTGCTTGTATATTACAGGGTCGACCGCATCCATAGCGGCCTGCTTAGCAAGGTCGGTCGCTTCGTTGTCTATAACCATGTTCGGCATTATTACTGCCTTAAGCACGGGATAGGCTATGTTTTGCAAAACGTTTATTTTTGTCTTATAGCCGATTATGCTTATTATAGAATTAATTGCGGTGTTTTCCTGCCCCTGCGTTATGTTGGTCTGCATGGTGTTTACTATGGTTTCTTTAAGGGCGTTAAACAGCTCGTCAAAATCTTCCTGCGATGTGTTCACCAAAGACTGAATTTGAAAATTTTTAAGCGATATGCTGGTAAGCATGTTTGAAGCGTATTCCATTTCGTCTTCGGATAATTTTCTTTCGAGCGAATAATCGTCCAAAGTTTTGGCGTACTGCATCACAGAGTTCAGCTCGCCCTTAATTTCATCGAGCTTAAGCAGTACCTGCTCCGAAACGCCTTCCTGGTATTTATATGTAGGCGTAACGTTTGCGGCTGCGGCAAGCTTGTTTTTTTCGGTGGTTAATTCATCAACCACGTCTTTGCTTGCGGCGATGGTAACATTAGGCACCATGCCAAGGTGCAGGTCGTAGCGCATGGGCGTAATAGCTGCAAGCACAATAAGCAAAATCGCAATGCTGCTAAGCACGCTTACGGCAAGCCTTTTAAAACTG
>JBMNUE010000145.1:0-4267 GCA_050946095.1 Christensenellales bacterium
ATTCTTTGTTTGAGCCATTGGAATTTCCTCCTTGTGAATGATTTAGCAACATCCATTGTAGCGGAGTTCCAGTGGCTTGTATATATCTGCCGCTCGTCTAAGTTGCGAACTTTAGTGTACTCTATCAGAATATATTAACAGCTATTCTGAAAAAATTATCCTCTAAAATTGTTATGACAATTACTATGCCCTCATTTCGCAATGCCCAAACACTCAAAGGTCATATTATTAAAAATTAAGATTATGTTATAAGACTTGCTCTCCGCAAGCGGATAAGAAAATGTTTTTTCATATAGCGCCAATAAAGCTTAAATATCCTTCTCAGACATATTAAGAATGAACGGCGCATTTCCATATGAAAATAAGGATCACACCCGCGTATGCGGGAATAATTTCATTTCCTTGCATTTTACCTCCTACTATATAGGATCACACCCGCGTGTGCGGAAAAGACGATGGCTGCAAGCAAACGAAAACACAACAATGGATATACCATGTGTGTATAAAAACGATAGCAATCAATATATAAAAAGTCAAGAAAATTCCGGCAAGAAATAACTAAACAACATTTGGATTTTCTAATAAAAAAACCTGCATATAGCTTGGCGTATTAAATAATATCTATACTCTTAAAACGCCGCATTGAATCGCGGCGCCTTGTCCGGCGGGACTGCCTTATCCCGCATCTCCATACCTGCTTTTGCAGTGGCGTTTACGGCAATCTCTATCTCGGATAAACTTATTTTATCATTTTTTTACTAATTGTAAATAACCGCTTATTTTCACATTAAGGCTTTTATAACGATCACTCCCGATCATACAGGAAACTGTGCTATAGGAAAAGTAAATTGTAAAAATTTTAAGATATGACAAAAAACAATGGTAAAAAGAGAGGCATCCCTCAACCAATACGGGCTGAGGAATACCTCTCTATATATAAGGTAGCATATATTCACACGTACTACAAGCACCATAGTATAAGACTTTATCGAGTGTACCCTTACAATAGATGCGAGACTGAAAGGCAATAAAAAAGCGATTAAGTCTGGTAAAATAATTAAAGTCAAAATATTTAACAGAAAGGACTCAATCGCCATGGAAAGTATAACACATAATAAAAGGTATTTGCCGCATGAATTAAAAACACGAGTTCATTCGGTGGAACTATATCGTAAAACTAAAGATATCAACTTTGTGTGCAGACGATACCACATATCTAAAGCATCACTTATGCGGTGGAACAAGAGATATGATGGCAGCTGGAAATCTCTTAGGAATCATAGTCACCGCCCTCACACTAGGCATCCTAACGCACATACGGATGAAGAGCTTAGATGGATACAAAACCTTCACAGAAGGAATCCAAACATAAGTATTAACGAAATGTATGGAAAACTGTTTGAGAAAGGATATAAGCGGCATCCAGGCTCTTTGTATCGTGTTTTCGTACGATTAGGGTATAGGAAAGAAACAGAGTCTACAAAGAAAAAGTCAAAGCATTTAGGGCATTACGACACACCGGAAGATTTAGGCATGAAATGGCAAATGGATGTAAAGTATATACCAACATCATGTTATGCGGGACACGATGGTAAAAAACTCTACCAATACACAATATTAGAAGAGGCGAGCAGGCTGAGATATATTAAAGTATATAAAGAACAAAGCGGTTACTCAACGATTGAATTCGTCCATGAAGCGATAGAGTTCTTTGGCTATCAGCCTAAGATCATTCAAACCGATAATTGAGCAGAGTTTACAAATATTGCCAAAACTAAAAGAACACATATATTTGATATTTTTTGCAAATCAAAACATATTATTCATCAGCTGATACGCCCAAGGACACCATGGCATAATGGTAAAGTAGAACGCAGCCGCCGCAGCGGCCAGGAACTTTTTTATAATTATTTAAGATTCTACTCTTACAATGATTTACAAAAACAGATGAAAGATTATCTGTTTCGTTCAAATAAAATTCCTATGAGTGTATTAAACTGGAAATCTCCTATCTGCCGTCAAACAGAATTGCTTCAAAAAGCCGAACCCATCTAACAGGGGTCGGGCTACGCCTTTCCCCCTGTTAGATGGGTTGCTCTACCGGCCGTTGTTTATTTCGGTTTTACATCATAGACGAATATGCATGATTTACATATTGACTATTAATAGGCCTTATTCCATATAAGACAAAGAAAATTATGCATTAATAATGTCTTGCCTTCAGTAAATTTTTATTAAATATTATATTCCACATAGGAATTGTCAATTCCGTTTGCAAGGTCAATTTCTGCATGCTCCTTCCCGGTATATGCATCAGGTATATTTTTGTTGTATAAATATTCGGCCAATTCAAATAAATCCTCCTTATTGCCAGACCAATCATAGCGCGCTTTATCAAATCTCGATCCAAATCCATCTCCAAAATCTAAGTCTGCATGATACCGTTCCGAAGACGGAGTGAGCATATAGACAAGCATATCATCCAAGGCTTTATCTTGCTCTTCTCCTGAACTTTTAACAACTTTTTCTGCCATGGCAAACAACTTTTTATCTTTTTTTACAGCAAGATGTGTAAAGTAACCATGCGCAAAACATTCACGCTCCACCCGTATTTTTGCTATATCATTTATAGATGCAACGCCTGATGATACCTCATCAACAAACATGCGTTTCCGTTCTTTAAGCTGCTCTTTAGCTTTTATATAAAATTCTTCTTTCGCATCTTCCTCCAAAAATTCGTCATCCAAACAATTGTCTTCCACAGACTCCATAAGGAATTCGACAAGCGCTGAAACCTCCTTGAAAGGATTGCTGTCTAACAATGTTTTTAAGTCGGCATTGAAAAAGCACTCTCCTCCTTCTTGGATAGAATCCTGCGAATACTTATACACATTACCTTGTTTGTCCTCAACTTCAAGGCAAAATGTAAAACTGCTGCTGCTAGAGTTCGTTACAAAGTCAGTTCTAATTTTCATGTTCCATTCCTCCTAAAATTGATTAAATATTTCGTTCTCTGCTGTCGCAGAATACTATTTCCGGCATCAAAGGGCATCCACCAATACAGAGATTTTTGAGTTCGCAACTCGGGCATGCACCGCGCATTTTATCGCGAAAGGCTTCAAACGGGCGGCTGTTCCACGCTTTTTCTATGGTTATATCGTCGTTAAGCTGGACTTTATAGCGCTTATCTTGATCGAAAGAACAAGGAAGCATGGCCATATCAGCGCCTATGTAACAACTAAACCGGCCACCTTCGCAGGTATCTAACGATTCAAGCAAAATATTCCGGCAAAAATTCAATGCACCCGGCACCGTGCAGGCATCCATTCCGACCTTGAAGGGATGATGCTTATCCATATGCTCAAATAGCTGAGCTACCCTGGGGTCATGGCAATCGAGCACATTAGCTGAAGAGCCTTGTCCAGTAGGCTTGTGCAGCAGAAAAACCACCGCATTGATTCCCGAAGGAAAATCGTTTCGTTCCAGACGATCAACAGCTTCATCTATGCTGTTACGACCAAGCACATAGTGAATGTTTGTTTTCACGCCTGCATTTATCAACATATGAATCGCATTCAGAGTATAATCGTTTCGGTACCAGCTCACCGCCACTGCACCGCAGTACTGTCTGCTGAGAGCGGCAAGTTTCGGCGTAAGGCCATATCCGGAAGTGGTATAATTTGGCACCAGATTATTCTCCCGGCTGATGCGCAGCAGGTCTTCAAAGTATTCGTGCTGATCTGGATCACCTCTGCCCCCCAGCGCCAATTGATTGCATCGGCCTTTGCACTGATCAGCAATCCATTCGAAGTCTTCTATCGTCATATTAGGCTGATTTATAAGCATACCGCTTTGATAGCAGCCTATCCCGGCTTTTGAGCATAGTCCTGTCTTGCCATGTATGCAATGACCCATAACTCCCACGTCAATAAGGTGCGGAAACGAAGCCATAAACGGATCTACGCCTGTGTCTTTTCCGTTTTTGTTCAAAATGCCCGTACGAACATAGGCGCCTGTTTCGGTATCAAAGGCAGATTTGAAGCTGTATCTTTTATCTTCAATAATGTACTTCATATTTTTTTCCTCATCACAACTGCTAATTTTTTCCGTTTTTCTTTGATGCTATTACTTCATCGATGTCTGTAATGGGTAACCCGCTAATATTTTGTAGACATTACAATTAAAAATTTCAATATACATGCAGCATTAATTTTAGGCCATTGTAAATGTTTGACATTCATATTGCGCTTTTAATTATTATCAAGCA
>JBMNUE010000146.1:0-4255 GCA_050946095.1 Christensenellales bacterium
AGCTTATACCCACCAGCAGAGACAGCTTTACCGCCGGCATCAACAACTCTATATTTGTAAATAAAAGCGGCGAGCGTTTCGTGCGCGAAGACGGGCGGCGCGATGAGCTTTCTGCCGCCGTTCTTAAGCAGCCCGGCCAGGCATTCTATAAGGTCGTAGATACGCACACAACTGTAGACGAGCTTAACGGCGTTACATATAAAGGCGTTAAAATAGAAGACCGCGCAAAGGAAGACTTTGTTTTCTACGGCGAAACGCTGGAAGAATTAGCAGAAGACGCAGGCTTTGACAAGGATACTTTTCTTGCTGCCGTTAACGACTATAATGCGGCAGTTGAAAAGCACGAGGATAAGTTCGGCAGACAGCTGTTTGATCAAAAAATAGATGCAGGGCCTTTCTACGCCATACAGGGTGAAATAAAAGTACATCACACCATGGGCGGCATTAATATAAACGAAAAGACCCAAGCACTCGACAAAAACGGCGATGTAATCCCGGGCCTTTATGCTGCAGGCGAAGTAACAGGCGGCATACACGGTTCCAACCGCTTGGGCGGCAATGCCATAACAGATGTTATAACATTTGGCAGGATCGCCGGCGAAGAAATGTCCAAATAACTTGCAAATATACAAACTTTATGTATATTAAATAGCGCATAAACAAAACCGCCGCGGGAATTTTTAACAATTCCCGCGGCGGTTTATTATGTAAAATCAAGCGCAATTTTATATATAAAACTCTCTATCTAACAGACTTAAAGTCTTAATCTATTAACACGCGCTTATTATGTATGCATATTGCTAAACAATATTTCGCATATAAAGCGGCAGCTGCATGAAAGACTATCGCTGCAGGCTTTAAGGCTGCTCGTGCGCGCCTATGGTTGCGACCATTACGGCTTTTATCGTGTGCAGGCGGTTTTCCGCTTGGTCAAATACCTTGCTGTATGGAGCGCGGAACACTTCGTCTGAAACTTCCATTTCTTTTAAGCCGTATTTTTCATATACCTGCGCCCCTATTTCCGTGTTTAAATCGTGGAATGCAGGCAGGCAGTGCAGGAAAATAAGGTTTGGGTTATCGGCCTTTTTAACAAGTTCGCTGTCCACCCTATATTTTTCCAACAGGTCTATTCTTTCCTTAAATTTATCCTCTTCGCCCATGGATACCCATACATCTGTGTAGAGCACATCAGAGCCTTTAACGGCGTCAAGCTCATCGGACACGGTTATATTGGCTCCCGTATCACGGCTTATGGTTTCGCAATAGGAATGCAGTTCTTTATCCGGCCAGAGCTCTTTTGGGGATACTATGCACACATGCATGCCAAGCTTTGCGCAAATAATCATAATGGAGTTTGCAACATTGTTGCGTCCGTCGCCTACATATGTAAACTTGCACTCGCTAAGCGGCTTTGCCGTGTTTTCCATAAGCGTCAACACATCTGCAAGCGCCTGTGTGGGGTGGTATAAATCCGTAAGGCCGTTCCAAACAGGCACTCCTGAGTACAAAGCTAAATCTTCAACGGTTTTCTGCGAAAACCCGCGGAATTCTATGCCGTCAAAAAAGCGGCCCAAAACCTTGGCGGTATCTTCCAGAGATTCCTTTTTCCCCATCTGGCTGTTGCTCAAAAAAGTAACATGCCCGCCTTCATCATAGCAGGCTGCTTCAAAGGCGCAGCGCGTTCTCGTAGATGTTTTTTCGAAAATAAGCACTATGTTTTTGCCCTTTAATGCGCAGCCCGTTTTTCCTTGGCGTTTTTTCTTCTTGAGATCGCTAGCCAGCTCCAAAAGATAGCGGATTTCGTCCGGCGTATAGTCTTTTAAAGTTAAAAACGAGCGGCCTTTTAAGTTGATATCCATATTTCCTCCTTTAATTTTCCCTTTCAAGCGGCATTGTCATGCAGCGCGGACCACCGCGCCCTCTGCCAAGCTCAGAACCCGGGATTTCTATCGTGCGTATGCCGGCATCTCTTATAATAGCGTTGGTTACGGCGTTTCTGTCGTAAACTATTACTACGCCGGGCGCTATACACAGCGTATTGCTGGCATCGTTCCATTGTTCTCGCTGGGCGGCTATTTCATCATCTCCGCCGCATGGTATAAGATGTATTTTATCGCGCTTCATGGCTTTTCCCAATATAACATCGAGCGTGCCTGATTGTTCCTTTACATTTAAAGCATTGTCTGCGCCGGGAGTAATTATAAACGCTTTAAAATCGCGCAAAAGCCCGGGGTGCACGGTGAAACTGTTTGTATCTACCTGGGTCATAACGGTATCAAGGTGCATATATGCGCGCAGCTTGGGAATGTCCAAAGCTAAAATGCTGTTAAAGCCGCTTTCTTCATCTGAAAACAGCCTTTGCGCAAGCAGCTCTATGGCTTCAGGGGATGTGCGCTGGGATATGCCTATAATAAGCAAATCTTCGCAAGGGCACAGTATATCTCCGCCTTCTATTGGGTAAGGCAGGGTAAGGTCGTAATAAAACGGCACTTTATTTTCAAACTGCGGGTGATATTTTAAAATATACTTGCTGTACAGCGTTTCCCTTTTTCTGCTTAAAGAATACATGCTGCTAAGCACTGCGCCATTGCCTATGCATGCCATAGGATCGCGGGTAAAGTAAAGGTTTGGCATAGGCAGAGTCAAAAAGGTGCTTTCATGCCTAAGCTTTGAAGAAAGCGGATGCAGCTCTTTGCTTTCTACATCGTCTAAAGTGATGCCTGCCATGGTTTTTATAACCATGTCTTCAGTGCTTTCTATGCTTAAAAGCCAATCCAAGAGTTTTTCGCGGTTATAAATTGCAGCAGGGCCGGAAAATCGTATAAAGTCTTCCACAAACTGCCGCTTTATTTTTTCGTCCTGCGAAAGCGTTTGCGCCGCCAGGTCAGTAAGGTAGTGCACTACTACGCCCTGGCTTTTTAGCGCCTTAGCAAATGCGTCATGCTCGCGCTGCGCGCCGTGTATATATGGTATGTCGTCAAAAAGCATGTGCTCAAGCCTGGATGGGGTGAGCTGTTCAAGCTCTGCGCCGGGTCTATGCAGCAGCACATGTTTTAGTTTGGCTGTTTCGCTCCGTACAGAAATATGCATTCTTCACCTCAAAATTCTTATATTACATTTCGGCTTGATTATACCATGTAAACAGTCTCAAAGGAAGAGAAAAATGAATAAAAAATAAAAATTATACAAAAAATTGTTTTTTGAACCGGCATTTTTTGCTTAAACTCAACTTCTCAGCTATAAATATTTTTTCAAGGCTTTTAACTGTATTTTTATTGATTATATTTAAAATCTTTTTTAAGGCATGGCTGTTTATAATATTGGCCGTCTAATCCAAAAAAGCGCATTGCAATCCGGCATCTTGTTTGGAATCTTTGATTCGTAAAATCGGATTAACAAAAAAATATAAGCATAGTGTAGACAAAGTATTATGGATTAAGGCGGCGAAACCCCACGAGTGTAATAATGAAACTCTTCCGGTTCTTAAGGCCGCGGGGGCATTGAAAAGCTGTGCATTCCCCGCATTTTTGGCTTGTGACAGGCAAAGCGTTCAAGCGGAAAAACGCACGACAATATGTCCTTGGACTTGCAGACACAGCCTAAGCATTGATTATTAGCTGTTTATAAATCAAAACCGCCGGCTCTGCCGGCAGTATGCACTGCGCTTTCAAGGCGATGATACCGGCAGCATCTCAGGATGCTTTGAAAAGTTTGCCAACCGCAATATTTTCTTAAGCCGCCGCTAAAGCGGCCTTGTACCTTGCCTTATTATTCTTGCTGCCCGCAAACGGTTCTATATATTCTTTGAATTATAATTAATAGTACATCATGTCTTCCTGTAATTGATTGCGAATATATTCTCTAATCTTCTTTTCTTCCGGCTGTATCCGCATATTATTCTCAGCGCCAGAAGTGTCTATACTTATATTTTAAGTTTATATGCCGGTCGAACATCATCATATAGCTTTTACTCTTTAGTAACCACGTAAGCTTCGGCGCGCTCAAATGCTGCGGTATACTTGCCAGCATATGTATATTATCAGGGCATGCTTATATTATCTCAGCCTTTTTCTATCTCAATCTTTTCGCTTCATTTCCGCAGCATTTGGCCTATATCTCGTTTTATGTTTCCATATATCTCTTGCCTAATATACCTAATATATTTTGGAGCAAATACTATTTACAGCTCCATTTTGTGTATGATAAATTTCCTTTGCCTGACATATCTCCTTTGATTTATTACGGTTAGCAAGCC
>JBMNUE010000147.1:0-4167 GCA_050946095.1 Christensenellales bacterium
TCGCCTATCGCTCTTGCCACGCCCAGCACAACTCCGGATAAAATGCCGGGGCGCGCAGCAGGCAGCATTACGCTGAAGACGGAATACTCATGTGTCGCGCCAAGCGCTAAGCTGCCCTCGTAGTAGTTTTTAGGCACGGCGCTCATGGCCGCAGCAGAAGTCTGTATTATAGTAGGGAGTATCATTATAGCAAGCAGCACGCATGCAGACAAAATACTCTTGCCAGAAGATATATGGAACAGATTTTTTGTTAGCGGCACAAGCACCATAACGCCAAAAAAACCGTAAACGACGGATGGTATGCCTGCAAGCAGAGCAACCGCGGGCTGCATAAAACGGTTTATCTTCTTGTTTGAAAAAAATGTAATAAACGCAGCGGTCAGTATCCCTATAGGAGAAGCAAGCAGCACAGCTCCTAAGGTTATTATGAAAGAGCCTAATATCATAGGCAGTATTCCGAATACTTTTCTAAGCGGCGCCCAGGTCGTTCCCGAAAGAAACTCTACAGTGTTGTAGTTTCTAAAGAACGGAAGACCGTTTGCGAAAAGAAATACGCATATCATAGCGACCGCTATAATGCAAACGCATGCGGAGAACAGGAATATTCCCCGCATGATGTTTTCGGAAATATATTTCCGGCTGTTTTTCATGATATATCTTTACTTAAGGTCGGACCAGTTGAGTAATTCGCCAACGAATATTTGGCGGAGCTGCTCTAAGCTCACTTCTTCGGTTTCATTAGCAGGGTTAACTATAACGGCTATGCCGTCCATGGCTATGGCGGTGCTTACTGCGCCTTTTTCTATTTCAGAATCTTTTATTGCGCGAGATGCCATGCCTATGTCGAATGTGCCTTCAAGCGCCTGGTTTACGCCGGTGCTTGAGCCGCCGCCCTGAACTTCGATATCCGCCTTGGGGTTTAGCGCTTTGTAAGCTTCAGCTAATTTTTCCATGACAGGGCCTACCGATGTAGAGCCGCCCACGATCACTTTGCCTTCTATTTCTTTTGCTTCAAAGGCTGGGGCATTTGCATCTATAGCTATGGCGTCATTTTCGCTTATAACTTGCTGGCCTTCGGCGCTCATAATAAAATCCAAAAAGTTCTGCGCGACTTCTGAAAGCTTGCCGTCTTTCTTTGTTACTATGTTGAAAGGACGGGCGACTTTGTAAGTGCCGTTTATAATGTTTTCTGTTGTAGCCTCGGCGCCTTCGATTTTTAGCGCTTTAACAGTCTCGTTAAGGGACGCTAAAGAAATATAGCCTATTGCCTGTTCGTTCCCGGCGACTGATACAAGGACCTGGCTTGTCGCGTTCTGTATTTCCGCATCAAGCGTGGTATAGTCGATCTCGTTGCCTTCGGCGTCTTTTTGCAGCACGCCAGTTATCTCTATAAACGCTCCGCGTGTTCCGCTGCCTTCTTCGCGCGAAATAACAACAATTTCGCTGTTTGCATCAAAAGCGAAAGCCGCTGCCGCTGTAAGCATCAAAGCTGCTGCCATTAAAATTGCCATTAGTTTTTTCATTTAATATTACCTCCTTCATTGGTACGGTATTATTATATAGCCCTAATGTGAAAGCATATTGGACTTAATGTAAAGTTTGCGTAAAGTTTTTCCAGATAGCTAAAGCTAAACTTCCTTTGTTTTTTAGCGGTTTGTTTGTCTATTCCCTTCGTATATGCTATATTTAGCTTATGCAGTAATGCATGCAATGTAAACGGGTTTCGGAGGAAATGCGGCACGCAATGCAGCTTAATTTTACAACTTACGCATTTGTTTGCGCCATGGTGTTTTTTGCAGGCTTTGTAGATGCAGCGGCAGGAGGCGGCGGGCTTATATCCCTGCCTGCGTACTATGCGGCGGGGCTTCCGCCTTCCCTTGCTGCCGGCACAAACAAGCTCAGCGCCTTTGCGGGCACATTTACAGCCGCAGCTAAATACGCCCGCAAAAAGCATATGCCGTGGAAAACGGCGCTTACGGCCCTTGCAGGTTCTTTGCCCGGCAGTTTTTTAGGGGCAGAGCTTTTTAAAATAATACCGGAAAGCGCCATACGCATCATAGTGCTTATAGCTGTTCCGCTAATGGCTGTTTTAATGCTTTATAAAGATAAGCATACGGCAAAAAGCAAAAAGGCGGATATCAGCTTTTTTACTACTCTATCGCTTGGGTTTGCAGCGGGCGTATATGACGGGCTTATAGGCCCCGGCACAGGCACAGTACTGCAGCTGCTTTTCACAAGCATATTGGGGCTTGAGCTTTTAAGGGCTTCCGCAGCTTCGCGGCTTGTAAACTTAGGCAGCAATGTAGGGGCGCTTATAAGCTTAATTTTGCAGGGAAAGGTTATGTACGCCTTAGGCATTCCCGCAGCGCTTTTTGGCATTATGGGAAACTGGCTGGGCGCCAATGCCGCAATAAGAAAAGGCGAAAAGTTTATACGAGTGCTTATGCTTGCCGTTATGGCGGCGCTTATTATAAAAACCGTCTACGATATAGTTATTGGAGGTTAATAATTTGAACAAGAACCCTAAGTTTAAAAACCCTCTTATAGATACCCTTGCAACAATAAAAGGCAACCAGCGCGTAGCGCTGTTTACAGAGCCTTTGTACGGCATACCAGTTAACCTGTATGCGCCCTTTGTTTCCATATATATGGCGGCGCTGGGGCTTTCCCCGGTGCAGATAGGGCTTATATCGACCATAACGCTTTTATCGCAGATGGTGTCGTCCGTTTTTGCAGGCGTGGTTACAGATAAGCTCGGCAGGCGGAAAGCTCTTTTTTATTGCGACATAATAGCCTGGGTAATACCTTTTTTGCTGTGGGCTACGGCTAATAGCTTTACCGTATTCGTTTTAGCGGCATGCTTAAACGGCTTATGGCGCATTTC
Source organism: Christensenellales bacterium (assembly GCA_050946095.1). Taxonomy (GTDB): domain Bacteria; phylum Bacillota; class Clostridia; order Christensenellales; family Aristaeellaceae; genus DTU024. Next base: position 2,885 of record JBMNUE010000147.1, read on the forward strand.
AAATTTAAGCTACACTTTGCTTGTGGTTGAAGACGCTGAAGAAGATCGCATACCAATACTTTTTGCGCTTATAAATTTAGCGGCTCTTTTAGCTGGCTTCTTTTCGCCTCTTGCCTATGTGTTGGTGCGCAATTACAGCCTTGTGCCTACCATGCGCGCCCTTTATTTAACAGCCATGGTATTTATGATTATAAAAAACTTCATATTGTATTTTGGCTCCTACGACACGGATATAGCAAAGCGCCGCATGGCGGACACAAAGGATATAAGCATTTTTTCAAGGCTCACAAAAAGCAAAGACATGCTTGTTTCCGTGATTCAAAACCGCGAAACCATTATGGCAGTTGCGCTTATGACAGCGTTTCTTGTAATAAAAACTGTGAACGACAGCTTTTGGCCGCTATATGCAACGGACCGCATAGGCATAAACAGCGAAGCGCTTTCCATATACAATATGATTCGTTCCATTGTAATGCTTATAAGCACAATATTCATTTACCCTAAAATAAAAATGACGCATTTCCGCGGCCCTTTGTTTGCGTCCTTTGGAGCTTATGTGTTTGTCGGCATAATGTATTCCATACTGCCGTACAAAGCTTACACGGGTTTGGTAATAGGCACGCTGCTTGAAGCATTCGCATTAAGCGTCATAATACCCATGACAAACACATTGCTTACCGCCACAATAGAGCAGGAAGAGCGCTCCATGCTGCTTGGGTTTGCGCTTATGATAAGCCTTTTAGTGTCGGCGCCCTTTGGGCTTTTGGCAGGCTGGCTCAGCAAGCTTGACCGCATATTCCCATTAATTATGAGCGCCGCTATCGCTTTTTTCGCCTGCATAGGCACAGTAAAATTAGACAATACTATTAAGAAAGAAGGTATGCATAATTGAGATTTATTTCTTGGAATGTAAACGGCTTCCGCGCCATACTCAACAAAAATTTTGAAGAGGTTTTTAACGAACTCGATGCGGATTTCTTTTGTCTTCAGGAAATTAAAATGCAGGAAGGCCAGGCGGATTTTTCCCCCGAAAACTACCGCTGCATATACAACAGCGCCGAAAGGAAAGGATATGCCGGCACCGCTATATTTTGTAAAGGAGAGCCTGAAGAAATACTCCTTGGCGTAGACGGCAAACACATGGATGAGGGACGCGTGATAACTTTAAAATTCCCTAATTTCTACCTTGTAAACTGCTATGTGCCAAACGCGCAGCCGGGCCTTAGAAGGCTTGATTACAGGATGGAGTTTGAAGACGATATGCGCCGCTACCTTGTGCAGCT
>JBMNUE010000148.1:0-4093 GCA_050946095.1 Christensenellales bacterium
CGTGCTGTCCCCGCCTTGAGCCAGGGTCTGCGTAAGCAGGTTCATGGCGTTGAGCAGGTTTTGCGCTTCGGGGGAATCCTGCGGTATGGAAGACAGCAGGCTGCCTGCTTGGCTTAGCAGCAGCTCCGCATCCGTGCGCAGCATATCCTGCATGGGGTCAAACTGCTCGGCTTGGGGGCTGTTGTGTATGGGGCAGGTATGGCTTGAAAGCATGGCGTTATCGCGCATGGCATCTCCCGTAAACAAAAGGTTTGCGTAGGGGCCTAAGTAGTCCGTTAAAGTGTTTTCGTACTGCGTGCCTATGTATTTTTGCAGCGGATGCCCCATGGGAAGTATTATTATGGATTTATTTACTCTTGACCCCATGGGACAAAATTCTCCTGCAAGCATATTAGACTGCGAACATAAGGTGGCGGTTTTATGCATTTGGCAAGGCACAGTAGGAGCCGCTTCGCGGCGGAAATAATCCGTCACGGTGCCGTGGCCTAAGGAATCGTGAGTGCAGGCATCCGTTGCCAACTGGCCCGATACCGCGCATGTGCGCACCTTTACAAGGCCGTAGTCTTCTGGCGAGCCTTCTAAAATATCTCTATCATTAAGACCTTTGTCGCTATGTATTTTGCTCATAACTTCCTGCCACAGCTTTGCTGCGCTGTTGCCGCCCGTGGTCTTTGAAGAAAGGGCCTTATAGTTGTCGTGCCCTATCCATACAGAGGCTGAATACCAGCCCGTAAGCCCTGAAAAGGACACGCCCTTTTGTTCGCTGTTTGTGCCCGTTTTGCCTGCAACGGTCTGCCCTTTTATGCGGGCGGACCTGCCTGTGCCGTTTGAAACGGCTTGTTTTAAAACGTCCACCGTTAAATAGGACGCTGCGGGACTGAACACCTGCCTGCGGTCCTGCTTGGCATGGGCGTCAAATATGACTTGGTCGTTTCTATCCAAAATGCCTATGAAAGACAAGGGCTTCTGATATATGCCGCCGTTCCCCAAAACGCCAAAGGCGACGCTCATTTCAAGCGATGTAGGGCCGCTTGAGCCTAAGGATACGCCAAAGGGCGTGGCGTTTATATGCTTTTCAGCTATGCCAAGGCGCTTTAAAAAGTCCACGGAGCGGTCTACGCCAACGTATTCCATAAGCGCTCTTGCGGTAGACGTGTTATGGCTCTTTACAAGCGCCGTGCGCATGGTTTCAGCGCCGCTGTAGCCGCCGCCCCCGTAGTTTTTGGGCCAGCTGTCCTTGCCGTTGGCGCCCGTCCAGCCTTCTATGGGTATAGGCATATTGTACACTATGGAGCCGCCGCCAGCCCCCAGCTCAAACGCCGGAGCATATACGGAAATTGGCTTTATCGCAGAACCTACCGGCATGCTCATGTCGGTCGCGCGGTTGAGAGTTCTTTTTACTTTGGGCGGCGTGCGCGAGCCGACTATGGCCTTTATTTCTCCAGTGCGGTAGTCGATAACCGTGGCGCATGCCTGCGGCTGTATTATTTCTTCAAAGGTGCCGTCTTTGTTGTGCGCTCTGTATATATTGTCGCTGCTGTCGCGCAGCTTAGGGTAGTCTTTATAGTTATAAAGGATATCTTCAACTGTTTTTTGTATCTGCGTATCAAGGGCCAGGTACACCTTGTAGCCGCCCGTGCGGAGCTCATGCTCCATACGGTTGCGGTTTTCGCGCGTGTTTTCAAGGCCGCGCATGCTGAGGAAGGTATCTATAACGTCCTGCACGGCGTACTCCACATAGTGCGGGTAAGGGTACAAGTTCTTGCTTTCGGGGGACTCCGGCAGCACGTGCGCCGTGCTTACATCAAGCGCATTAGTATATTCTTCGTGTGTTATAAACTGCTTTTCATACATCTGCCGCAAAACATAGTTTGTGCGGTTGTTTGTTATGGCGGGGTAGTCTATTGTGTCGGACTGTCTTTTATAGAAATTGCGCCTGCAGTTGTAGTAATAGGGGTTGGTTGTCATGCCGGCGAGCATGGCGCATTCTCTTAATGTAAGCTCGTTTAGTTCTTTTCCGAAAAAGCCCTTTGCAGCAACCTTTACGCCGTAGTAGCTTTCGCCTAAATATATTGTGTTAAGGTAGCTTTCAAGTATTTCGTCCTTGGAGTAGCGCGTTTCAAGCTGCATGGCGAGGTAGGCTTCCTGTATCTTGCGCTTGTAGCTCAGCTCGTTTGAAAGAAGGGTGTTTTTAATAAGCTGCTGCGTAATGGTGGAGCCGCCCTGCTGGCTGCCCGTTAAAAAGTTCTTTAAAAATGCGCCTGCTATGCGCTTTATATCGACGCCGTTATGGCTGTAAAAGCGCGCGTCTTCAACCGCTATAAACGCGCTGCGGAGCTTTTCCGGCATGGAGGCTATGCTTACCATTATGCGGTCTTCCGTGCCTTTATAGTCCGTAATTAAATTGCCGTCCCTGTCGTAAAAGAAGGAGGTTTCCGCCTGCTCGTCAATTTTGGCAAGGTTCAAGCTGGGCGCCGTTTCAACATAGGCTTTGGCAATGCCTACTACGACGCCTACGCCGGAAAGCGCCGCTATAAGCAGCAGCACAATAAGCATTCTAAAGCAGTGTATTATTACGCCCAAAGCAAAGGGGGGCTTGTTTATGCGCTCAACAAATAAGCGGTTTTTGCGTTTTTCAGGATACATTTATTTTAAGAAATAGCTCATCATAAAGCCTATGGTATTGCCGTACATAACCTTTGTCCAGCCGGCATTTGTGGAGATTACGCTAACGTTAGACCCGTGCGGAACGCGCGTTATAACTGTGCCTGGAGCCTGATAGGGCTGGCTGCGCAGAAATACGAAGCTGCCCTGAGGGTGGCTTACCCTTTTTACATTGGCGCCCGGCAAGCCGTAAAGGGTAAGGTAGCGGCTCATCATATAGCCGCGCGCGCCGTTTGACACCACTTTAACCTTGCACCATTCAACGCCCTGGCTTTCCACGTATATTTGAGTGCCGCCCATGTACTGGCCTATGGACCTGTAATTAAGGCCCGGGCCTTCCCTTAGGTTAAGCCTTTTGCCTGTATTTGTAACAACGGCGTATTTTGGGCCGGGCGGGTTTGGAGTGGAAGAACCTGAAACGCTTAAAAACCTGGACGACATAAAGCCCGTTTGATTTCCTACGCTTATATACCAAAAGTCCTTGCCTTTAAGGTGCACATTTACCTTGGTGCCAGGGTTATACGAAGCTAATACGGTGTAGCTATACCCTGGGCCCTGCCTTAAGTTTACCGCTCCGCCGTTTGGAGAATACACATAGGCGGTGCCTGCGTTGTAGTTTCCGCCGCCCGATAATGGCTTTATAAATTCTTCTCTAAAATAACCCTGCAGGCCGTTTATAATTACCTGCGCCCAGCCGTTGCTTGAAGATAGAATCTGCCCGGAAGCGCCGTTATAGAATATGCCTATAACTTGCGCGCTGTATGAAGGCGCTGCGCGAAGGTTCAAAAACTGGCTCGGCTTGGGGTTGTTAACAACAAACTGCCCGCCTGAGCCGCCGGAAGCCGAAGCTTTTTTAATAAAGTCGGACTTTACATAGCCAGTCAGCTGCTGGTTTCTGTCCGTAATATAATACCAATCGCTGTAATCGTTTAATATATCCACCCAGACATTGCGCTTTAAGCGGCCTATTATCTGGTAGCTATACCCGGGGCCAGAGCGCACATTAAGGGAAGACGTATTATCCACCATGCCGAAGAGATTTTCAGCGCGGCCAAATATAAGTGCAGTTAATAACACGCCTGTTAAAAGCCAAAGCATTCTGTGTTTATTCTTCATCGCACTTCCTCCTTCTATACTTATTAAACGAGCTAAGCGATATTTTCCTTGCATCAGTAGAACAATTTTAAAAAAATCAGTCCATTATGTCAAGCAGTATACTGTTCATTATGTCCATGCCGCTTTTAGTAAGGCGTATATGATGTTCGGTTTCTTCAACCAGGCCTTTTTTTATAGACGGCATAAGCCTTTCCCCGTAAATCTGCATAAACTCCATATTAAAGCGATTAAAAAAATCCTGCTTGTCTATGCCGTCTGTCATCCTAAAGCCCAGCATGGCGTATTCAAACATCTGCTCTTTAAGGGATAGCTG
>JBMNUE010000149.1:0-4015 GCA_050946095.1 Christensenellales bacterium
AAGGCACCGTTATGCGCCTTGGCGAACAGAGCAAAATGAACATAGAAGTAATATCTACGGGCTGCCTGGAGCTTGACATGGCTTTGGGAGTAGGCGGCATACCGCGCGGCCGCATAATAGAAATATTCGGTCCGGAATCTTCAGGTAAAACTACAGTTGCGCTGCACATTGTAGCCCAGGCGCAAAAAATGGGCGGCATAGCGGCCTTTATAGACGCAGAGCACGCCTTAGACCCCGCCTACGCAAAAAACCTGGGCGTAAACATAGACGATTTATATATAAGCCAGCCCAACACCGGCGAAGACGCGCTTGAAATAACGGAAGCGCTTATACGCTCAGGCGCCATAGACATAGTTGTTATAGACAGCGTTGCGGCCCTTGTGCCCAAGGCTGAAATAGACGGCGAAATGGGCGATGCCTTTGTAGGAATACAAGCCCGCATGATGAGCCAAGCCATGAGAAAGCTTGCGGGCGTAGTATCCAAAACAAACGCCATAGCTTTATTTATAAACCAGCTGCGCGAAAAAGTGGGCGTTATGTACGGCAACCCTGAAACCACCCCGGGCGGCCGCGCGCTTAAATTCTATTCTTCTGTTCGCCTTGATATACGCAGGGGCGAGCAGATTAAATCCGGCAACGAAGTAATAGGCAACCGCACGCGCATTAAGGTAGTTAAAAACAAAGTCGCTCCTCCGTTCCGCACAGCTGAAGTGGATCTTCTCTACGGCCAGGGCATAAGCCGCGAATCCGGTTTGATAGATATGGCTGTCGAGCTTGAAATAATGAACAAATCCGGCTCTTGGTATTCATACCAGGATCTTAGAGTAGGCCAAGGCCGCGACAATGCAAGGCAATTCCTTAAAGATAATCCCGAAATCACTAAAGAAATAGAAGAAAAAATACGCCAATCAATGCTTCCTTCCAATGATGATGAAGGCGAAGACGACAGCACGGTTCAAGACTCAGAGGATTAATATTTTTAAATGAAAAAAAACGAAATAGCCCTAAACCGCGACACCGCGTTTATACAGGCGCTTGCGTTTTTAACTATGTTTATAGACCATGCAGGGCTTTTGTTTTTCCCGCGGGCCATATGGCTTAGGGCGATAGGGCGCATGGCATTCCCCTTGTTTTGCTATAATATAGTGTTTGGGCTTGTTCATACTAAAAATGTTAAAAAATACGCCCTGCGGCTTTTAATATTTGCACTTATAAGCCAATACCCTTATATGTTGGCTCTGCATCATGCAAGCTATGAGCTAAATGTTCTGTTTACTCTGCTTGCCGGGCTTTTTGCTATTTGGGGCATACGCGAAAACAAATACGGCAGCCGCATATGGGCTCCCCTTACAAGCCTTGTTCTGTCGTCAATTTTAACGATGGATTACGGCTTCAAGGGCGTTTTATTTATAATATTCATATATATGTGCCGCACATCCCGCCCTGCATTTGCCGCTATGATGGTATCCTTCTGCCTGTTTTGGGGAACGGGTTCATCAAATATACTGTATGGAGCATTTAACTGCGACAGCGTAATTTGTTCCCGCCTAATGGCTTCAGCAAGGCCCTTTTTCCAGCTGCAAACCCTTGCCATGCTTGCGCTTCCCTTTTTACTTATACAAACAAACAGCGGCATTAGGCGTATAGGCAGATGGGCTTATCTAATATACCCCGGGCATCTTTTGATTTTATATATTATACAAGTTCTATAAGAATTTGACATTATCCGCTTAGCATTATACAATTCTTTAGAATAATATTAATTTTTGAAACGGAGTAAACGAATGATTTACAACGATATTAAGGATATTCTCCCTAAATTTCGCTTTGAAGGCATATATGTAAACTCTGCGGAGATTTCAAGCGGCAATATAAACAAAACGTATCATTTAACATACCGCAAAAACAATAAGCTGCGCTTTTACACATTGCAGCACATAAATAAATATGTCTTTAAAGAACCTCATCTTGTTGTCGCAAACATTGCTGCAATTACAGATTATCTAAAGAAAAAAGCAATAGAGCTCGGAGAAGACCCGAATCGCCGTGTGCTTGAAATAATCTCTGCGAAGGATGGGCAGTTTATGCACGTTGACGACAAGGGCGAATACTGGCGCGCATACACCTTTATACACGATGCGGACGCTCTGGATACCGTGCATACGCTTTCGCAGTTTGAAGAAGTGGGGCGCGGCTTTGGGCATTTCCAAAGGCTTCTCGCCGATTTTCCCGCAGAGCAGCTTAACGAAACCATACCTAACTTCCACAATACAACAAAACGCTTCTACCGCTTTGTAAGCGCTTTGGATAATGACCGCTCAAACAGAGCAAAAAACGTTGAAGAAGAGTGCGAGTTCATGTTTGAGCACCGCAAAATGATGAACGAAATAGTAAAACTGCTCGATAACGGCACAATTCCCATGCGCGTTACGCATAACGACACAAAGGCAAACAATGTGCTGCTTGACAGCAACACAGGCAAGGCTCTTTGCGTAATAGACTTGGATACCGTTATGCCTGGCTCCGTTTTGTATGACTACGGCGATGCCGTACGCTTTGGCGCTTCAACCGCAGCTGAAGATGAACCTGATACGTCTATTATTAGGCTTGATATGGATAAGGCGGAAGCATTTACGCGCGGCTTTATAGCAGAAACCAACGGCTTTTTATCAGACGAGGAGCTTTACCGCCTGCCCTTAGGCGTAAAGGTAATGACTTGCGAACTTGCCATGCGCTTTTTGACGGACTATATAGATGGCGACCTTTATTTTAAAGTAAATTCTCCAACGCATAATCTCGTTCGCGCAAGGGCGCAGATTGCGCTTCTTAAAGACATAGAGAAAAAAGAAAAAGAGCTGCAGGCAATGGTTGAAAAGCACATAAAGTCTACAAATGCATAGCTAATTTTCAACAAATATCAGCAAAGTTCCGTTGTTGACGGAGATTACGGGGCTTTCTCCTATTCCTAAATTGCTTACTCCCAGCGGGAATTCATTGCTTAATACAGCGTTATTAAGCTCATAAGAGCAATTTTTAATGCTTACGCCATGCGCTATATCATAAGGCGCTAATACAGACAGAACCTTATTCTTTTTAAGCTTATTAAGTATCAATGTGCCGTTATGCAGGGCATAAACGCGCTGGCCGGGAAGCTCAGCCCGTATGCTAACGCCTTTTTTAGCATTTCTTGCCATAAGCTGCAAAGAGGCGGCAAACTGATCGTAGCGGCTTCCCGTAATGCCGACAAGCGCAATATTTTTAAAGCCCCACTTAACGCATAGTTTTATGGCAAGCGAAATATCCGTATCGTCTTTCCGCATAGGGAAGCGCGCAACAGCTATATTTTCAGGAATAGCGCTTATTGAATCCATATCGCCCAAAAGCAAATGCGGGCGTATGCCGTTTTTTCTAAGCGCATCATATCCCCCGTCCGCAGCGATAATAAAGCTGCCTTTTTTTATTTTGAAGTTTTTCGGCCATTCTCCGGCGCCTGCTATTATGCACTCCCGTTTTGTCATGGCGTCCTCCTTAACTTTATGCTACAATTGACAAAGCTATTATAGCATTTATTTTAATAGGGTGATAGGATGGCAAAAATAAAAACAATTTATACTTGTTCAAACTGCGGCTACGAAAGCAGCCGCTGGTACGGAAAATGCCCAAGCTGCGATGCGTGGAACACGCTTGAAGAAAGCACGGTGGAACCTTTGCAGCATGTAAAAAAACCAAACAAGCGCCCGCCCGGGACCGGTAACGAAGCAAGGCTTTTAAAAGATGTTGAAGACAGAGCGGAAAACCGCATATTAAGCGGCATTTCCGAATTTGACAGAGTGCTTGGCGGCGGCATAGTTGAAGGTTCTATGCTGTTGCTTGGCGGAGAACCTGGTATAGGCAAAAGCACTCTGCTTATGCAGACATCCGCAAAGCTATCCAGCGAAGGCAAAAGCGTTTTATATGTGTCCGGCGAAGAAAGCGCCCGCCAGCTTAAAATGCGCGCAAACAGATTGGGCGCTTC
>JBMNUE010000150.1:0-3947 GCA_050946095.1 Christensenellales bacterium
CGTCAACTGAAAACGACCTATGGAACATCACCGTTCCCCGAGACCGAATGGGTGAGTTCGTACAGCAGCTTATACCCTCCTACAAACAAACGGGAAACGACTTGGAAACCACGGTTGTTCAGCTCTACAAGAAAGGGATCACGACCAGGGAAGTTGCTGATTTAATCGAGAAAATGTATGGTCATCATTACTCACCGGCTACCATTTCAAATATCACAAAGCTTGTTGACGAAGATGTGAAAGCCTTCCACAATCGTCCTGTTAAAGAGAGATATGTTGTCATCTATTGTGACGCCGCTTTTCTATCGGTTCGGCGCGACAGTGTACAAAAAGAAGCTATGCATACTTTAATCGGCATCGATGAAAAAGGGCACAAGGAAGTGCTGGATTATAGCCTTTTTCCATCTGAATCAAAAGAAAATTACCGGAGTTTGCTGCAATCCTTGAAAAGCCGCGGCCTTAAAAATGTTCTTTTGTTTGTCAGTGACGGGTTGACTGGTTTACAAGATGCGGTCCTGGAAGAGTTTCCCAAAGCAAAGCATAAGGCTTGCTGGACGCATATCGCGCGTAATGTGATGAATCGTGTACGAGCAAGCGATAAGCTAGAGGTTGGAGAAGATCTGCGGCATATTCATCAAGCCGAAAACTTGAAAGAAGCACAGGCCAAGTATGAGTATTTCTGTAAGAAATGGGGCTTCAAATACCCTAAAGCAATTGCCTTGCTGAATAAGCATGATAACCTGTTTACCTTTTTGGAGTTCCCTAAAGCTGTTCAAAGAAGCCTTTACACCAACAATATGATTGAAAACTTCAACAAACGTGTTAAGAAACAGACGAAGGTAAAAGAACAGTTTCCCAATGAAAACGCATTTGAGCGCTGCGCATGCACAATCTCGATGATTTACAATGAACGTTTCGGTTCAAGAATCCACAAAGGATTTGCTAAAGTTCAAGCTGAATTAAACGAAATGTTTGAAAAAACCGCTTCCCTATAGAGGGAAGAACTCAATTGCTTAACAAAGGACTTACATGAAAGGTTACACAAAACTATTGACACTAACAAGAATAAGCCAAATAAAAAGAATAAGCCTGTAATTTACGCATATATAATAGGTATAGTGCGCGCCAAGAATAGTTTTACATACCCGTTACTCATAATATGCTATAATTCTATCAAAGCAATAAAAGCTTTTTATCGAAGTAAAGGACGTGTAGTTACTATAATGATAGCATTTCCAAACGCAATACTGCTAATTGAAGACGATAGCGACAGGGCTTTTATGGAACGGCTTTATTTGAATTATTCAAAGCTTATGTATGCAGTCGCTATGAAGAGATTGAGCAACCCGCAAGACGCAGAGGATGCTGTTCACGAGGCGATTTTGCGCCTAATGAAAAAAATATCTCTTTTAAAGCAAAAAAACAGTTACGTTTTGCGTCGCTACATCGTCGTTACTATTGATAGGGTTTCTATCGATCTAGCAATTAAGAAAGGACGCCATCCATTCACCGCTATTGAAGAAGATTTCATAGAATCTATTGAAGATACGAATGCTTCCGTGGAAGATTTAGTTATGATAGACATTGAACATGAAGAACTAATTAAGGCGCTGCGCCAGCTTCCGCAGCGGGAGCAAAACATTCTAAGATGGAAATACTATGAATTATGGCCCAATGAAGAGATTGCACAGGCGCTCGGCATCAAAAAGAACAGCGTGCGGAAATATTTGATGAATGCACGCAGATTATTAAAGGCTATATTGGAGGAAAAACAAAGTGAGTAAAGAAAGTCCGGTCTTGCGCACCCGTGAGCAGCTTCTTGAAGAATATGAGGCGGCAAAGCTGCGGCTTGCGTTTTATGACTTGCAGGAAGAACAAAATGAAGAATATGAAAAACTAGCTGAGAATAATACGGAAATATCGAATTTGGCAAGTGCAAATCAAGCTTCCGACTTTCATTTAATTAGGCAAACGACCAGACAACTAAAAACAAAGAATTTTATGCAAAGCTCGTTTAAGGTGGTGCGGCGCGCTGCCCAAGTTGCTTCCATTTTAATAGTAATATTTGTCCTTGGAACAAGTACGGCTTTTGCCGTATCGCCAAATTTTCAGGTTACAATTCGCAACCTGTTGATTAGGATGACAGATGAATACACAGAAATAGGACTTCAGAACACAGATACAATAAGCGTGCCTGAAGGCTGGGAAGGGCATTATTATCCAAGCTATATACCGGATGGCTTTAGCCTTGTCCAGCAAAGTGATTTTATTACAGATTCGGGTTTTGTTGAATATGAAGATGCAAGTAGAAACAGGCTGAGTTTTGCTGAGTGTGCGGGAAATGCTCGTACAAACATAGACACGGAGAATGCAAAAATAACATATACAACGGTTCACGATAATGAAGCTATGGTTGTTGAAAAAAACGGGAACGTTAAAATTGCATGGGCGGAATTTGATAGGTATTTCATAGTTATGTTTGACGGCGCTACGAACACCGCACTATCAGTAGCGCGCAGTGTACGCAGAATAAAATAATTTTTTTAAAAATTGAGTTACACTTTTACCTTCTATCTCGTCTATATAAATAGAATGAGCAATAGGAGGTTTTTTTATGAAAAATAGTAAAAAGTTTTCTGTGTGCATTGTGGTATTCTTATTTTTAATAAATATAGGTATAGCCGCTATAGCAGAACCGCGAGTTTCCCATCTTCGATACTCTCATATATACGATATTATTGCTGATTTATCTATCGTAGGCAGTACGGCACGATGTTCAGGCTATGTAAGACCATCAAGCAATACAAGCAGTTCAAAAGTAGTTGTAAAGCTACAGAAGCAAGTAAATGGTTTATGGAAAACTATTAAAAGTTGGTCCGGCAACGCAGTTTCCGGAGGTAGAGCGCAAGCCGGCGGAGAATATACCGTTAACACAGGCTATAAATATCGTGTAGTTACCAAAGCTACAGTTATGAACGCCGACGGTACTGTTCTTGAAGAAGCAACAGCTACCAGTGCTACGCAGTCATATTAATTCAGCGTATTTTATTTGGATTTATAGCAGCGATCTCATTTATAGTGCAACAAAGGAAGCTGATGTTATAGAACCAGCTCAAAGAAAGGAGTGATACAAATAATTTATCATACAATTGACATCAGACTTAGATACTTTAGATATAATAAGATTTGACTGTTACAATAAATAATTGAAAGAATGTGTTTTTAATGAAAAAAAGTCTTTTGTTATACTTATAGCTGCAATGATGATAATATAAAGCATTGCTGTTTTTGCCGACTATTTTGAATACCCGGAAAGAACACTCCCCAAAATCAGTAATCCTATAGAACCAAATGTGCTTTTAGGCTACACAAAAAAGAAAACTTCCAGTACAGAATCCGGACGGCACAAAGTTGAATATATTAAAACTTCAAGCCACACTCAAGCTGTAAAAATGTGGCGTAGCGACGGGTCATCTGTTACAGGCGTTTGCTGGCACAAGGTTGGTACTTATGATATGGGCGTAGGAAGTACAAGAATGTTAGTTGGTTATACATACTATGCGAAGGCGAGAGGCAACACCGATAATGGTGGTGCGGTAAAAATCAGCGGTAAGCTTAATGCGGACGGTGGACGTCCTATTAGTGGTCGCTCCATCTAAAATACTTATATTTTCTAACTCGCCTGCGCCTTATGACGCAGGCGAGCATTAGGAGGACATGCTATGATACGAAGAATTCAGACTCTAATCTGCATATTAATACTTATTGTAATTCCATATTCAGGGCATGCATTTACTTTCACACCTCAATCAATTGAAGAGCTGAGGAAGGCAACACCCTCATATTTTACTTACCAGGGAAGCCCTAACGGAAGAAGCATAAACATAAAAGCCCCCATCACCATGCCGAATGCATTTAAAATGCCAATTGAGCGCGTCTGCTTTCAT
>JBMNUE010000151.1:0-3869 GCA_050946095.1 Christensenellales bacterium
TTTTTAAATTAGATGTTATCTTTTTAAGCTCTTTATCGTCATATGCGTATTGAGATTTTGAGCCGTATTTTACAAGATATAAAGGCGGCATGCCAATGTATACTTTTCCGTTTAAAATAAGGTCTTTCATGTAGCGGAAGAAAAAAGTGAGCAGTATGGCGCGTATATGGGCGCCGTCCTGATCCGCATCAGAAAGTATAATAACTTTATGGTATTTAAGGTTATCAATGGAAAAGGATTCATCTATATTTGTTCCTAAAGCGGTAATAATGGAACGGAATTCTTCGTTATTAAGCACCTGGTCAAGGCGCTTTTTTTCTACATTAAGCGGTTTGCCCCTAAGCGGCAGAATAGCTTGGAATTTTCGGTCCCTTCCCTGCTTGGCGCTCCCGCCTGCACTGTCGCCTTCGACAATAAATAATTCGTTTTGTTCCGGCTTTCTTCCGGTACAGCTGGATAGCTTGCCCACAAGCGGCGCCGCCTCAAGCGCATTTTTGGTGCGGGCCACTTCTCGCGCTTTTCTCGATGCTTCTCTAACTTTAGCAGCTTTTACAGCCTTTTCAACTATAGTATTGGCCGTATCTGCGTTGCTTAACTGTTCTAAAAATAATGATAATTCCTGAGTAATGATGGCTTCTGTAATGGAACGCACCTCGGTATTGCCCAGCTTTCCCTTTACTTGGCCTTCGAACTGCGGGTTCTTTACTTTTAAGTTTAGTACAGCAGTAAGGCCTTCGCGGAAATCTTCACCGGAAAGATTGTTGTCTTTATCCTTTAGAAAACCGTTTTTGCGGGCATAGTCGTTCATCACCTTTGTTAAAGCTGCTTTAAAGCCTGTTTCATGCGTGCCGCCCTCGCTTGTAGGTATGCAGTTTACATAGGAAAATATGTTTTCGGAATAATCTCCCGTATATTGAAGAGCAGCTTCGCAAACCACATCGTCCTTTATACCGTGGAGCATAATAGGCTCTTCGTTTATTATATCTCTGTCCGAATTTAAGTATTTTACGTAATCGGATATGCCTCCATCGAACTTAAATGTAACCTGCTGCTTTTGGCTGTCATCCCGTTCGTCTGAAAAGCTTATCTGCACTCCTTTGTTAAGATAGGCTAATTCCCTTAGCCTGCGAATAATTCTATCTTCATCGAAGCGAACATCTTCAAAAATGCTGTCGTCAGGAAGAAAGCGTACAAGTGTTCCGCGTTTTCTTGTGCCGCCTATTTTTTCCAGGCCGTTTACAACGCGGCCCGCATGTTCTTTATTGTCCTTGTCTTTTGCAAGTTCAAAGCGCATGCGGTAATGCTCCCAATCTTTAAAGCTGTCTACCACAAGCCATTTGGACAGCGCGTTTACTACGGAAGCGCCAACGCCATGCAGACCGCCGGAATAGGTGTAATTTTTTTGACCGAACTTGCCGCCTGCATGCAGCTGTGTAAAAATGACCTGCACACCCGGCATATTCATGCTTTTATGGTTGTCAACAGGCACTCCGCGGCCATTGTCCCATACGCTGCAGGAACCGTCATTATGCAATGTAACAGCTATTTCGCTTGCAAATTTGTTGCTCGCTTCGTCTACCGCATTATCCACTATTTCCCAAAGCAAATGGTGCATGCCCTTTGAACCGGTGCTTCCTATGTACATTCCCGGCCTCATCCTGACTGCGTCAAGACCTTCCAGTACTGTGATATTTTGCGATGTATATTCCTGAGTCATATATCTCCTTGTTTGTACAAAATATAAAGCCTTTATAAGGCTCATTCTTAAATATTATAGCATTTTTGCTGTTTATTGCAAAATATAAATAGATTCTTTAATTTAATTTTTTAAATGACCTTGATGCGAATTTTATTTTTCTACATAGCTGATAAGCTGCGAAAGCTTTACATTTTGAGTTGAAGCAAAAATATTGCTTATAACATTTGGATTGTTCTTTTCTAAAACTTGCAGCAGCTCTTTTACAAGCTTTCTTTTTCCGCCGTCTTTCTTTTGATTTAGAGCGCATTTGCATGTTATGGATTCTATTCCAAGGCTTTTTTGCCAACGGAGAATATTTTTTTCGCGCAAAAGATAAAGCGGGCGTATAAGCTGCATATTTTCATAGTTAAGACTCGTAAGCTTTGGAAGCATTGTTTTAAACTCTCCCCCAAAAAGCATTGAAATAAGCACGGTTTCCGCAACATCATCCATGTGATGTCCCAGTGCTATTTTATTGCAGCTTAGCCCTTGCGCCTGCTTGTATAAATGCCCTCTGCGCATGGCGGAACAAACATGGCATGGAGACTTCGCTTTTTCTGCAATGCGCATAATATCAGTTTTAAACACATGAGGAGAAAAGTCCAACAGCGACATGTTTTTTTGGATTATTTTAAGAAATTCTTCGTTAAAACCCGGATCCATAAAAATATATTCAGTTTCAAAAGGGAAATCCGAATATTTTTTCAGCATGCGCAAAGCTGCACCTAGCAACAGCGAATCTTTGCCCCCTGACATGCATACCGCAATTTTATCGTTCGGTTCAATAAGATTATATTGTTTTATGGCCGCAATGAATGGCCTCCATATGTCTTTACGGTATGTTTTGCTTATTTTATGTTCTGCTGTTTTTGCAAGTTCTTCCATAAATGCCTCCGCAAAGATATTAACATAAAAACATTTTGCCTACAAAATTCAAAAACATTTTGTAGGCAGTATAGCTTTAAAGCCGCTTTGTTATTTCTTTGTTAAGCTCTTCCCGGAGTTTGAGATATGCTTCACTATTTTTGGGGATTTTAGTAAAAGTTATTTCACCTAAATATTTTTTTATGATTTGTTCTACGGCAGCGCGACCTGCAAGCTGCTCAAGCCATTCCATGGCACGCAAATCCTGCATGGTGTGGTAGGTAACCATTAGGCGCAAAGATTCAAGCGGATTAAAATCCGCTCCAGGGTATACCTGAAAGGGATCCCCCGCCGGCACCCACCCATCAGCATCCGTTGAGCAATATGGATTCACATAATAATCGCTGTACTGCGAATAATAAAAATTATACCCCCACTGCAAAAGGCCCTCTATTTTGTTTTTATACAGCGGAATTGCAATGGAACGGTTTCTTACAGACGGCATATCTATAAATATGTTGTTTACGAATTTATGTTGAACGCAGCAATAGTAAGTCCAAAGCTGCGGAACATCTTTTGAAATGAATTCTTCTATATGGTTGTTTGCCACTATTGGCCTTTTGACTATCCCAAGATTATAAAAATCGTAGTCGGACAAGGCATCCATAACAATTTCATCTTTAAGAACATCTTCCGTTTGTCGCTTAGCCGCATTGTAGCTGTCTAGCGCTTCCTTATTAGGTTCATCAGATATATGCCAAAAAGTTTTTTTATCTACTTCCATTTCTTTAAGAGTATTTTTTACGGCAGGTATGTATTGGCGCAGAAAGCATCCGTACTCTTCGGAAGAAGCATCTGTACCCCATCCGAATATCGTTTCCTGCTTGCCGTTTACGAAAGCCCTTATTTTTGGCGCGTGTTTTGCGCCCCATTGGGTAAAAAGGTGCGCCATTTCAAAATATTCCACGCCAAGTCTTTCGCACATTTGGATCCATCGGCGTAAAAGGCTCATATCAAAGCTGTATTTGTTTCCGTCTTTTTTTATGCTTACAAGCTGCACCGTGCGCCTTTCACTGCCTACACGCGTATCTAACGGCGGCGTATGTATGGGAGTAAATGCAGTATTTATCCCACGCTTTACAGCTAAGCCCATAAAGTTTTCTATTGCAGTCCAATGTTCTTCGCTAAAAACAGGTATTCTATACGCATCAGCCAAGGCATCGCAATGCAGCCATTGCGTGCGTATGAGTTTTTGTTTAGGCAAAAG
>JBMNUE010000152.1:0-3841 GCA_050946095.1 Christensenellales bacterium
CTATTGACACCAACTTATTAATAAGCTATATTTCAATAGGATACGTTTAAGTAGATTAACGCTGTATTCATAATAAAAGTAGCTTATTACGCAGAAAGGATATGTTAAACGACTATATGGCCGAAAACACTAAAGAACTTCTAAAAAATTCCTTAAAAGAGCTCTTGAATAAAAAGCCTATAAGCAAAATTTCCATACGAGAATTAACAGAACTGGTTGGCGTAAATAGACAGACTTTCTATTACCATTATAAAGATATTTATGACTTGGTAGAAGATGTAATCATAGATGATTTTAATCAATATAAAGATGATTTGGTAAACAAAGAATATTCTCCTATAATAAATATTTACAATATTTTAAGAAAGAAAAAGAATGTTGTTAACAATATTTACAGCGGAGCCGACATAAAAAAGACAAATAGAATTTCAATTAATTACGTAAGGAAGATTTTAGGTGAGAATTTAGACAGCTATAAGGATGCTGAAAATCTAAGCGAAGAAGACAGAGAATTTATTATTAAGTTTTTTTCTTTAGTAATTGTGGGCGTTATACATATATGGGTTGAAGACGGTATGCCCAATACTCTGTATGAAGATTTAAATAGGATACAGGATATACTTCAGCTGGGAATAAAAATGTCTGTAGATAAGCTTTCAAACAGCTGAGAGTATATACAAAAGAGGCGAATTGTCTATTTATTTTGCTCACATGTTTTGTTATAATAACTTAGAAAATTAGTTCACTTTTGAGTGAGAAGGAGACATATATGATAAAAAGTTTTGCTATCAAACAATTAATGAGTTATTTGGATGCAGATCCGGAAAAAAATATACCAAAAGCGCTCAAATGGACCGAAACATTTGTGCCTAATATAGAAAAAAATACCGGTTATCAACAGGTAAAAGAGATAGCCATGGACCCGAGTTCGAACTGGTATCAATTTGTGCTGGGCCTTTGGAATGATTTAGATAAAGACGTTAAAAAAACCCTGGTAGTAAATACGTTTTTAAACAGCTATCTAAAATGGGAAGCAAAGCGGGATGACGGCCCTAACAAATACGGCTGTTCCATTCCGTGGGCAATATTGATGGACCCGACCTCTGCATGCAACCTTAAGTGTACAGGATGCTGGGCAGCGGAATACGGCAATAAGCTTAATTTAGACTTTGAAACATTGGATTCCATAGTAGAACAAGGAAAGAAATTAGGGATTTATGCCTATATATTTTCCGGCGGGGAACCTCTTGTAGCAAAAGACAGGGTTCTTAAGCTTTGCAAAAAGCACGACGACTGCGTGTTTTTAGCATTTACTAATGGCACTTTGATCGATGAAGAATTTGCAGATAAAATGCTTGAGGTTAAGAACTTTATTCCTGCAATAAGCGTCGAAGGCTTTGAAGAAGCTACGGATTCCAGAAGAGGCAAGGGAACTTTTGAAAAAGTGGTGCGGGCTATGGATATTTTGAGAGAAAAGAAGCTTCTCTTTGGAGTTTCTTGCTGCTATACCAGCCAAAATATAGATTCCCTTTCCAGCGAAGAATATTTCGACTGGATTATTGAGAAGGGCGCAAAATTTGCTTGGTTCTTTACGTACATGCCAATTGGGGTAAATTCTCCAACAGATCTGATGGTATCGCCTGAACAGAGAAAGCAAATGTATAAGGCTATAAGGAAATTTAGAGATACCAAACCGTTATTCACAATGGACTTTTGGAATGACGGCGAATATGTTAAAGGCTGCATAGCCGGCGGCAGAAACTATATGCATATAAATGCCAATGGCGATGTGGAGCCTTGCGCATTTATCCACTATTCAACCGCAAATATTAAAGAAAAAACATTGCTTGAATGCCTGCAGAGCGATCTATTCAAAGAGTACCAAAAGGAGCAGCCTTTCAATAATAACCACTTAAGACCATGCCCGCTGCTTGATAATCCTGAAAAACTCAAGAAGATGGTTGATGCATCTAATGCATATTCAACAGACCTGGCGGATCGTGAAGATGTGAACGACCTTGTGGAAAAGACAAAGCCTGTTTCTGTAAAATGGGCCCCCGTTGCCGATGAGCTTTGGGAAGAGAGGCAAAAAGAGATAAAGTATTGGAAAGACAAGAAAAAAGAGCAGCAAGAATTACAGGCAAATAAATAAAACTTCTGTATATTTAAAAGCGAGCTTAAATTATAGCTCGCTTTTTAACATTATAAGCCAATGAAACATTGCTTTAACTGCGATTAACATAAAAAAGCTTGGATGCCAATAGGCAACTGCATAGTTTATTTATTCAAAACCAATATATAATGCAGTACCGTGCTTTATTGTTTAAAAAATTATTTGTTTGAATTATAATAATAGAAATACGCTTTTAATTAAATGGAGGATAATTTGCAAAAAGATAAAGACGCCAAGCAATCGGAATATACCTTGCAAAAGCACCCGTTTGGGCCGGTGTGGAATGAAAATAGCAAAATACTTATTTTAGGAAGCTTTCCATCTGTAAAGTCAAGAGAAGATGGCTTTTATTACGCTCACCCGCAAAATAGATTCTGGAAGCTGTTGGCTGAACTTTTCAAATCCGATGTGCCGCAGGATATTCCATCGCGCAAAGAATTTTTGCTCGACCGCAACATAGCTCTATTTGATGTTATAAACACCTGCGAAATTAAAGGTTCATCAGATGCTTCAATAAAGTTTGTGCAGGCGCAAGATCTCAAACCAATATTGAAAGGAAGCAGAATACACGCCGTATTTTGCAACGGTAATACAGCGGGGCGCATGTATAAAAAATATCAGCTGCCAATTACTGGAGTGCCGGCGTCTATATTGCCTTCAACAAGTTCTGCCAACGCTTCCTGGTCTTTTGAAAAACTAAAAAAAGAATGGAGTATAATTTTGCAAATATGATTTATGCGGCTGGCTAATAATTTTTAAAGCTTGAAATAAATTTTCATTTTATGTTTAAGCAGCAGTTTACTTGGTATACTGAATAATGCGGTTTTAGCAAATTTTGTCGTAGGATAAAATTTATTAAAGCACAGTATATTAGGAGGCTAAATATGAAAAGAAGTTTTTCACTCATCATGGTTCTTAGCATGCTGCTTTCACTCGGAGCGTTTGCGCAAGAACTCACAGGCGAAGCGGATGGCTTTGGCGGCCCCGTAACTGTAACCATAACTAAAGACGGCGATAAAATAACCGATGTTAAAATTGTTGGGGATTCAGAAACCGCCGGAATAGGCACAAATGCAATAGATGATATGCCGCAGCAGATCATCGATGCGAACGGCGCAGATGTAGACGGAGTGGCAGGAGCCACAATCACTTCAGAAGCCATAATAGAAGCTGCAAAGATTGCCTTAGGCGAAGCGGAAGCAGAGCCCGAAGCTAAAGAAATGCAGGAAGAAGTAAGCGGACCTTCAATAGGCTTTGCTCTTATGCCTAATGCCCGCATAAGAAAGGCGCGTAAAGAAGGCGATCCTACAACGTATAACATCAACCAAGTTCTGCTATTTGCCATTTTCGATGAAGAAGGCAAACTGGTGTACAATTTTGCCGACGTTCTGGAGCTTGCATCGCCAAATTCAAACGGCGGCCCTAAATTCTCCGGATGGCCGGGCCAAAAAGGCGTTTTAGATGCTGAAGGCAAGCAGATTGAGCTTACAGATGAAGCGTTCTTGGAAGAAATATCCGCATGGATAACAAAGCGCGAACGTGGCGATTCCTACAAGATGAATTCTGGCACATGGGTGCAGGAGATGGATGGATTCCAAAAAGTGTTCGCAGGAAAAACCGTAGATGAAATCGAAGAATGGTTCAGCAAATATACTTCAGACTTGAATG
>JBMNUE010000153.1:0-3803 GCA_050946095.1 Christensenellales bacterium
TGCTTATAAAAATATGCCGTACAATTTGGGAGCGATTGGCGGCCTTAAGATAAACAAGGAAGCCGAAGTTATAGATACAAACGGCAATGCAATACCAGGCCTGTACGCAGGCGGTCTAAATGCCGGCGGATGGATAGGACCGTACTACCCGGGAAGCGGCACAGCCATAATAGGCACCATTCACTGGGGCAGAAAAGCGGGCGCCAATGCCGCAGCTAAGCAGTAATAAGCCAATATAATCAGCAGGCTGTTTATTAGCCAAATAACTAAAGGGGCGAAAGCCCCTTTAACTTGTCAGAGTGTAGATAAAATACTATTTAGGCGGGTTAGGGCAAAGCCTAATAAGTGCAATCGTGAAAAGCTTAGGGAGTTTAGTCTCAGGAAAAAAAGCTGCGTATTCCCTGCATTTTGGATTGAGGGAGATAAAGCTCTCAAGCGAAAGGGCGCGCGCCAAAGAGTCCCGGCACATATTGCCGTGTGTCTTAAAGAGGCAAAAGCTCCTTTGACTTATAATAGTATTTACAGCATATGGAAATTGCCATATGCAAAGGCGCTGCCTAACGATTTTCCGGCCGCTTAAAGCATTGTTGTAATCTATAGCAAATATGTGATAGTATAGCCGGGAATCCGCAAAATGCTGCGGTGTATAATGGATCTAAGCTACAAAAGCGGCATATACCAAAAAGGAGAAGCTATGCATACTGAAAAATACTTTTCATATACGGGTTTTAGCGCGAAATGCTGTTATTGCGGCTTTGCGCTTAAAGGCGGCTTTAAGCCCTGCAGACAGTGCGGTGATTGAAATGAAAGGCATAGCCAAGTTTTATAAAGTAAGCTTTGAGCAGTACCAAAAGGACAGAGCTGCCGCTGAACCCGGCATAAAAAAAGACGATCTTTTAAAAGAATATGAAAATATAAAGCTCCCCGCCCGCGCAACGAAGGGCAGCGCGGGGTACGATTTTTTTCTGCCGAGAGATATATCAATTGAAAAAGGGCAAGAAATTTTAATCCAAACCGGCATACGCGCGCAAATAGAAGAAGGCTGGGTGCTTATGCTTTACCCAAGGAGCGGCTTAGGCTTTAAGTACGGCTTAAGGCTTTTAAACACAACGGGCATAATAGACAGCGATTATTTTTTGGCTTCAAACGAAGGCCATATAATGTCAAAGCTGAGCATATCAGGCGAAAAGCCATTAAAGCTTAAAGCCCGCGACCGTTTCATGCAGGGTGTTTTTGTGCCATTCGGCATAACAAAAGACGATGCTCCCATTAAAGCTGAACGCACGGGAGGCTTTGGCAGCACAGATGAAAATACGGAGTAAAGTTTAGCTAATACAGCGCCATATAAACAAATAGCATTGTTAAAGGCGCTGTTTCCATTATTTGTTGTTTGTCAAAAAACCGATTCCGGCGAATTTCGTTTTATGCATAGAAAAACTGCGCTTCATGCACAATTTTTACGCGATTATTATATACTGCGAACATTTAGTAAAATAAGCCTTAATATATGCAAAAGCTTTCATGTTTAGCTATTTTAATTTGACTATCAAAAAACACAAAACCCCATGCTGAAGTTTCAACATTGGGTCGCTTTAATCCACGCTCCCGCGGGGGGAGCGACAGGCGTAGCGGGCAAGTTTATATATATCAGTATTATTTCAATCCACGCTCCCGCGGGGGGAGCGACGTTCTAAACAAAGGCTTTTACCACTTCAAGATTATTTCAATCCACGCTCCCGCGGGGGGAGCGACAGAGGCCAGAGAAGAAACTTTTGATGCTCAATTACATTTCAATCCACGCTCCAGCGGGGGGAGCGACAGCGAAAACATCTAATAAGAGTTTTCATTTATGTTCATTTTACATAAGAAACTTAGAGTTTTCAAGTTAAAATTAAGGCAATTGCAAAAAAACGTTAAAAAATCGCGGCATATAGCATCGTAATATGCATCTTTTGGCGGCGAAGCTGCCGTAAAAAGGTGTTTGCTTGCGGTTCGCGCTATGAAATATGTTTTTATGCAGGACAAGGGAACATAAATCCAATTAATGCGCGCTTAGTTTTTAAAATATGCTTGCCGATACGCTAATCAAAAAAGACTATGTAAAAAATCGTCAATTCTACCATTTTAAATTAAATTAATTTTAGCGGTTAAAAGCGCCCAAGCAAAAACACGGCAAAGTGCGTGCGCTTTGCCGATGCTATGAAAGCATGTTTAAATTTGCAAATGAAATATAATTTTACCTGCAGTAAATTTCAATTGCGGCGGCTGCAAATTCCGCCGCGCCCAAACCTGCGGCGCTATTGATATTGCTTGTAAATTCTCCGCCGCTTCCATAAAACTTTCCTAACTCCGCAAGAATTTTGCTGTTGCAGGTATAAAAATTTTCCGTAATGAAGTCTTGCAGTTTTTTAACCTGCGCCTGCGCTTTTTGCGAGCCGGGCTCCTGCTCCTTCATTTTTCCAAATTCGGCAAAAATATCCATAAGCTTTTTGAAAATATACTTTTGTTCGTCTTCTGTTAGGGTTTTGCTTTTTTCTTCAAATTCTTTGTATTCCGGCGTTTTACCCCATGTTTCCTTTGCTTTAGCTGCGTATTCGTCGGTTTTCCTGGTGTCAAAAGCTTTAAAATCCATAGCTTTTTCTCCTTTCAGTTTTATTTCGCGGGCAAGTATGATTAAATTTTCAATATGCTCTTTTTTAAGCGTTAAAAGCTCGATTTGCTGTTCCAGCGCTTTAGATTTGTCAAAATTGGGACTATGAATAATTTCCTTGATGTCCTTTAATGGAAATTCCAGCTCTTTAAACAGCAAAATCTGCTGCAGCTGCTCTAAATTTGTATCGTCATACAAACGGTAGCCGGATTCGGTATAGCCTGCCGGATGAAGCAGCCCTATTTTATCATAGTATTACAGAGTGCGTATACTCACTCCCGCCAGCTCGCTCACTTCGTGTATTGCGCGCATAATCATTCACCTCCCCGTGCAATATTACTATAAACTATTACGCAGCGTAACAGTCAATGCTTTTTTAAAAAAATTATCGCTTGTTGTATGTTAAAGCGGCGTTATTGCTTACTAAGCTGAAAATTCGGCATAATTCATGCATAGAAACTAAGAATATTAGCGCTTATTGAGCGAGTTGCCAAAATTGCATGCTTATTCGCATCAAAAAATATGATGCGCTGAAGCGCCAATTTTTGGAATTTAAAAGCGTAATATGAAGCTGATGCGTGGCGCAAAACAGCCGGATATGATACAAATATTTAGGGCGGCGGCTAAGCTTTATCCATATTAAGCATGCATGATGTATCGGTTTAGCGTTATAAGGCAGGAACGCCTGGCCGGCTGCCTAACTAAAGGCCTAAAAAGGAGAGTTTTTAATGGCAAAGCTGAATTTAACATCTAATATAACATTTTTGTATTTTAACGACTTTTCAGGAGCGAAAGAATTTTTTGAGAAAACCCTTGAGCTTCCTGTTGCATATGATGCGGGGTGGGCATGCGTGTACAGGCTTACGGACAAATCTTTTTTAGGGGCTGTCGATAAGCCGTCAGGTTCTATTTCGTCCAATTCAAAAAACAATGTGCTTATAAGTCTTACTGTAAATAATATTCATGAAGCTTACGAAGCATTGAAAAATGCGGCGGGAATAGAGAACCTATCGCCCGTTAAGCAGGTGAAAGACATACCTTTAAAATCGTTTTTCTTTACCGGCCCCGAAGGCTGCCAATTTGAAGTGGAGCAGTTTACATCAGAAGCATTAAAGAAAATATTTTAGCGAAAAATTAAGCAAATAAAAAAGCT
>JBMNUE010000154.1:0-3789 GCA_050946095.1 Christensenellales bacterium
TCAAAAGCTTAAAGAACAGGATAGAAAGCTGTTTATTACTCTGTACTCCAATAGAAGCGGCGGCAAAGCCACATTCAACTTTAAAAAAAGCAATATACCGCGCGTAATGGGAGAACTGCTGCCGTCTATTATGCGCAGCGCTCCCGTGCATTTTGACGATCGTTTAAGCAAAAGCGTTATACGCGTGCCTTTCCGCTCAAAAATATTTTTAGATAAAGATGGCACCGCTATTACAGCTAAAGTAAATTTTCAATATGGGGATATAAATATAGACCCTTTCATTATAAACGACGGCGCCCCGGTGCTTTTATTAAGGGACTCGGCGGGCGAAAAATCCGTAATGGACGCCTTGGCGGAATCAGGCTTTAAGGTGCGCAAGGGGCATGCGTTTATAGATAAATCGGATGAGATATGGCGGTTTTTAACTGAAGGCGTAAACCACTTGAGCGATGTGTCGCAGGTGTTTTTCAGCAACGACTTTAAAAAGCTGAACATAAGAAAGCCTAAGTTTTCCGCATATTTAAAGACAAGCAAGAACAGCTTGCAGCTTGAAATGCTGGATGACGGAACGCCTGTTGAAGAACTGCTGCCGCTCCTTGAAGCCATACGATTGAGAAGGAATTATTTCAGATATAGGGACGGAACTATAATATCGCTTGAAAGCACTGAAAACTGGCAGGAGCTTGCTCAGGCATACCTTGATGCAAACGAGCTTTCCACTGAAGAAACGCAGGTAAACGCTTACCGCGCGGCTTATTTAAACACACTCATAAAAGAAAAAAATCTTCCGGTAGAATTCGACAAGGAGACAATAAAGCGCGCGGCTGTAAGGACAGAAGAAATAAGTTCCCCTATTGACGGCCTGTACACATATCAAAAACGCGGTTTTGAGTGGCTGGTTTCCCTTTGGAAGCTCAATATGGGCGGTATTTTAGCCGATGAAATGGGCCTTGGAAAAACATTGCAGGCCCTGGCCGCAATAAGCTATGTTCAAAAAAACTCGGAATTTCCCAAGCCTAACATAGTAATAGCGCCTACATCTCTTCTTTTTAACTGGCAATCTGAAGCCGATAGATTTACGCCGGACCTTAACACCGCTGTTCTTAGCGGAAGCCGCAGCAAGAGAGCAAAAATTATTGCGGACTTTGATAAAAGCAAACCCGATATTATAATCACAAGCTA
The DNA here is from genome assembly GCA_050946095.1 of Christensenellales bacterium. GTDB lineage: Bacteria > Bacillota > Clostridia > Christensenellales > Aristaeellaceae > DTU024. The sequence continues at coordinate 1,183 of JBMNUE010000154.1, forward strand.
CCCTATAATGCGCCGCGAAGCGGAAAAATTAAGCAATATAGATTTTTCTTATGCCGTGCTTGACGAAGCGCAGTACATAAAGGACCCGTCAAGCCTTACGGCGCGCAGCGTAAAAAAAATAAATGCGGACTGCCGCATTGCGCTTTCCGGCACACCCATGGAAAACAACGTAGGCGAGCTATGGTCTTTGTTTGACTTTGTTCTGCCCGGATATCTGCCCAACTACCGTGAATTTTTGCGCCGTTACGATGAAGGCAAGAACGCTCCTGATCTTCGCAAGAGAATACGCCCCTTCCTTATGAGGAGGCTAAAAAAAGACGTCATGAGCGAGCTGCCGCCTAAAATAGAGCGCACATGCTTTGCCGGAATGGAAAGCAGCCAAAGAAGAATATACCAGGCGGTGCTGCTGCAGAAAAGAGAAACCATGCAGGAACTTTACGACCGGAATGTTCTGTTTAAAAACGGCGGCGAAGTGCTTGCAGCCATTACGGAGCTTAGGCAAATCTGCTGCCATCCCAACCTTGTGCTTAAAAACTTTCAAGGGGAGTCCGGCAAGCTTAATTTACTGATGGATTTGCTGCCTTCATTGCTGGAAAACGGGCATAAGGTTCTGCTGTTCAGCCAGTTTACAAAAATGCTTGCTATAATAAAAAATAAATTGGCTTTTTTAGGCATTGAATACATGTATCTTGACGGCAATACGCCTTCCAAGGAAAGGCTTGAAATGGCGGAGAATTTTAACCGCGGATCATGCCAGCTGTTTTTAATCTCCCTTAGAGCGGGGGGCACGGGGCTAAACTTAACAGGCGCCGATACAGTTATACACTTTGACCCTTGGTGGAACCCCACAACAGAAGACCAGGCCATAGACCGTGCCCATAGAGTAGGGCAGGAAAAGGCCGTTCAGGTTTTGCGCCTGGTTACTAAAGACTCCATAGAGGAAAAAGTAATAGCCCTGGGAGAAAGCAAACGGCAGCTTTTTGACAAGCTTGTTACCCCTGGAGAAATGATGCCTGAAAAGCTTTCCGACAAAGATATACTCGACCTTTTCAGCTGATATAGGCCTTATCCGCTCCCGCATTTTAGCGGATAATAGCGGCAAGGCTCGCGCAGCAATATTTAGAGTATAGACAAAGTATTATTTAGGAGAGTTCATGGGGTTAAGCACCATGAATATAACTGCGAAAGCTTTAGTGCTAAGGCCGCGGGGCATTGAAAAGCTGCGCATGCCCTGCATTTTGGCTTGAAAAAGCAAAAGCGGCCAAGCGAAAAGATACACTGCAAAGTGTATTTAGATGCTTTATCGACAGCCTGAGCAGGGCTCATGCGGTTTTATTTTTAAATCATCATAACAAAAACTCGCGATATTACCAGGCAATCAGCTTATACCAGTTCTATACATAAACTAAAATCTGCATAATTGACAGCATATTATAAGTTTGTTATAATTTTTTTCATTATGAAAGCTTATCATGGAAGGAGATTTGTTATGTCTAAACCCTTTTGGATCATTGCGGATGTGGCATGCGATTTGCCTATAACGTATGTAGAAAAATGCGAAAGGCTTCTTATTATGCCTATGCCATACCAGCGCGATGATCAGGAATTTATATATAAAACCGGCGATGAAGCCGACTTGCATTCATTTTACGAAAACCTTGAAAACGGCGCAGTATATACGACAGCGCAGATTAATATAGATACATACTATAATACATTTAAAAATATAATTGAAAAAGGCGAGGGGCTTATATGTCTCCCGCTGTCAAGCGGTATTTCAGGTTCTATAAACAACGCTATAATGGCAAAAGAAAAAATAAAAGAAAACTATCCCGATGCGGAAATAGCCGTTTGCGATTCCATATGCGCTTCTTTAGGCTACGGGCTGCTTGTTCACCACCTTATTAAAGAGCGCGAAAAGGGCATAACTTTAAAAGAAGCCGAGGAATTTGTAAATAAAACAGCGCCGCATATAATACACTGGTTCACCGTGGATAATCTAAAATGTCTTTACCGCGGCGGCCGCATAAGCAAAAGCTCCGCATACTTTGGCAGCATGCTTCGCATAAAGCCCGTGCTTAATGTAGACAAAGGCGGTTTTCTTACACCGCAGGAAAATGTGCAGGGAAGAAAGCGCTCCATAAAAACATTGGCAAAAAGGATAGAAGAAGTTATAAACCCAAGAGCAGGCCAGCCCATATTTATAGGCCATGCGGATTGCGAGGAAGATGCGCTTCTGCTTAAATCCTATCTGCAGAAAGCTCTGCCCGGCATAAAAGACTACCTTATTTCTCCTATCGGAGCCATTGTAGGAGCGCACAGCGGCCCCGGCACGCTTGCCGTTTTCTGCTTAGGCTACGAGCGGTAATATGCCCTATGAAACGCTTGAAGGCATAGTTTTAAGAAGAAGCAACTACCGCGATAATGACCGCATTGTTACGCTGCTTACTCCTAACAGAGGCAGGGTTGACGCAAATGCACGCGGCAGCAGAAAGCTTAAAAGCCCTCTCTTGTCCGCCACGGAGCCTGCGGTTTACGGCGAATATGTGCTGTACCGCGGCAGAGGCAATGCAATGGTCCATTCATTCACACTAAAAGATAACTTCT
>JBMNUE010000155.1:0-3757 GCA_050946095.1 Christensenellales bacterium
ATTCTTTGTTTGAGCCATTGGAATTTCCTCCTTGTGAATGATTTAGCAACATCCATTGTAGCGGAGTTCCAGTGGCTTGTATATATCTGCCGCTCGTCTAAGTTGCGAACTTTAGTGTACTCTATCAAAAAAGACTCATGACAATTTTTAAATACTTATCTAAAAAACTTAAATAAAGGCTTCTCCTCCGCTTAATAATATAGACAAAGCACTATTTATGGAATTTTAGGGGCCACAAGTCCCATGAGCGTAATCGCTGCCAACGACAAATACGGCGGCCGCAGGGCATTGCGTAGAAATGAATTCCCTATATTTTCGCTGTCCAGCAGCAAAAGCTGCCAAACGAAAAGGCGCACGGCTAAGCGGTTTAAGCAGTAAATAGCTGAAGCTATTTTGTTTTATCGTCCAAACATAAAAATGTATTTTTTTACAAAGCTCCGCAGTTATAGCGCTGCAAGCTTTCTTTTATTGCATTTACTGGCTTTTATAAATCAGCTCCAAAACAATGATTTGCATAAAATATTATTGCAGCTTTTACTGCAATCCATTTAAAAGGCTTTTTAATGTTAAAATTTGTTAAACAAAATAGCGCTTTGCGCGCTGCCTTTATACAATATGTTAAAGAGCGCTTTGCCGTGTTTCTTTCGTTTACTTCCCCAAGCTGAAAATGCAGGGAATGCACAGCTTTTCAACGCCCGCAGCCTTGGCGTTTTATTCTTTTTACGATTGCACTCTTGCCCCTAAACAATATTTTTCTACGCTCTGCCGTCTGCATTGCAGGTTTTTTTCGCTCGCTTTTGCTCGTTCAACTCGCTTAAGCGGAAAAAAGCCGGCAGGCGAAGTCAGTTGCTCCGCCTGCCGGCTGATATAAAACTAAATTGTTTTATTATTCGCTTGCTATAGGTTTGCCAAGCTGCGCATCGTTGTTGCCGGAATCCGTCGTCCACATTTCAAGCATGTTGATGGGGTCGTTGAAGTCCGCTATCCAGCCGTTGCGGCAGATGTCGTAGTTGCCGGCCTTGCGCTCGTTAAGGAATACGTTCCAGTCAACTGTTTTGATGGTCATATTTATACCGACTTCCGCAAGGTCCGACTGCACTATTTCGGCTATGGCCACGTGGCCCGCAGTCTGGTTGGTTAAGTACTCAAAGCTGAGGGGCGTTTCGTCAGACAGCATATTGTTATCGTCAAACTTAAAGCCAGCTTTTTCAAGCAGCTCTATGCCTCTGTCAAAATCCGGCTCTATCGGGAAATAGCCGTCGCCTTCAGGATAATCCCAGCCGGAAGCGTCCTTAAATACGCCGCCGTTGCCGTCCATCATACCTGCCGGGATAAAGCTGTTTGCTTCAAGCTGTCCCGTCTGGCCGACAGTTTCTACAATGTAGGGGCGGTCTATAAATGCGCTTATGCCTTTGCGCATGTAGGCCGCTTCTTCAGGCGTCATACCTTCAAAGAGCTTGGAGTTTACGTTGAAGTTGATGTAATAGGTGCCGAGGTTGTCTATAATATGGAACTCGGGGTTGTTTTTAAGGCCTTCTATTTCATCGGGAGGCACGGTATCTATAAAGTCCAAGTTGCCGGCGTTGTATGCCGCGTATATGGCAGTTTCGTCATCTGAAAGCATGAACTCAAGCTTTTCTATCTTCACATTTTCTGCGTTCCAGAAGTTTTCGTTCTTTACATATACCATGGACTCATTGTGCGCCCAGCTTTCAAGCTTGTACGCGCCGCTTGTTACAAAGCCCGCTTCAAGCGCCCAGGCGCCTGCGTTAAGAATATTGCCGTCCGCATCTTTAAAGCCTTCCGCCGCTTCAACAGCGTGCTGCGGCACTGCAAACAATGCGGGGAATGCGCAAAGGTCCAGCATATAGGCGCAGGGGGATGCGAGTTCTACGGTAAATTCTTTGCCGTCTTCAGAGGCTTTCACCGCAAGGTCGTTGGGGTATCCCTTTATGCCGTCCAGCATATAGGAATAGTCCGCCGCGGTTTCAGGGTTTGCAAGGCGCTTCCAGGAATACTCAAAGTCCTTCGCGTCAAGCGGTTCGCCGTCCGACCATTTTAAGCCTTCGCGTATTTTAAATGTATAGGTAAGGCCGTCTTCAGACATCTCGTAGGATTCCGCAAAGTTCGGAGCATAGGAGCCGTCTTCGCCGTAGCTGTACAGGCCGCCGAACGAGTTAACCGCTAAGCATGCGCCGTCCACAGTGGTGTTTAAGGCGGGGTCAAGCTTATCCGGCTCGCTCGCAAGGTTGATGCGCAGCTTGGAATTGTCGCCATAGCTCGCATACAGGAAGAACTTGTTTCCAAACACGTTGGAATAGAAGCCTTCCACGCCCTCTTTCATCATGAATATATCGTTGTAGTAGTAGATCGGCAGAAGAGCCGATGTATCCATAAGGATATCTTCCGCTTGATGCATAAGATTTACGCGTTCGGCAAAATCTGTAGTGGATTTTATCTCCGCGATAAGCGCATCGTACTCGGCCCAGTTCTGAGGGGCCCAGGCAGGTATGTCTCCCGCTGCAAACGCTAAAGCAATACCGCTAAGCGCCATTACTGCAGTGAGAATAAGAGCTGTCAGTTTTTTCATGTGGGTATCCTCCGTTTTATATTTCTAAGGGACCTTGCCCCAAAGATTCGTTATTTATTAAAGCAGGCGCACATATGCCCGTCGCTTCTCATTGTAAGTTCCGGCGTTTCCTTTGCGCAGCGCTCCGTAGCATAGCGGCAGCGCGTTCTAAAGGAGCAGCCTGAAGGCATATTGAGCGGGGAAGGCACATCGCCTTCAAGCACTATGCGGTGCTTCGCTTTTGCTGTATCAGGGTCCGGAACAGGTATAGCTGAAATTAAGCTTTGCGTGTAAGGGTGCACGGGGTGTTCTATAATTTCTGCCGAAGGGGCGATTTCGACTATGCGCCCCAAGTACATAACAGCTATGCGCCTTGATATGTGCTGAACCACAAGCAGGTCGTGCGCTATAAACAAATATGTAAGCCCCAGGGTCTGCTGCAGTTCTTCAAAGGTGTTTATAATCTGCGCCTGTATGGAAACATCCAGGGCGGATACGGGTTCGTCGCACACTATGAACTTCGGGTTTACTGCAAGCGCGCGCGCTATGCCTATGCGCTGGCGCTGGCCGCCCGAAAACTCGTGCGCGTAGCGCCTTGCGTGGTCGGCATTGAGCCCTACCAGCTTTAAAAGCTCCGCTATGCGCTCCTCCCTTTCTGTCTTTGAGCTGTAAAGGCGGTGTATGTCCAAAGGCTCCCCTACTATGTCCGCAACCGTCATGCGGGGGTTTAGCGAAGAATAGGGATCCTGAAACACTATCTGCATTTCCTTGCGCAGGGGCTGCATGTTTTTTTCAGTAACCTTTAAACCTTTATATATGATTTCCCCATCGGTGGGTTCGTACAGGCGTATAATCGTTCTTCCCACGGTTGTTTTGCCGCATCCCGATTCGCCAACAAGCCCCAAGGTTTCGCCTTCGTCTATGGCGAAAGACACGCCGTCGACAGCCTTAAGATAAGTTTTTTTCATAAAGCCCGTTTTAATGGGGAAGTATTTTTTAAGGTCCTTAACTTCAAGAAAATGTTCAGCCATTTATTTCACCGTCCTTTGCTTCCTTGTATACTTTTTTAACGTTCATCCAGCAGGAAGCAAAATGAAAGTCGTTAATTGGTATTTCACCGGGCAGCTCGCTTAAGCATATCTGCATAGCGTCCTGGCACCTGGGCGCAAAGGCGCAGCCCTTTGGCAT
>JBMNUE010000156.1:0-3683 GCA_050946095.1 Christensenellales bacterium
TACACTACCGACAACGTGTCAATGCTCCATGCTATAATAAACACGCTGCATATGGCATTTCTCTCTTTGCTTATATCCGTGCCTTTAGGCGTTTTTGGAGGAGTATACCTTGCGGAATACGCAAAGCCCGACTCCAAGCTCGTTAAAGCGGTGCGCATAACTTCTGAAACGCTTGCAGGGCTGCCGTCCATAATATACGGCTTGTTCGGAAGTCTGTTTTTTGTAAACGCTTTGCGCTGGGGCTATTCGCTGCTTTCTGGCGCTTTCACGCTTGCTATAATGGTTTTGCCGATTATTTTAAGGCAGACGGAAGAATCGCTTCTTTCGGTTCCGCGCAGCTACCGCGAAGGCAGCCTTGCCTTGGGAGCCGGCAAGCTGCGCACTACAATGCGCATAGTATTGCCGGTTGCAATGCCAGGAATATTGGCTGCCGTGCTGCTTTCAATAGGCCGCATAGTGGGAGAAACCGCAGCGCTAATATACACTTCCGGCATAGTGGCGGCCATATGCGTATCCCCTATGGCTTCCGGAAGAACCTTGGCGGTGCATCTGTACCAGCTTCAGCAGGAGGGGCTTAATATTGACGAAGCTTTTGCGGTGGCGGCCGTGCTTTTGGTAGTGGTGATAATTATGAATGCAGTTTCCACAAAGGCTGCCAAACGATTTTCGACAAAGGACTGAACATATGAATGCTGATTTAATTAAAGAAACTGTAAAGCCAGATATATACCATGCAGGTTCATCCGGCGACATTAAATTTAATATATCCAATGTGGATTTATACTACGGCAGCTTCCACGCGCTTAAGAATATAAACATGGAAATACCGGACAACAAGGTAACCGCTCTTATAGGGCCTTCGGGCTGCGGCAAATCCACTTTGCTTAAATCCCTTAACCGCATGAACGACCTTGTGCCGGACTGCAAAATAACAGGGAAAATACTCCTCGACAACGAGGATATTTACAGCCCCGATACCGATATAAACCTGCTGAGGAAGCGCGTGGGCATGGTGTTTCAAAAGCCCAACCCGTTTCCCATGTCAATATACGACAACATTGCTTACGGCCCGAGAACCCATGGCATAAAAAGCCGCGCAAAGCTTGATGAAATAGTAGAAAAATCTCTGCGCGATGCAGCCCTTTTTGACGAAGTGAAGGACAATCTCAAGAAAAGCGCCATGGCAATATCCGGCGGCCAGCAGCAGAGGCTTTGCATAGCAAGGTGCCTAGCCATAGAACCCGATGTTATTTTGATGGATGAGCCTACAAGCGCGCTTGATCCTATTTCCACTTCCCGAATAGAAGATCTTGTGCTTGAGTTAAAAAAGAAATATACTATAATAATAGTGACGCATAATATGCAGCAGGCTACGCGCATATCCGACATAACGGCATTTTTCCTGCTCGGCGAAATGATAGAAATGTCTGGCACTGCGGATCTGTTTAGCTATCCGCGCGACAAGCGTACAGAAAACTACATTACAGGGAGGTTCGGCTGATGCGTATTAAATTTAACGAACAGATGAATCAACTAAACCGCGAAATTATACAGATGGGCAGCATGGTTGAACAAGCCATAGAAAATGTATGCAATGTGCTTAGCGCGCATGATGTTGAAAGGGCAAAGACCCTGGTTAAAGGCGATGACGAGATAGACCGCAAGGAAAGAGAAATAGAAACTCTTTGCCTGCGCATTATATTGATGCAGCAGCCCGTTGCGTCAGATTTAAGGCTTGTATCCGCCGCAATGAAGCTAATAACCGATATGGAGCGCATAGGCGACCAGGCGAGCGACATAGCAGAAATTATTACCATGCCGGTGCAGGGCAAGCTGCTTGAAAAGCCCCCGCATCTGCTTACCATGGGAAATTCCGCTGCGCGCATGGTGCATAAGGCGGTGGACGCATACGTAAGCCGGGATTTGAAGCTTGCCGGCGAAGTAATGGAGTCTGACGACATTGTGGATAATCTTTTCATACAGGTGAAAGACGAAATACTGAACCAAATCAAAAAAGGCGATGAAGCAAGCATGCAGCTGCTCGATACCTTGATGATAGCTAAATACTTTGAACGCATTGCAGACCATGCCGTAAACATTGCAGAATGGGTGGAGTATGCGGTAACCGGCCTTTATAAGGGTGAGCCTCTTTGATTATATATACAGTTGAAGACGACCGCAGCATCCGAGAACTTGTAGTCTACGCGCTTCGTCAATCGGGCTACGAAGTAAAGGGATTTGCGGAAGGAGAATCTTTTCTTAAAGCGCTTGATGAGCAAATACCGGATTTGGTCTTGCTGGACCTAATGCTTCCAGGAGTTGACGGGGAAACGCTGCTTAAAAAAATACGCTCCAATTTAAACACCAAAAACCTGCCCGTTATAATGCTGACGGCAAAAGGGGAAGAGATGGACAAGGTTCGGGCATTGGATTGCGGCGCTGACGATTACATAGTTAAACCCTTTGGCATTATGGAGCTTTTGAGCAGGATAAAGGCGGTTTTAAGAAGGTCCGGGCCTAAACAGACAGCGGGCAAAATAAGCTATGCAGGAATAGAAATGGACGTGGCGAGACATTTTGTTTCATCAAACGGCGAAGAAATAAGCCTGACTAATAAAGAATTTGACCTGCTGCGCTGCATGCTTGCGGCGCCTGAAATAGTGTTCACGCGCGAAAAGCTGCTCGATACTGTGTGGGATGTAGCCTATTACGGCGATACGAGAACCGTCGATGCGCATATAAGATCTCTAAGGCAGAAGCTTGGGGATAATGCGCAGCTTATTGAAACGGTGCGCGGAGTCGGCTACAAAATAAGCTCTTCAAGGAAGGAAAAAAGCTTTTGAAACGGCGTATTTTTTGGGGCGGGGCTATTATCTCGCTTTTTTTGGCTTTATTGCTCGTCATACTTATAGAGCATACTGTGTTTAACGAGCTTAAAAAAGAGATAAGCTTTTCGCAGGATGCAAAAATTCTGCAGCTTGCTGAAAGGCTAAACAGCTCAGACGATGATATTTCAGCCTTAAAAAACGCGGTTGCAGATGAAAGGATAATTTTAATAGACAAAGAAGGCCGACTGCTTTTTGACAGCGAAGCGCCGCTTAAAACTAAAGAAGATTTTTTTAATGCGCTGGAGCTTGCTTCAGCCTTTGAAACGGGCGCAGGAAGAGCTGTACGCAGGGACTCGCAAACCAATGCGGATGTTTATTACAGCGCAATAATGCTTGATAGCGGGAATGTTCTGCGCATAAGCAAGTCGGATTCTCTGTTTGATAATATGCAGGGCAAGCTTATTTTATATTTTATAGCTGTATATGTAATTATAGTTGTAATTTCTTCTTTGTCGTCGAACTATATATCCGGAAAAATAGTAAAAAATATAGAAAAAATAAATCTCGACAACCCGGTCGACACATGCGTGTACGATGAGCTTTTGCCTTTCGCGCGCGAAATAAACACGAAGAAAAACGAGTATCTAAGCACCATAGAAGATATAGAAAACCGCAGAAGGCAGATTGCCGCTATAATAAACTCCATGTCCGAAGGCCTTGTAGTATTAGACGAAAACTTGCATATAGTATCTTTAAACAAAAGCGCCGGCGCTATACTTGGAGTCGATTTAAATTACGCCGAAGGGCGCCCGCTGCAAGCCATAACGCGCCAAAAGGAAATTATGCAGCTTTTAA
>JBMNUE010000157.1:0-3679 GCA_050946095.1 Christensenellales bacterium
TATACTTGTTTCAAGGAGGTAGAATATGCCGAATTTTAATTTGCCCGATGAAGTGTTTTTGGCTGCTGCAAAGCGCTTCGGCACGCCGCTGTATTTATACGATGAACAGGGCATACGGGATAATATTTCAGAGCTTCAAAAAGCTTTTTCATGGAATAAAAAATACAAACAGTTTTTCGCAATAAAGGCTCTTCCCAACCCTGCCATGCTTAAACTCATGGCGGAATCCAACTGCGGGCTTGACGCTTCAAGCGAAGTGGAGCTGCTTTTAGCGGATATGGTAAGCGTTTCAGGCGAAAACCTGTTTTTTTCTGCAAACGCCATGCCTAAAAAAGAAATAAAGATGGCAAGGGACAGGCATGCGCACATAAACCTTGACGATATATCGGATATAGATACGCTTTTAAGCTTCGGCGCAGTCCCTGAAAATCTGTGTCTGCGCTTTAACCCGGGCGGAGTATTCGACGGCGAAAACAGCATAATGGGTTCGCCCGGCGAATCCAAATACGGCTTTACGAAAGAGCAGCTTTATCTGGGTCTTAAAAAGCTAAAGCAAAAAGGCCTTCAGGGTTTCGGGCTGCACGCATTTCTTTCGAGCAATTCCCAAAAGGAAGATTATTACCCAAGATTAGCGGAGCTTTTGATAAGCGTGGGAAAGGAGCTCGAGAGCAATGTTCAAATCCCCTTTGAATATATAAACCTTTCTGGCGGCATGGGCATACCCTATAAACCGGAAGATAAAAAACAGGATATATATAAAATGGCGGAAGGCGTAAAGCGTGTGCTTCAAAAAAACAACTGCGAGCACATGGCTGTATACACGGAAATGGGGCGCTATATTACAGGGCCTTACGGCTTTTTGCTGACGCACGCCATGCACGAAAAGAACATATACAAGCGCTACATAGGCGTGGACGCCTGCGCTTCAAACCTTTTGCGCCCTGCCATGTACGGCGCCTACCACCACATACATGTGGCAGGAAAGCGCGAAAGCAAAAACGATTTTATGTACGACATAACGGGCTGCCTCTGCGAAAACAACGATAAGTTTGCAATAAATAGAAAAATGCCCAAAATAGATTTGGGCGATTTGCTCATAATACACGACTGCGGCGCCCACGCGCACTCAATGGGCTACCAGTACAACGGCCGCCTGCGGTGCGCCGAGGTGCTGTACACAAAACAGGGCGATTTTAAGCTCATAAGAAGAAACGAAACGCCGGAAGATTATTTTAATACGCTTGTTATGTGACAGTAAATTCCTTTTAAGCTCTTATATTTTGGGATTCATCGCTAAACATATTAAGTTATTAATGCAACAATGCTTGACGGGTTTAAAAAGAAGCTGCTATAAATGCAATGAACTGCAAATATTCCTGCCTATTTGTGCTGTGCTTTGCGTTTAAAAAAACACGGATTTGGCAAAAGCGCCCGGTTTTTTGAAGCGATATTATTAATTTAAATGCAAAAAGCATGTGAAATACTATAATTCGCTACTTGAGCTTACGATGGACGAAAATTTTCACATATGCGGCACGCACAGAAAAAGACATAAAGCCGCTTAAAGCGAAGGCTATTCGCGGGCGCGGATTAGGCTGCAGATACCGCCCGATAAGGTTGACAGACAGCGGAGGCTCTTCGCGGGCGCGGATTAGGCTGCAGATACCGCCCGATAAGGTTGACAGACAGCGGAGGTTCTTCGCGGGCGCAGATTAGGCTGCAGATACCACCCGATAAGGTTGACAGACAGGGGAGGTTCTTCGCAGGCGCAGCTTAGGTTTATTTATTAATTATAATAACAAACTATATATTTACGGCTTCGGAGTGCTGGCAAAGCGTTATTTAGGGGCTTAAGGGGGTAAAGTCTAATGAAGTGCAATCGTGAAAAGCTTGGGGCTTCTGCTGCGGTTCATTTATAATCTGCGTATTCCCAAAATTTTTGGGCTTTATATAGCAAAGCTCTCAAGCGAAAAGACACACAGCAATATGCCCATGTATATTATCAACAGATCAATGCGCCCCTGAATTTCATGGGCGCATATTAACTGTATTGTTAGACAGAAATAGGTCTTGCTACATCGCATTTCATGTCACCTGAATTTCATGGGCGCTATTGTTAGGCTGCTTATTAACTGCTTGTTTAAAAACTGAATATTCCCTTCATTATCCCCGCAATAATTTTAAAAATAATCTTAAACACCTGTATTACTATGAAGAACACCCAGCCGAATACGGGCAGAATTATAATAGCGCTTAGGCCGGCTACGAACAGGCCTATAAGCCCGCCTATAAGGCTTGGCGCCATGTCCATAAATACCATGAACAGCAGCAGCCCTATTATGCCTTTTACTATGTTGGCGGGAGTGCTGGAGGAATTTTTCTTATGCTTTCTGGTTTCTTTGCGGAAATCGTCCTGCACTTCCTCCATAAATTTTCTGCGTTTTTCGGCTTTTTCTTTTTTTTCTCTTTCCTTTTTTATTGCAGCGTCCTGGGCGTTTTCTATATCGCTTTCGTATATAGGCCCGTCGATGCCGCCGTACTTCCTTGCGATTTCGCCGGGAGAATCCATCTCCAAAATAAGCTCGTCTTCGGTAAGGCCTTCGCGTATTTTTTTAAGCTCCATTTCATAGCGCAGGTCCTTCATAATGTGCTCTCTCTGCTGCTTGGGCAGGTTGCGCAGCTGCCACTCCACCAGAGCAAGGTATTTTTTCATGCTGCTTTCCATAACAGACCCTCCCTTTAATACTGCATCGCTTTGTGCAATTACATACTACACCATAAGGTTTAATGCAGCATAAACCGCAGATTAGAAATTATTAATTTTTTAATGCAATATAGAATCCGCTGCATATTTTAGGCAAATTCATGCTTAGGCGGATTTCATCGGAAAAGCTCCATGAATGCAATCGTGAAAAGCTTCCAGCGCTTCGGCCGCGGTTCATCTACACGCTGCATGTTTTCTACATTTTGGCTTGGGGGAGCAAAGCTTCCAAGCGAAAAATCGCAAGACAGTATGCCTAAATATGCTTTGCCGACAAGCAAAAAACGGCAATAGCCATTGGACTATTGCTGATGGAGCTTATACAAATTATTGTTTATGGAGTTATCAAATAATTATTATTTAATGATTTATCAAATAAAATTCGCGACTTTGGATTTCGCCACACGCATTATGCTGGCCATTTGCTGAGCTATTTAGCCGGCTTTTTGCTCAAGCGCGAACAGGTTTCATTGAAAAAGCTCCATGGGTGCAATCGTGAAAAGATTTGGGGCTTCGGCCGCGGTTCATCTGCACGCTGCGTGTTTTCTACATTTTGGCTTGGGAGAGCAAAGCTTCCAAGCGAAAAATCGCAATACAGTATGCCTAAATATGCTTTGCCGACAAGCAAAAAACGGCGATAATCCACAGGGCTATTGCCGGTAGATACTCTGCCTGCTTTTATCTTTCTTTTGCCAATCCGAATAAATAGCAGGAATACCTGCTGTCTTTTGGCTCCACGCTGAACTGCTTGTAGCGGTGCTGGCTCTTGTGGCAGAAATAGCCAGCCTGCGCAACTTCAAAGCCTGTTAAACCGCTGAAATTGGAAAGCGGCTCGTCCCAGTCGAATTCTACCGGGTTTTCATCGTACAGATGCAGGTACAGCTTTTTAACGCCGAATGCGCCGTAAAGTTCTGCGCT
>JBMNUE010000158.1:0-3615 GCA_050946095.1 Christensenellales bacterium
AATATTTCTATTATGCGGCCGCGCGGTATGCCGCCTACTCCCAAAGCCATGTCAAGCTCCAGGCAGCCCGTAGATATTACTTCTATGTTCATTTTGCTCTGTTCGCCAAGGCGCATAACGGTGCCTTTGCCAAACTGCTTATCCAAAGCCGAAAGCGCTCTTTCCAAGGCCTGTTCGCGCTCCTCAGGCTGGGTATATTTTGGTGCGGATTTAGAATCGTTCTTAGCCATTATTATTTCCTTTCATAAACTTGTTTAATATAATGTATGCAGACAGCGCTGCGGCTCTGCGTATGTCATTTCTTTCGCCGCTTAGCTGCAAACGATAAACATGGCAACTGTATTTTGAGGCAAGACCTATAAAGCACAGGCCTACATCATCGCCCGCAGGGCCTGCAAAGCCGGTTGAAGCGAGCGCATAGTCGGCATTATACAGCTTGAGTGCATTTTTTGCCATTAAAGCGGCCGTTGCATGACTTACTGCGCCGTGTTTTTTCAGCGTTTTTTTGGGGATATTTAGCAAATCATGCTTTGCCTTATCCGTATATGTAACCAAGCTTCCGCAGAACACTTCGCTAGCGCCCGGCAAATCTACAATGGCGCTAGCAATAAGGCCCCCCGTGATGCTTTCTGCGCAGCATAGTTTTTTATTGTTTTTTATTAATGTCTTTAGGGTTTTTTGAACCGCCTGCATATATAAGATGTCTCCCTTCCGCAAAATACTGCGCGCCTGATGCAATGGTCATAATGCTCATTACGGCGGCAAGAGTAATTACAAGCCAGGCAGGAGCGTTTATTATTGCTGCTATAACGCCAAACATCTGAAGGGCGGTCTTTATTTTGCCGAGCTGTCCCGCCGGTATCACTACACCTTGCTCAACCGCTATTAGTCTAAGACCGTCCACTGCGAATTCGCGCACGACTATAATAAGCAGCGCCCACCACGGGAACCTCTGCTGATGAACCAGGAGCACCATGGTCGATATTACGAGTATTTTATCTGCAACGGGGTCTGCAAACTTGCCAAAGTTAGTTACGAGGCTTTTTTTGCGCGCTATCTGCCCGTCAAAAAAATCCGTAATGCAGGCCGCGATAAACACTGCGCAAGCTGCAATGTTTATGTTGAAGTAAATTAAAACAAGGCAAAAAGGTATAAGAAAAATACGCACTAAGGTAAGTTTGTTAGGTAGATTCATTGTTCACCTGCGCTTTCTGCATATAGGTCATAGGTATCGGCCTTGACTATTTTTGCGTTTATAAACTGCCCTTCGCTTAATTTAACAGGACTGCTTACATAAATTATGCCGTCGACATCCGGAGCTTCAAACTGGCTTCTGGCGGTGAAATAGTTTCCAGACTGTCCTATTATAAGCGCTTTTTCTGTTCGGCCGACCCTTTTAAGGTTGTTTTCAAGGCTTATTTGCTGCTGCAAACGCATAAGCTCATCAAGCCTTTGCTGTTTTATTTTTTCGGGGATTTGATTTGGCATATCATAGGAAGCCGTGTTTTCCTCGCGGGAATAGGTGAAAGCGCCAAGTCTATCAAAACGCATTTCACGCGCAAACTGCATAAGTTCGTCAAAATCCTGTTCGGTTTCTCCCGGAAAACCGACTATGAAAGTGGTTCTTAAAACAAAGCCTAAGCTCCTTGCGTAATTTAATATTTCGGTTATGTGCTCTATGCTGCCGCGCCTGTTCATCAGTTTAAGCATTTTGCAAGATGCGTGCTGCAAGGGCAAATCCAGGTATTTGCATATGTTTTTGTGCTCAGCCATAACATCAATAAGCTCTTTTGAGGTTTCGTCAGGGTAGCAGTACAGCACGCGTATCCAGTTTATTTTGTCTATTTTAGAAGCTTTCTCCAAAAGCTCAGCAAGAGAGTTTTTGCCTTTGTCCCTGCCGTACATGGTGGTGTCCTGGGCTACAAGTATCTGCTCTTTCACGCCGTTTTGCGCTAAGCGCGCCATTTCTTCTAATATATCGTTTTCGTCTCGCGAAACGCAGTTTCCCCTTATAAGCGGTATGGCGCAGTAGCTGCAGCGGTTGCTGCATCCTTCCGCTATGCGCACATAGGCTGTGTAGGGAGGAGTTAAAAGAACCCGTCCTTTGGCTTTTTCCTGCACACGCCTTTTAGTATGCACGGACTTAGTTTTATCCTGCATAAACTGCCTTATGAGCTTAGGCAGTATATCGTACTGCGAAACGCCGATAATTAAATCTATTTCCGGCATTTCTTCTGCGATTTCCTTAGCGTAGCGCTGAGAAAGACAGCCGGTAACTGCGAGCATCTGGCAATTGCCAGTAAGCTTATATTCAGCTAAAGATAAAATAGTGTCTATGGACTGCTCTTTTGCGGAATCTATAAACCCGCAGGTATTTACTATGAGTATATCTGCGCTATTAAAATCGTCCGTCTGCTCTATACCGTCAAGCTTTAAAAAATAAAGCATTTCTTCCGTATCTACTTGGTTTTTGGCGCATCCTAAAGATACAATTCCCGCTTTCATAGTTCACCCCTTTTTGTGCGCTGATTACCCGAAAGATTATAGCAAATACATATACTTACGGCAAATACAATAAGCCTATCTGTCCATCCTGCGCTTAAGCACATCGGGAGCCGCTACGGAATATCCAAAAAAGCCGAGCAGCTTTGCTATTGAGTAGTATTCCCCGTGCTGATACGCTATAAGATCAGCCTTTTTAAAGTCCACCTTGCCTTTTTCATCGAGCAGGTGTTTTTTTACTTTTACCTCGCTTATATCGGCTATAAACATGGTGTGGGATGGAAGCTCCAGTTCTTTATTTACCTTGCACGCAAGCCATATGGGCGCTTCCTCTATTGCGGGCGCATATTTAAGGGTCTGCGTTTTATACGGGTGGAGACTGCAGGCTTTAAATTTATCCACGTCAGCGCCTGAACGAACGCCGCAAAAATCCGCGGCCCCGGTTAATTTTTGAGATACTAAGTTTATTACAAACTCTTTTGTATCCACAATGGTTTTATACGAATAGCGGCTTGGATTGACGGAAATATAGACCATTGGCGGCTTTGAATTTACAACGCCCGTCCACGCTATGGTAATTATATTGCTGTTGTTTTTACAATCCGCAGTGCTTGCCATAATTACAGGTACAGGTGATAGCATAGTCCCTGGCTTTAAATTAACAAAAGGCATAAAATGCTCCTTTCTGACTTGTTTTTACTTATTGTACGGCTTTTACGCCTTCCGCAATGCCGCGCAGCACTTCCGGTTCCCGTATATCCCTTGCGTCTGTAAACATAACCCTGGTAAGTATTGCGCCTTTTCTATAATAAAGGCACATGAAAGGGCAGTCGTCTGCAAATAGGGACTGTATGTCAAGCAATATATTGCGGTACTTGTCCTTATCGAGTTCTGAACGAAGATCTGAAAACAAGCTGTCCATCTCTTTTGAAGCGTAGCGCGAATAGTTGCCCGTATTGCGCTCCATCAAAAGGAAGCCGGGGTCAGGAACGGTATCCATATTGTATGAAGCAAGAGCTAAGTCGAAGTTGCTTGCGCGAAGGCGCGCGGAAGCTTCGGGAAAGCTTAGCAAATCCATTCTCGCTTCTATGCCCACCTGCAAAAGCATGGATG
>JBMNUE010000159.1:0-3569 GCA_050946095.1 Christensenellales bacterium
GCGCATACTCCAGCGCACGCGCTACGACATAGACATGCTGCGCGAAATAGGCTTTTGCACAGGCATAGAAAATTACAGCAGGTATTTTGACGGCAGAAATCCCGGGGATCCCCCGTATTCGCTGCTCGATTACTTCCCTAAGGATTTTTTATGCCTGATAGACGAAAGCCATGTTACCATACCGCAGATAAGGGGCATGTATTTTGGCGACAGAGCAAGAAAGGAAGAGCTTGTGCGCTACGGCTTCAGATTGCCTTCCGCTTTTGACAACAGACCCCTAACATTTGACGAGTTTAACGAAAGATTAAACCAGGTTATATATGTATCCGCAACGCCGGCGCCCTATGAAATAAACTTATCAGGGCAGGTGGTTGAGCAGATTATACGCCCGACGGGCCTTCTTGACCCAAAAATTTATGTGCGCCCTGCAACAGGCCAGGTTGACGACCTTATAGGCGAAATACGGAAGGAAACGGAAAAAGGCTTCCGCACCCTCGTTACCACTCTAACCAAGAAGATGGCGGAAATGCTTACGGACTTTTTGCGCGAAAACGACATACGCGTGCGCTACCTGCATTCCGACATAAAAACGCTTGAAAGGATGCAGCTTATACGAGATTTGCAGCTAGGCAACTACGATGTTCTTGTAGGTATAAACCTTTTGCGGGAAGGGCTTGACCTGCCGGAAGTATCCTTAATAGCCATACTGGACGCAGACCAGGAAGGCTTCCTGCGCTCTGAAACTTCGCTCATACAGACCATGGGCAGGGCCGCGCGCAACACGCAGGGCCATGTTATTATGTATGCGGACAAGCCCACGGGCTCCATGCTCCGCGCCATAGACGAAACCAACAGAAGGCGCAGAATACAGGAAGAGTACAATAAAAAACACAACATAACTCCAAAAAGCATACAGTCCAAGGTGCGCGAACTTATAGCCATAAGCCACGACCCCAAAATCTTTGAGCGCGAGGGCATGTCCCAGGAAGAACGCCTTCAGCTTGTTGAAAAGCTTGAAGACCAGATGCTTTCAGCTGCAGGCGAGCTGAACTTTGAGCTTGCCGCAAAGCTGCGCGACCAGGTCTTTGACCTTAAAGGCGAAAAACCCTTTGAACGCCAGCAGCCGCTCCCCGTGCGCCGCAGAGCAAGCTCAAGAAAATCGCATAAGAGATAAACATATAAAATTATTTCTAAGTTGTATGTTAACAGCACGGAGGAAAAGCAATGGATAAAAAAAGAGTCAGTCAGATAAAAGAACAATTTGACCTTGTCATACATAGCGATGCAACCGCCAACGTTGAATTTTGGTATGCACGCGAACTAATGCCTTTGTTGGGTTATGGACGCTGGGAAAATTTTGATAATGCTATCGCCCGTGCAATGTCCTCCTGTAAAACCAGCGGTATTGAAGTCTCTGATCATTTTCGCGAGGTCACGAAAATGATAGAAACAGGCAAAGGAGCGCACAGATCCATCAAAGACTACATGCTTACCCGTTATGCATGTTACCTCATTGCCCAAAACGGCGACCCCAAAAAAGAAGAGATTGCTTTTGCGCAAGGTTATTTTGCTGTTCAGACAAGAAAACAGGAACTCATCGAGGAGCGCATTGCTCTTATTGAACGCACAAAAGCTCGTGGAAGGCTGCGTGAATCCGAGAAACGTTTTTCTCAAAACATATATGAGCGCGGCGTTGACGACGCAGGATTCGGCCGCATACGTTCTAAAGGCGACCAAGCTTTGTTTGGAGGACGCACTACCATGGAAATGAAAGCACGTCTCGGGGTTAAAAGCAACCGTCCTCTTGCAGATTTTCTTCCTACGCTTACTATCGCAGCAAAAAATCTTGCAACAGAAATAACAAACTACAACGTAGAAGAAAAAAATATGCAGGGCGAATACGCTATAACTGACGAACATGTGCAAAACAATCTTTCTGTGCGAGAAATGCTCGGCCAGCGCGGAATTAAGCCGGAAGAGCTCCCGCCTTCCGAGGATATAAAAAAATTGGAACGACGTGTAAAATCTCATGAGAAGAAATTGGCGGCTCAAGCTGGAAAGCTTCCCGAATCAAAAAATTATGAGGATTCCAAAAATAATAAATAATCTGAAATCGACAAGATTTCCACTTCTTTATTCCATACGCCAATTGGCCGCCTGCTGCAAATATATGCTAAATAGCCAAGATATCAGCTAAAATCCGGCTAAATAAGTTGAATGCATAAGGGCAACATGGTACAATGTAAAAAAATGGAGGTAAGCTTATGAGTAAATTTCTCAAGGAGTTTAAAGAGTTTGCCATAAAAGGCAATGTTATCGACATGGCGGTCGGCGTCATAATCGGCGGAGCGTTCGGAAAGATAGTTTCAAGCCTTGTAAACGACATATTTATGCCGCTTATAGGCCTTATTACCGGCGGCACAAACGTGAGCGGCCTGTTCCTGCAGCTTGGCGGGGGCGATGTCGCATATGCGAGCATAGAAGCAGCTAAGGAAGCCGGCGTAGGTACATTCAACTACGGCATGTTTTTGCAAAACATAATAGACTTTCTGATTATTGCGCTCTGCATGATGATGTTTGTGCGCGCAATAAACCAGTTTAAAAAGCCGGAAGCCGAGGAGCCGAAAAAAGAAGCACGCAAATGCCCCTATTGCTTTGGGGAAATAAACGACCTTGCTACGCGCTGCCCGCACTGCACAAGCGAACTCCCGGAACCTAAAAAAGCATGAGGTTTACACAGGTATTTTGGGATTTTGACGGCACCTTGTTTAACTCCTACCCAATTGTGGCGGAAGATGTTAAGCAGACGCTGATTAATTTTAAAATACCGTTGCCAAGCGAAAAAGAGCTGCTTCGCCTTGTAAAGACCACTCTGGGCGAAGCCGCTCTTTCTTTTGCCAGCGGTGATGAAGATTTAGCAAAAGAAATGCTTTTAGAGTACGAGCGTTTAGCATCAAAAAGAAACCCCGCGGATATTCCGCTGTACGAAGGCGCGCGCGAAGTTTTACAAAGCATTAAACAAAACGGCGGGCAAAACTATCTTTTTACCCACAGGGATAAAAGCGCTGTTGCAGCGCTATCTTCAAAAGATGCAATCGCCTTTTTTAAAGACATCATAACGGTTGAACACGGCTTTAGCCGCAAGCCTTCCCCCGATGCGCTTAACTTCCTTATAGATAAGCACGATTTAAAAAAGAGCGAATGCTGCATGGTTGGCGATAGACCGATAGATTTAGACTCGGCTAAAAACGCCGGTGTGGCGTCGGTGCTTTTTGACCCTGAAAACTATTACCCCGGCTACCCTTGCGACTACCGCTTTGTTTCTTTTAAAGATATGCAGCGCGCTTTGTTTGACAGCTTTATATGAATTAGCTATAATTGAACCAGCATCAAATTTATAAAGGAGGCAGAATTATGCCATTAGTAACAAGCAAAGAAATGTTTAAAAAAGCCTACGAAGGAGGCTATGCCATAGGCGCGTTTAATGTAAACAATATGGAGATTATACAGGGCATAGTGGAAGGCGCCGAAATGGAAAAGGCCCCGCTTATTTTGCAGGTGTCCGCAGG
>JBMNUE010000160.1:0-3539 GCA_050946095.1 Christensenellales bacterium
ATATAACGGCAAACCCTGCTAAGTTCAGCGGCATACCCATACAGCACGAAGGCAGATACCTTAAAATAACTGCGGATAACATAGGCCTTTACCTGTATGAAATAATGGCGGTGGATACATCTACGGGGGAAAAACTGCCTATGACTCTTATTTCGGGGGACGGGGAAAAGCTTATAGACGAGCAGTTTGTAATAGACGGCCACCCCACCTGGCGCGACGGCATGTATTTTGATGAAATATACCATGCAAGAACGGGCCTTGAGCAGCTCAATTCTTTGCGCGGGGAAGAACCCAGCAGCATTTACGAAGTGTCCCATCCGCCGCTTGGCAAGGTGTTTATGACCTTATCCATTGCAATATTCGGCATGACGCCCTTTGCATGGCGCCTGCCGGGAGCCATAGCAGGGGTTCTTATGCTTCCCGGAATGTATATGCTAGGAAAGCTGTTTACTAAAAAAAGGCATCTTGCCGCAATGCCCATGCTGCTTATGGCGCTTGACTGCATGCACTTTGCCCAGACGAGAATAGCTACAATAGACAGCTTTGTTGCTTTGTTTATAATATGGGCGACCTACTTTATGTTCCGCTATGCTTACACAAATGTATATGAAAAGCCGTTTTCAAAAGCTATGAAATACCTGTTTTTAAGCGGGCTTTTTATGGGGCTTGCGTGTGCGAGCAAATGGACGGGATGTTATGCGGGTTTGGGGCTTGCCGTAATATTCTTTATAAGCCTTTACAGGCAGGTTAGGGCGGGCAAGCAGGCGGAAACCTATTTATATAAGCAGGACGCCTTAATATCTAAGGCCGCTGCTGCATGGAAAAAAACAAGCATAAAAACGCTGCTTCTTTGCGTGCTGTTTTTTGTAATAATACCGTTTGCTATTTACTGCCTGTCTTTTTACCCCGTGTTTGCGGGAACGCCGGGAGGCCTTACGATAAGCAAGGTGCTAAGAGCGAACGCGAATATGCTAAGCTATCACTCCGCGTCAGGCTTAGGCGCCGACCACCCGTTTGCGTCTAAATGGTATATGTGGCCGCTTTCTCAAAAGCCTATATATTATTACTCCGCCCCGCGCATAGATGGGACCGGCAGCGCCATATGGTCGTTTGGAAACCCTGCGGTATGGTGGCTTAGCACTGCGGCGCTGATTATAATAATTGCTTCATGGGTATTAAAGCGCTGCGGCAAAAACAATATTATAGCCGATGATAAAGACAGCTGCGGCATGTTCATAGTAATTGCGTATTTTGCCCAGTATCTGCCCTGGGTGTTTGTGCCAAGGGGCACCTACATATACCATTACTTCACAGCGCTTCCCTTTGCCATAATGGCTCTTGTGTTTGTTTTGGATAGAATTGACGAAAAACATGCAAAACTCTCAAAAATTTTAAGCTACGGAATAATTACATTGGCAGCTCTTATGTTTATAGGCTTCTTCCCTTACATAAGCGGGGAGCGCGTAAGCACAAAATGGTTTGACCTTATGCGCTGGTTCCCCAATATATGGTATTAAAATGCTGGCGAGAACTTTATGCTTTGCCCTTGTGGGCGTATCGGGCGAGCCTGTCGATGTGCAGGCCTATGTGTCCGGCGGAAACCAGTACCAGTTTAGCATGGTGGGTTTGCCCGACACCGCCGTAAAAGAAAGCAGGGACAGGGTTGCTGCGGCTATAAAAAACAGCGGCTTTGCCATGCCGTACGGGCATACCACAGTCAACCTTTCTCCTGCGGATGTAAGAAAAGAAGGAACTTTGTTTGACCTTCCAATAGCTGTTGCCATAATACAGGCGACAAAGCAGCTTAAATGCTTCGGCCTTAACGATACTGTGCTTATAGGGGAGCTTGCCTTAGACGGAAAGCTTGTACCCGTGCACGGCGTGCTGCCGCTTGTAATTTCAGCCAAAGAAAGGGGCATAAACAAGGTGCTTTTGCCTATTCAAAATGCCCCTGAAGTTGAAGCGGTCCAGGGCATGCAGGTGTTTGGCTGCAGGTCGCTCTATGAAGCCATGCAGCATCTGTCCGGCAAAAACCCTATATTGGCGCAGGCGCAGAAAAGCTATGAAGAATGCCTTAAAAAGACTGATGAAAATATTTTAGATTTAAGCGGGGTAATAGGGCAGCGCTCCGCTAAAAGGGCGCTTGAAGTGGCGGCTGCTGGCGGGCACAATATTTTGTTTGTTGGGGTTCCGGGAAGCGGCAAAACGATGCTTGCAAGGTGCCTGCCCGGCATTTTGCCTAAAATGACGCAGCAGGAAGCCTTTGAAACCACGCTTATTTATTCCGCCTCGGGCGCTTTGCCGGCGGGCTCGGGGCTTATGACAACGCGCCCCTTTAGAGCGCCCCACCATACAACATCGGCCGCAGCCTTAATAGGCGGAGGAGCAAATGCAAAGCCCGGCGAAGTATCCCTTGCGCATAACGGCGTGCTGTTTTTAGACGAAATGCCGGAGTACCCGCGCAAGGTGCTGGAGGCTTTGCGCCAGCCGCTGGAAGACGGTTTTGCCACGGTGTCGCGCGTCAGAGCGCATGCGGAATACCTGTCCCGCTTTATGCTGGTTGCCAGCATGAACCCTTGCCCCTGCGGGTATTTTGGCAGCCGCACAAGGGCTTGCCGCTGTGGCAGCCGCGAAATACGCAAATATTTGGACAGGATTTCAGGCCCTCTGCTTGACAGGATAGACATACAAACGGAAGTGGATTCTGTGCCGGTTGAAGAAATAGCCGGCAAAGCCAAGGGCGAAAGCAGCCTTGTTGTAAGAAGCAGGGTTGAAAAAGCAAGGCGTATACAATTTAAACGCTTTAAAGATACAAATATATTCTGCAACGCGCAGATGAACAACAAGCATATAGAAAAATACGCCATGGCGGAAGATGATGCGCTAAAGTTTCTGCAGCATGCAATAAAAAAATTCGGGCTCAGCATGCGCGCATACGGCCGCATGATAAAAGTAGCAAGGACCGTGGCGGACTTAAAAAACCAGGAAACCATAAAGCTTGAAGATGCTGCAGAAGCCGTTCAATTCCGCGCCATAGACGCAAAGTATTGGGGAAGTGGCTCATGAACTTTTCAGATGAAGAGCTTGCGAAGCTGTGGCTTGCTTCAAGCGAAAGCTTAAGCTATAAGGCGAGGGAACGCATAATAAAACGCTTTGGCGGGGCGCTTGCTGCGTTTGATGATTTTTCTTTCGAAGCTTCAAAGCTTATGGGAGAAAAAGCCTTTGAAGAATTAAAAGAAGGCAAAGCCCGCGGTCTGGATTTTTTTGGAGAAGAAATATACAAGGCAAAAGCCAAGGCGGTATTTTTGGAGGACGAAAATTACCCCGAGCTTTTAAAACAAATATCGGACCCTCCGTATGTGCTTTTTTATTACGGCGCATTGCCAAAAGAAAGTTACAAGGCTGTTGCAATAGTAGGTTCAAGGAGAGAAACCAGGTACGGAAGCCGGCAGGCCAAAAAAATAGCGGAAGAATTAGCCTTAAACCATGTAATGGTTGTAAGCGGGCTTGCTTACGGCATAGATTCCGCCGCGCATAAG
>JBMNUE010000161.1:0-3509 GCA_050946095.1 Christensenellales bacterium
CGCACAAAATGGGACTGTAAATATCATATAGTATTTGGTCCAAAATATAGAAGGCAGGATATATATGTAAAAGTAAAGCGAGATATAGTTCAAATACTGAGGAAACTTTATGACGCAAAAAAGGTGGAGATAATAGAAGCAGAAACATGCTCTGATAATATACATATGTTGGCAAGTATACCGCCGCATCTGAATGTGCCGCAGTTTATGGGGCGCCTAAAGGGGAAGAGCTCTCTGACTATATTCGGCCGGCATGCAAACAAAAATATAAGTATAGGCGCTTCTGGTACCAAAGATACTATGCGGATACAGTCGGAAAAAGAAAAGATTGCAGAATATATTCGCAATCAATTACAAGAAGACATAATGTACTATCAATTATCAGTCAAAGAATACATAGACCTGTTCACGGGCAGCAAGAATAATAAGGCAATATAAAAGGCCGCTTTAGCGGCGGCTCAAGCAAATATTGCAATTGGCAGAATTTTCAAGGCGTCTTTATATGCTGCCGGCATCATCGTCTTGAAGGAACGGTGCATACCACCGGCTTGGCCTGTGGTTTTGATTCGCAATTTTTCAATGCGCAAGCTAATAGGATTTTATTGCAATGTATGCTTCTCAATAAATTCACAGGGTAGAACCCTGAATGGATCAAAAAAAAGAATAATTTAATTAGCTTCTAAAAAATTATTAAACAAATAGATTTTATAATCATATAAACTAAATACTTTATCCGATTTAAAATCACCATACTTTGCCACCAGTTCGGACCATGTGCAGGTCTTAGCCTGCCTAAAGGCAAAAGATTTTCCGCCGACAATGCGAGGTATCAAGTTTTTAGGCTTATCTTTTTTTAAATTCCCTATTATCCAAGGCCTGCTCATATTGGTAAAGTTATAGTAAACATCGTATTCATTCGAAACGAACAATGTTATTTCATCGTCTAATTCAAAAGAAGGGCGCGAAGAATTGTCTTTAAGGCGTTCACAGCATTCTCTTTCCGTTAGCCTTTTGTCAAAATCCAAATAGAATGGAATTAACAAATCAGGTATGTGCTGTTTTTGTATTCGTATAGGATATAGTTTGCGGTTTTCTCCCTCGCAGCTTCCTTCATGCACAAAGAATTCAAGATTGGGGCATTTATTCTGCCGAATTTCTTCTGCAAGCCGCAGTATTTGAACTATTTCTTCTCTGTTTTCTTCATTGATGAAGCATTGCAATCTCGGAACTATTCCGCCGTTAATAAGCAAATCTGCCGCTTTTAAGACTTCGTCAAACGCACCAGTTCTCCCTACATACTTGTCCTGTGTTTTCTGAAGGCCAAAAAAGCTCAGCTGAACTTTTTTTACGCCTGCTGATTTTAGAAACGGGATATATTGTTCATCTCTTGCTATACGGTAGAAACTTGCTAATTCAAACCGCTGCGGCACAGTATTTTTAGACAGGGTTATATCTTTCTTCCATCTTTTTATGTAATCGCTGCAATAATCCGGCTCTCTGACCCAGCTGTAAAAAGCGACCTTATCAAAAAACGGGCGAAAAAAATTAGCAATGAAATCATCCGCGCCATCTTCCATTCTGCGGTTTGGCATATGGCCAAGCCAGCAATGGGCGCAGCGGTTTGGACATCCGTACATATCAACCGCTAAATTTAGCGATTTGCTTATCAAATTTTTTCTGCCAGCTCGTGCGACTTTTCAAACACGCAAAGCGAAAACTGTTTTATTTTTTCAAATGCAGGCTTCGCTATGTTTTCTATCTGCAGGTATTTTGGGGTTTTGTCGATATAGCTGTGCGTTTCTTTGTCTATTAGGAAGGGGCGAACATAAAGCAAATACACAAGCGCGCCTATTGCAAGGGATTTTGCAGTACCCAGTATGTTTTCTGCTGAAAAATAGCTAACGCTTGGTATTAGGGCGTCCGCGCTTAAAAACTTAAGCGCGTTTTGGGCTATGGGGTTTAAAGTTGCGTAGGGCAAAATTCCAAGCGGCAGCAAAAACAGCGCGGATAGAATTATGCTTGCTTTAACGCTTTTGTCAGGCCTTGTATTTATTGTTTCTTTAGGCTTATCTATAAATAGGCATACATACAGCTTTATCATGTAAGCAAAGGTAAGCCCGCCGCATACCACAAATGTTTTTTCTGCAAATGCGAGCCAGAAGGTGCTTTGCCCGTTAAGCATATGCATGTACTCAATTATGCTTTCATGCAGCAGCGTTTTTGATATATAGCCGCTGAATCCTGGAACTCCGGAAATTGAAAGAGCGCCTATTAAAAAGCATATGTTTAAAACAATCCGCCCTTTGCCAGCTCCTTTTAAGTCGTCAAAATCAAGGGAATTTTTAAACATATATAGCCAGCCTGCTATTAAAAACAGCAGAAGCTTTATCAAGCTGTGGTTTAGCATGTGTATTATGGTGCCGGTTAATGCTATTGAGCCTTCGCTGTTAAGTAGCACCTGCACGGATACGCCAAACATTATAAAGCCTATCTGGCTCATGGAAGAGCAGGCGAGCGTGCGCTTTATGTTTGTGGAAAACAGCGCCAAAAGCGCTCCCACAGCCATGGTGATAAGGCTTAGCGCAAGCAGCAGGTGCCCCCATGGCAGGAAGCCTAAAAACAGCGTAAATGTAATATACATTATGCCTATCACGCCCACCTTTGTTAAAAGGCCCGACAGAAGGGCGCTTGCGGGCGCCGGCGCTGCGGGGTGCGCCTTCGGCAGCCAGGAGTTGAGCGGGAAAAGCCCCGCCTTTGCGCCAAAGCCCAGCATTATAAGCATAGAAGGGAAAAACAGCGCGCTTTTATCCATGGTTTTGGCGCGTTCTGCCATAAAAGCCAAATCAAAGCTGCGGAACATGGGATAGAGCTTCATAAGCCCCAGCAATACCAGCATGCCGCCTAAAACAGATGTGAACAGGTAGGTTTTCCCGGCTGAAAGCGCCAGGCCGTTTTCTTCCTGGGCTACAAGCGGGAAGCTTGCAAAGCTCAGCATTTCAAAAAAGAAAAACGCTGTCATAAGGTCCGAAGCTAAAAAGACGCCTAAGCTTGATGTCAATGTGAAAAGTGAAAACATCTTGTAGCGGCCAAGCTTTTCTTCATGAAGAAAATACGGCGGAGAAAATAGCGATGTAACGCTCCACAGCAGTGCGGACACTATGGCGTAAAGCCCGCGCAAAGGGTCTGTCTTAAAGCCGAACTTAAAATTGCCTATGTAAAATGAAAAATCTACGCTTTTGCCGTAAAGCGCAAAAGAAAGCAGCAGGCATACAAGCGAAATTTCAAGCAGCGCATGCGAGCTGCTTTTATTTTTGCTTATAAAGTATACGGGTATTGCGCAAACTGCCGGCAAAAAAACAAGGCATAATAAAACGACGGTCATATTACCTCCACGGGAATGAACAGCCCACCAACAAAAGCCAATACGCAAAGAACTATGATAGGTATCAGCATGTAAAGCCAGGATTTTTCTTTTTTAACAGCTTCCATCTGCGGTTTTTCAAATACGG
>JBMNUE010000162.1:0-3433 GCA_050946095.1 Christensenellales bacterium
TTTTTATCCACAGATTCAGTGTTTTATAATATTCAATAGCTTTATTTATGCTGCATAGACAGTCCAAACGCCTTAAACGCTAAAAGTTATCCACAGCCATCTTTTTTTGTATATTTTATGTGTATATTTGTTTCTTTATGCAAAAAACACAGCGCTTAATTGCACAAAAAAAGCCCCGGCATAAGCCGGGGCGAAGATTTTAAATTCAGCGGTTGAGCAGTGTAACTTCCGTATCTTTGTCGAAGAAATGCAGATGATCCGTATCCATAACGGCAATTATATCATCGCCTGTTTTGGTGGTTGTGCGCGGGTCTACACGGGCGATAACGTTGTCTTCCTTGCCTTCAGTAGTTACATAAAGGTAGGTTTCCGAACCCATTTGCTCTGTAACGTCGACATGCACCTTGAACTGGGCTTCCTTATGGTCTGCAACGAATTTAGGATCGTCCGAAATATTTTCGGGGCGGATGCCCATAACAACTTCCTTGCCTATATAGCTTTCGTCCTTGAATTTCTTAACTTTTTCATCCGGAACCAATATCTTGCTGTCGCCAAAGAGAGCATATACTTTGCCGTTTTCCGCAGCGAGTTTTACATCGAAGAAGTTCATCTGCGGACTGCCTATGAAGCCTGCAACGAATTTATTCTGCGGGTAGTCGTAGTTGTTCTGCGGGGAATCGACCTGCTGTATGAAGCCGTCTTTCATGATGACTATGCGGGTACCCATGGTCATAGCTTCTGTCTGGTCGTGCGTAACATATATAAATGTTGTCTGCAGGCGCTGATGCAGCTTTGTAATTTCCGTACGCATGGCAACACGCAGTTTTGCGTCCAGGTTGGAAAGCGGTTCGTCCATAAGGAAGACCTTTGGTTCGCGGACAATGGCGCGCCCTAAAGCAACGCGCTGGCGCTGGCCGCCTGACAAAGCCTTTGGCTTCCTGTTGAGAAGATGTTCAATATCCAAAATATGCGCAGCGGATTCAACGCGCCTTTTTATTTCGTCCTTAGGCGTTTTGCGCAGCTTAAGGCCGAAAGCCATGTTGTCAAACACGGTCATATGCGGGTAAAGGGCATAGTTCTGGAAAACCATAGCTATATCCCTGTCCTTGGGGGCAACGTCGTTTACAAGCTTATCGTCTATGTAGAGTTCGCCGTCGCTTATTTCTTCAAGGCCCGCCACCATGCGCAGCGTTGTGGACTTGCCGCAGCCTGATGGGCCGACAAGAACAATAAATTCCTTGTCTTCAATATCCAAGGAGAAGTCGCTTACTGCGGTAACCCCGCCGGGGTACACTTTGTACATATGCTTTAATGATAAACTAGCCATTAAAATCCTCCTAAAATTTCTTTATTAGCATTATAGTATAAATATCGCGCATGTTAAAGGTGCATTTCTACAAAATAAATTAATTTTTTTGTGCGTTTTGCGCATAAAATGCATAGGCGTTCAGAAAATCCGCGTTGTTGACTTGCATAAACAATATGTGTATTCTTTATAAAAGGAGTGATAATAGTGAATAGTTCAGTAGAACAATTAGCGAAATATATGCAAATGGCGAAATACATAGTGTTTTTTGGCGGCGCAGGAGTATCGACAGAAAGCGGCATACCGGATTTTAGGAGCAAGGACGGCCTGTACAGCAGCCAATGGGAAGATCCGCCTGAAACCGTTCTAAGCAGAACATACTTTAACCAAAAACCAGAAAGCTTTTTCAAGTTTTACCGCGAAAAAATAATTCACGAAGGCGCCAAGCCAAACGATGCGCACAAGGCGCTTGCCAAGCTTGAAGAAATGGGCAAGCTTAAAGCCGTCGTTACACAAAACATAGACGGCCTGCATCAAATGGCCGGCAGCAAAAATGTTTTAGAACTGCATGGCTCTATACTAAGCAACCACTGTATGAAATGCCACAAGAAATATCCTTTGGAAAAAATACTTTCCACTAAAGGCGTGCCTTACTGCAGCTGCGGCGGCATAATAAAGCCTGATGTAGTGCTTTACGAAGAACCATTAGACCAGCGCGTTATAGAAAAAACTATTAAGCATGTAAGAAAGGCCGACCTGCTTATAATAGGCGGCACTTCGCTCACCGTATACCCTGCCGCCGCCTTTGTTCGCGAGTGTATGGGCAAAATCGCCATAATAAACCGCGATGCTACATACATGGACGCATATGCCGATGTTGTTATAAAGGACAAGATAGGCGAAACTCTTAAAAAAGCCATGGAGCTCATGCAAAGCAAATAATTTTTGATAAATATGCCGCGCTATGCTAAAATACCTTTTCGAAGGAGGAGGCTTTGTTCGGTTATATTATCGCTAACAATAAAGCTTTTGATGAAAGGCAAAAGCAGCGCTACAGCGAATGCTATTGCGGGCTTTGCGCTGCGCTTGAAAAATCGCAGGGCAAGCGGTTCCGTCTGGCGCTTAGCTACGACATGTGTTTTCTTGTGCTGCTAATTTCATCTTTGCAGAAAAAAGACGCGGCGGTTGCTGTATGCAGCTGTCCAAAGCACCCTATTACGCATAAAAAGGGATGGACAGGCCCCATAGTCGACTATGCGGCGGATATGAATATTCTGCTTTCCTACTTTCAAAAAATAGACTCCTGGAATGACGATAAAAACGTTTTATCGTTATGGCGCTCAAAAGCCTATAAAGAAGCAGCAAAAGAAATTTCGGAAAAGTACACAAAACAGTCATCCGCTGTTTTTGAAGGCTTGAAAAAGCTAACTGAAATTGAAAAAAACAACGAGATGAACCCTGATATTCCCGCAAATTGTTTTGGAAACATATTAGGAAGCATTTTTCGCTTTGGAAATATAGAAGAAGATAAACTATATTTGTTTGGAGAAGCCTTGGGCAAGTTTATATATATAATGGACGCCGTGTGCGACCTTAAAGCCGACCTGAAGCACGAGCAGTATAACCCCATGGTAAAAATACCCGTTGATATGCACGAGAGCATTTTAACGGCACTGCTTGCAAGTGCGACAGAAATATTTAACGATCTGCCTATAAGGCGCGACAAAGATATTATGGAAAACATACTTTACTCGGGTGTATGGTTAAGATATAAATACAAGCAGGCAAAAGGAGGACGCAAATGAACAGAGACCCTTACGAAGTGCTTGGCGTCCCAAGAAACGCAAGCGATGAAGAAGTAACAGCCGCTTACAGAAAGCTTGCAAAAAAATACCACCCCGACCTTAACCCCGACGACCCTAAGGCGCAAAAGAAAATGGCGGAAATAAACGTAGCCTATGAACAAATAAAAAGCGGAAAAGCCAATCAATACGGCAGCCCGTATGGCAGCAGCCCTTACGGACAATACAACCCATTTGACAGGTACCGCAGCAGCGGCCAATACAGCGGCAGCCAATATTCGCAGGGAAGATTTGACCCTGCAAGGCGTTTTATTTTCAGCCAGCG
>JBMNUE010000163.1:0-3428 GCA_050946095.1 Christensenellales bacterium
ACTATTATGTATCAGTCCCGCTTACACGCGACCAACGGCATCGTATCCCTGGCTGTGGATGCGTCCAGTGGTGAACTGTTGGAGTTTGTACGCGAAAGTACAGCCGACAATATTCTTAAAAACCATGTACGCCGCACATGGTCCCTGCTGGATGGGCTGTTATTGACCGATGCGGGCGACATTCGCTTTCACCCGCCAAGGCATGCCGACATTCTAAAAAACCCGTCTCTCAAGCCGGAAATCATGGTAAATCAGGGGGATCGAGAAGCAACCCTCCAAATGCACTTTCCGTTCCTTGTGGCAGAGGAAGCTCGCATTAACCTAAGCGCCCGCGTGACGATCTGTTTGTTGCCGGAAGATTGCCGCACATATTGGAAACTTGCATTGGACAACCAGACCGGTTTCGAGCTGGACGATATTGCTTTTCCGGCAATAGATGGAATCTGGCTGGGCGAGACATGGCAAGATGATGTGTTGGTTTATCCGCATTTTGCGGGTTGCCGTATCGACAACCCCACCGAACAGTTAGCTTCTGAGCCGCAGTTAATCCACTGGAAATGGCAGGAATATATTTACGAATACAACATCGGACAGGCAACCGGCAAGCAGGATGAACGCGGCGCCTATGTTCATCGAATCAGCTATTCGGGTCAGGCCTCTATGGTCTGGATGGATCTTTATGACCCAACCGAAGGAACAGGCATTTACATCACCTGCCGCAACAGCAGCCTGACCATGAAGGCGCTGCGTATGGAGTCTTTTGGGAAAAGTTATCCCGGTACCGGTCTGGCTATCTTGCATAGACCCGGTCTAAAAAATGGTGTCTGGAACAGTGAGGAATGTGTACTGGCTTTTCACGAGGGGGATTGGCATTGGGCCGCAGACGATTATCGCAACTGGTTTGAAACACTTCCACTTTGCAATTCTGGCTATCATTGCCCTGCTTGGTTTGAAAAAAGCCCCGGACTAATGGCACATTACGATTTTCAGTATCAGGGTGGAGGGATTGTGCACACCTTCCGGGATATTCCCGAATTACTCAAAGAGGCACAGAAATTGGGCTTTAATCATCTGCTTTTAGCTGGATGGCACGAGAATGGCTTTGACTATGGCTTTCCGCACTACACACCAAATCACCGCCTGGGAACCGTACAGGAGCTGAAGGATGCCTTGGCGGAATGCCGTAGAATGGGCGGGCATGTGTGTTTCTATATCAATTCTCGGCTCTGCAACACTAGCTTTGCCGACCAGCAGGAACGGATTCGCCATAGCGCCGTCATGAACCGGGACGGTTCTCTTCTCATTGAGAAATATGGCGCAGATGAGTTTTCCTTCGCGTCCCTGTGCATCAATGATACGGCTTGGCGTGAGCACCTGGCACAGACCGTTTACTACATGACTCACGAGATCGGGGCCGATGGAATGTATCTCGACCAGTTAGCCATGGCCACCTCCTGCAAGTGCTATCATCCAGAACATACGGAGCATACCAATCAGCCCTGCGCATGGAACCAGGGTTATGTCAAGCTGCTTGCCAAAATACAACAAGACCATGCTCCGGAGGGCATGGCACTATTCTTTGAGGGTTGTAATGATGCCTTTGGTCCCTATGCCAGCGGCCAACTTGTATCTGAACTGCACTGTCCCTTTAAGGGGCGGATGCCGCAGGTGTACAAATATACTTTCCCGAATCAGATTTTAGTAGATATGATGAACCCCCGGCGTAACTCCGCAATGCGACCGGAACATATTGCCCGACATTCCACGGAACTTTTGCACAATGCATTTACCATGGGCGCATATTTATGGTGCTATGATTTGGAATGGGATAATACTTGGCGACGCGACCCGGAACAATACGAGCGGCTTAAGCAGCTCGTTACTTTGCGTATCGCGTGGCTTGAGCATTATGGACAAGGATATTTTACAGACACGGTTGGTTTGCTTCGTGCTCCGCAGGAACAGCAGGTCCGGCGATATATGCTTGCAAATGGTATGTTGCTTGCCTGTGCTGCCGAAAAAGGACTGCACGGAACCGTTACAGTTCTTTGGGAATATGACAAATCACCCGCTTGCAGGCAGATGACGATGCGCCAACCCAAACCGATGGAGGTAACCTGTACAGTTGCAGCAACGGAAGTGGGAACCGAGGTTACAGTCACGCTTCCGCTGGACGAAGCAGCTGTAATCGTTCTAACGGTTTAATTAGTAGTCAATCGTATAAATGGTATTGCCTTTTTCTTTCGATATAGGCATTTCTTGCGGCGGCTGACTGGTTTACAAGCTCAGCGGCAGTCACGAGTCCCTCTGAAAACGCACTTGTAGCAAGCAGCTTATCCAAGTAGAGGTGAAAATCCGGCTTGGATGGTTGTTGTACCACATCATGGCCTACGGAACAATCTGCATAGACAACTTTGTCGGGGTACATTTCCCGTATCGTTTCTAAAAGCGTCAGCGCCGTCAGGAAGGGACGAAATGTTTCCCTGTCCGTGATTAATGTTTGAACGCCGCTACAGACTTCGCCCGCAAACTTGGAGGCATAGGGCCTGAAAAAGACATCCGCAAAGCGAACACCCTCCAGCCCTTTTTGTTCCATTTCTCGGCGCAGTGCGGTACCATCGATCCATGGCGCACCCGTTAACTCAAAGGGTTTGCTGGTTCCACGGCCCTCACTGATTGTTGAAATACCCTCAAATATGCAATAGCCTGCGTACAGCAAGTTGG
The DNA here is from genome assembly GCA_050946095.1 of Christensenellales bacterium. Lineage (GTDB taxonomy): Bacteria > Bacillota > Clostridia > Christensenellales > Aristaeellaceae > DTU024. Next base: position 2,725 of record JBMNUE010000163.1, read on the forward strand.
CCGTTAGGCTATTTAGGCTGGGTGATGGCAACAACCACGGAACATCCGTTTCATCATAGTAGAGTGAGCGCGTCCAACCAGCCACAGGAATTACTGTCAGTACGCACCCTAAATGAAACTCGCCGTTCACATAGCGAGCAAATTCACCCATGGTTAGTGCCGTGCGAGACGGCAGCTCAAAATCGCCTACAATGGTATGCATCTCGGCAGGGCAAACCGTGCCTTCCACGATCTCACCGCCAAGCGGTGCAATGCGGTCTAGTACGACTACTTCCTTTCCGGATGCTGCACAGCTTCGCATCAATGCGGCCAAGCAATGTAGATACTCAAAAAAGCGTGTACCCGCTTCCCGGATGTCAAAAACTACGGCATCGATATCCTCCAGCATTTCTGCGGACGGTGCAATCCGCTCACGGTTAAAGATACTGTAAACGGGTAATCCCGTGCCCAAATCCGTGTAAACCGGAGTCGTTTATCCGTAGCGGAACTAGCCTCGAATACCATAGATCATATTGAATAGCTTACAAACCTTATAGCGTTCGCACAACACATCCGCAACGTGCCTAAGTTTCCGGTTAACGGCAGCTCCGCCCGTGGCAACAGCGAGCCGTTTTCCCTTCAGGACCTTATCCATCAGCTCCCTACGGTCAATACCGCTTAAATCGCGCCTTAGCATATCTTCTACTCCTTATATATACTCTGTT
>JBMNUE010000164.1:0-3386 GCA_050946095.1 Christensenellales bacterium
CGGTGAAACGAAGCTTTGAAAAAGACGGAACGCTTGTTTACGATAATATTACGCTGCCTATGGGGAACGCTAAAGGCTTAAAAAACATAGAATATCTTTACAGCGTCAAAAATAGCGAAGGAAGCACAGCTGTTACGCTAAACTACGGCGACGGAGCGTACAAAACGTTTTCATATAACCATGTAAAAAACAGCATAAATTCAGGTAAAATAACCGGCACTTTAAAACAAAAGCAATCGGACGCATTGGAAGAAAAACAGATGGATATTTCTGTTGATTATTTAAGAAATATGCCTGTTTATGATGCGCAGACAGATAAATACAGCCAGGATTATTCGGCAAATATAACATTAACTGAAAAAGGCAAAAATGCGAATATAATAACAGGCTATGCCAAGCTTGTATCAGGCTCAAACCCGCGTTCGGCAACCAGCATTACAGGCGATATATCATGGTCGGTAGAAGGGCAGGACAGCAAGCTTAATGCCCAGATAGAAGGCGCCTCAACTCCTCCCTGGTCTATAAAAGCCATAGAAGAAGGCGAATACCTGCGCGTTGAAGAGCTTACGGAAGAGCAGCTTAAAAAGCTTCAGGAAACCGTTCAGCTTAATTTAGCGGCGATAGTAGCAGGCTTAAACTTAACAAATTTGCCTGTTGTATCTGCTAATCCGCAGATATGATATATTTGTAAAGTTTGTGTAAAGATAAGGCTCTAATCCATAATTTATAAAAATCTAATCAACATTTAATGGATTTGAAATATAAATTATGGTATAATTCGCCTAAAGGAACTCAAAGGAGGAAATGGATATGAAATCTAAAAGACTATTAGCGATAGTAATAAGTATCGCAATGCTGTTGCCAATTTTAGCTTTTGCGCAGGAAGCTCCATGCGCGAGCCGTATGCAGGAAATGCTTAAAAGCGGCAAAAAAATCGAAAGCACAGCAAGCTTTGAAATCAGCAAAGACTTTTTCGAGATGATAATGTCAAGCCTTTCTGCCCAAGATATGGATCAAAGCGGAGAAGAAGCGGAGCAGCAAGCCAAGCTTAAGGAAGCGGTATTCAATATGCTGTCCAAACTTCGCATTGATTTTGTAAGCTCCATGGAAGGCTTTTCCGGCACTGTAGGCTCTGAAAAAGCGCCGCTGTTTGACATGGCTGGCAAAATAGCCGTAGAAACAGACGAAATTTTGATATCCACAGGCCTTATTCCGGGCTATGTTTTGGATATTAAACTGCCTGAAGGCATGATGAAAAAAGAGCTCGAAGCTCAAAACCCTGAAAAAATTGCAAAAATCAAAGAAGCTGTCGAAAAAACATTTGAATCATACGCAGAAGGCGTTTTAAAGCCCGCCTTTGAAAAAAGCGAAGGAAATTTCATAATAAACGACAAGGAATTTGATGTAAATTATGCCGGCATGCTGGATACGCATATGGTGGCAAAATTAATACAGATAGTTGCCGAGTTCATAGATTCTAACGAAGAAATTAAAGACGCCATTGAAGTTGGCCTTGAAAGCCAAAAAGCCGCTATTCAGACGGGCACCGATACTCTCGATGATTTAGGCCTTGAAGGCACCGTAGAAGACGAAGAAAAGAAGCTTGAAAAGGCAGGGATAAGCCTTGAAAAGCAGCCTGAAAGCGCTGACGACGTTATTGAGCAGATGAACGGAAAAGCAAAAGAAATGCTTGATAAGGACGCTGAAAACGTAGCGAATATAAGCTTTTATGAAAATACAGAAAGCAAGGACGTTTTGGCGGAAATTATGCCTGTTGAAAGCAAAGCGTTTATCAGCACATATGTATCTAAAGCCGGCAAAAACATGGACTTTAAAATGATTGTAAAAAATAATGCTGATTACGGCTCGGAAACCGATAAGACCGAAGAAGAAAATGTGGATTGGAAAAAGCTTGAAGAAGATATAGTAAACGGCACAGATTTTGATTCCATGCTTATTAAGGTGGCCGCAAAAGATGCCAGCGATGACGATAATTTAGGCACCGATGTAAAATTTGACGTGCTTTCTTCCGGCATGCCAATAAGCATACACAGCACAGTAAGCGAAACAAAATCCGGCGAATACAAATACGAGCAGAAAATTGCCGTTACATTTATGTATCCCGAACCCATAATTACGATAAACATAAACGCTAAGGAATCGGACAAAACTATCGCAGATGTTGCAGAAGGCGAAAAAATAGTGCTTAATGAAGAAGATGCGGAAGAAGCTTCCGCAAAAATAGGCGAAACTATGTCTGAAAATGCGCCTGCCATTTTGCTTCAAAATCTGCCCTTAGCTTTCCCGGAAGAAGCTGATATTATAATCTCTTCGATTATGCCAAAACCCGTTGAAGGAACGGTAGAGAGCAATTAAGACTTGTTGTGCTGCAAACCTTTGGTTTGACAATAAAGCCTTATGCTGATATACTTTTGAGCGTCGGTTTGCCGACAGAACGAAAAAAGAGGTGTAAAAAAATGATGAAGAAAATCGGAGCACTGTTGTTAGTAGTTATGATGGCGTTCGCTATGACGGCTTGCAAAAAAGAAGAACCCGCAAAGCCCACAGAAGCGCCTGAAGCAAATCAGACAGTTGAAGAAGCTCCTGCGGAAGACAACGCTGAAGCAGAAACCCCTGCTGAAGACGCTGCTGATGCAGAAGTCAAAGAAGATAGCGCAAAGTAATATAACGCATAACGACCAACACCGCCCATCAGGCGGTGTTGGTCTTTTTATAATGCGGAGTTTATTTTGCTTATTAATTTAAGGATGGCCCGCTTAATATATGCTATGGATATCAGGAAGCGTTCTATCCAAATAATATTCCGCAAAGCTTTTAAGCGCGTCCATCGGGGGGTTATCTATTGCGGGGCTTTTTTCAACGCCTGCTTTAAGAACCTGCCTTAGCCAAACGGACTGCGCGGGGGATATGAAGGGCAGCTTTCTTCCTTTAAGGCATTTGGAACATATTAGACCGCCGCTATCTCTATCGAGCCAAGTGCGTTCGTCATATCTTAGCTTTTTTTGGCATATGCTGCAGTGGTTTAAGCGTGGCTTAAAGCCTTCTATAGATGAAAAATGCAGCAGGAAAGCGCTTGTAACAAGCTCAGGGCGAATATCCGAATAGCAAAGCCTGCTTAAAGTGCGCAGGCTTAGTATAAACAGATTAGCGGCTTCATGCTCAGGCCTTGCAACATATAAGCACGATGAAAGAACGAGCGCCGCATGGCTAAAAAGCTCAAAGTCTTTTCTTAAGCTAAAGAAGTTATCTTTTAGTGTGAATGAATGGACCATTGCATTGCCTCTGCCGCGGTACAGCACATATTCGCCGTAAACCGCAGGCTCCGTGGCGGACAAGAGAGGGCTTTTAAGCTTTCTGCTGCCGCG
>JBMNUE010000165.1:0-3346 GCA_050946095.1 Christensenellales bacterium
CTGGAAGCTATATAGCTTGTTAAAGGGGCTGCGCTTATAAGGCCAAAACATCCTACGAGGGTTACCATTATTTCAGCTGCCACAAAGCGATAGTTTAGTATGTCTATCAAAGGCGTCCCCTGAGCGCTGAAGTATAACAGCATGCTAAGAAAACTCCCCGCGTACCCCATAACAAGTGTATTGCTCATGGTGCCTATGTCCATCTTTCCTATGACAAAGCCTGACTTCATAAGATCTTTTGCGCTTATATTTGGCGCATGGCATATAATTTCCGTACACCCTGCTGCAATATCCATGGCAAGGTCTATTACAGCACCGGCGTTGCCTATAAAAATTGTGCACAGAAACAGTTCGTTCATATTAAAGGTCATGCCGCTTTGCGAAAGCAAGGGAACAATGTACGGAAGAACTCCTCCGTCAAGCTTAAACAGCTTTGTAAAAAGCATGCCTAAGGCAATGGTTACAGCGGTGCCGGCAAAACCTCCGAGTATTGCAGTAAGTGTGCGCAAATTAATCCCCGATACTAAAACGCATATAACAACGCCAAGCACTGCTATTAAACCTATGGCAGTAATGACCGGAGGATAGCCCTTTACCATGAGCGGCATATATAATTTCCATATAACAATAGCAGTAAAAATCAGTGAAATAGAAGCTCCAACGCCAGAAAGCCCGCCAAAAACCGCAAGCATTACAAACAGCATTACAATCAGAATAATCATAACTCCACGCCTGTCATGGTCTACCATAGTGCCCATAAGGCCTGTTTCTCTTTCATGCAGCATACATATTGCTTTGTCATTTGGCTTATACAGCTTATCTTTATCCAAAGATGCATTAAGGTAATTCTGCGCCTGTATTTTTTTGCCTTTGTGCCTGCCTTCTTTAACTTCAACCGTACAGTTCTGCACACCGTTATACACAATTCCTACAGGATCAAGCAGCGAATTATCCACCTCAAGCACCTCAACCTGAGCCCTTGGTATAGCATGTATTTCATTTTCAATGGCGCTTGGCATCATTATTAGCAAAATGCTTAAAACTGCAATAACTAAAAAATAAGTCCATCTTTTCTTTAAGATGCGCATATAAAGCTCCTATGTTTAAAATCTATATTTATTAGACGCATAAAGACATCCCGTCAAGGGGGTAGACGGGATGTCTAAACAGGCTGGGCTTATTTGCTTTGAGGGGTTAATCCCATTGCGCTCATAAGCTTGAAGAATATATCAGTGTTGTCGTAGCTGCCTACAAAGTCTTCCGCGCATACGCCTTGTGCATACACCGGGAGCTGCAGGCCCGTATGTGCATAAGAAGTGTAGCAGAGGCCCGCTTTGTTGTTTAGTATATGCGAGCATGTTACGGTGAGCGGTTCGTATCCGCCATACAAGAAAGCTTCATCAGCGCCTATGGTTCTTTGATTATAAGGAAGCATGCTTTGAATATACGCATTATTTAAACTTTTTGCTTCATCTGCTGTAAGGCTTAAACCGCTGCCTTCTTCTATTGTAAGTCCATAGCAGCTCTTTATAATTTCAAGCGCTTCTTCAAATGTTTTGCCTTCTTCACGCATTTTGGCAACTTCTTTATCAAAATCTTCATAGGATATGTTCTGCGCAAATAGGTAATCAAAGTGTGTGTCATAAGCTGTAGTGGCAAATCCTATAGTCAGGCCTCCTGTTTCATGGTCGCCTGTTACTACTATAAGGGTTTCTTCCGGGTGTTCCTTGGCAAAGTCCACAGCTGTCTGAACGGCGTCAGCAAAACCGATAGTTTCATACATGGTTGTTACAGCATCGTTGGCGTGGCAGGCCCAGTCTATCTTGCCGCCTTCTACCATCATAAAGAAGCCATTTTCATTGTCCAAGTAATTTATTGCTGATTTTGTTATTTCTGCTAATGAGAGGCTGTCCCCGCCGTCTTTTTCTATTCTTTGCCGGTCGACTTCGTACTGCATCGCAGCACTGCCGACTAAATCTTCTGTGCAGAAATATACGCGTTTTCCGTCTTCAGGCTTTAAGCCGCGAATATTGTCTGCGCCTTCAATAATGGTCCAATCGTTTTCTTTGGCTATTTCTATTATATCTTTCTGATTTTTGTCTTTGCCGTTGGGTTGTTTAAATCCGCCGCCTGCTAGCAGGTCAAGCGTTTTGCCTTCAAAGCCCTGCACGGATATATCATAATAGTCATTGCGGCTTGGAACTTTTGCATAGAAAGCTGCAGGTGTGGCATGGTCTACAGAAACCGTTGTGATAACACCGACCTTTTTACCGGCTTCTTTTGCGTATTCACTTACAAGCTTAAAGGAATTTTCTTTGTTGACATCGTAGTTGATAACACCGGATAAGGTTTTCATTCCGGCGGCCATAGAGCTTGCGGTGGAAGCTGAATCAGGGCAGAAGCTTGTGGAATCATACGTTGTCATAAGACCAGTATTTTCAAAAGTTGTAAAGCTCAAATCCGAGGGTGTTGGATACTGTGCATCCGGATTATTTTCAACGCCTAAAAAATAGCGTGTCGCCGTGATCTGCGGGCTTCCCATGCCATCTCCTATAAATAAGAAAACATACTTAGCAGTGTCTGGTGCTTTTTCTGATGCAAATGCTGTCAATGATAAGCACATTAATGCCGCCAGAAGTAAAGCAGTGATTTTTTTCATGATTTTTCCCTTCCTTTCTTTAGGTTCAGAAAAATCATAGCAGTCCAATGTAAAATTCAAACATAGCTGTTTGTAAAATTTGTAACAAGTTTTTGTTTTATATATTTATTTATGTTAAAAAGGATTTTTCTCTAAGAGAAGTATTTTGTTGATTTATATAATTAAACTTTGCAATTTGTTTTATCTCCGCATTAACACCATAAAATTAAAAATTTATGACTAAGTTATCTAAAACCGGATTTATCAAACCCACTGGTTAAGTTAGCAGTTGTTTTGCACTAAAGCTAACAACACAAAAACACCGCTTAAATAAGCGGTGTTTGTCATTGGGAACCGGCGGCGACCTACTCTCCCGGGCTGTTACCTGCCAAGTACCATCAGCGCTGAAGGGCTTAACTTCTGTGTTCGGTATGAGAACAGGTGGATCCCCTTCGCTATTGCCACCGGAAATCTATTGGATGTCGTGCAATGCCTATGCTCTATTCGCTCTGTATCTGAGCTTTTCGCAGCACCTTTATCGGCGCTGCTGCTATGTATGTGCGCACAGCTTTTATGCTTTCCTGTGCCGGCATTGCACCGCACCCTCACAACTGCACAATGAGAACGACTCTTCAGCCTTGGTCTCTTTTAAATCAAGCCCTCGGTTGATTAGTATCAGCACAATCGTATGTTGCCACACTTACATGG
>JBMNUE010000166.1:0-3287 GCA_050946095.1 Christensenellales bacterium
TCAGCAGGGAAGACATTGTCCATATAAGAGAAACCATGGAAAAAATCCGCTGCGCATGGGAACAGGAAGGTCTTTTTTCGGAGCTGGACCGCGAATTTCATATGTCTATATTTAGGCCCCTTGGCAATCAGGTGCTGCTTTCCTTAATGGACGCAATATGGAGCGTTGATGTGGGCTTTCAGCTGGAGCTTAAGCGCCCCCACCTGCCGGACAGCATTGCGCGCCACGAAGCCATAGCGGCAGCGCTTGAAGAATACGATTACATGAGCTTTGCCCAAGCTATGCTGCAGCACTTTTCTTCGGGGAAATACACGCGCCACGGCACTTATCAGGAAAATGTTTAAAAAGGCAAAGCGTCTTATAATACTTTGTAAAACCCGCTTTAGAGCCTTTGCTCCCGCCAAATCAAAAAGCAGGGCATGCAGAGCTTCTGCCTTTGCAAGCTGCGCATAATAGGCAAAGCCGCTTTAAGCTATTAAAAAAATTTGACCTGCCGGCGTTTTTAACGAAAAAGGAGGAATATACATGACAAAAGAAGAACTGTTTTCGATTATGAAGGGCAGCATTATAGTTTCCTGCCAGGCGACACCGGGAGAGCCGCTGTACGACAGGGAGCGCTCCGTTATGCCGCTTATGGCAAGAGCCGCAAAGCTCGCCGGAGCTAAAATGATACGCACTTCATCTGTACGCGACATAGTAGAAATCAAGGAAGAAACCGGTCTTCCTGTAATAGGGCTTATAAAGCGAGAATACCCGGGCTACACGGGGCGAATCACCATGACAATGCGGGAAGTGGACGAATGCATGGAAGCGCTAGCCGACATAGTTTCAATAGACTGCACCAACTGCACAAGGGGCGACGGGCTGACGCCGCCTGAATTTATAGTAAAAGTAAAAAATAAATACCCGAATATAATAATCATGGCGGATTGCGCCACGCTGGACGAAGCCGTTGCCGCCCATAAGGCGGGGGCGGATTTGGTAGGTTCCACTATGAACGGCTATACCGAAGAAACCGCCGACTGTGCGGGAGAGCCTAACTTTGAGCTGGTTAAGCAGATGGCGGAAGCGCTCCCCTGCCCAGTGATAGCGGAAGGCCGCATACATACGCCGGAGCAGGCTAAAAAAATGCTGGAAATAGGCGCATGGGCTGTAGTGGTAGGCGGAGCCATAACCCGCCCCATGGAAATAGCAAGGCGCTTTTTTGCGGCGATAGAATGAGCGCCCATGCTGTCGGCAAAGCGTACAAAAATATTTTCATTTTATAGATAAGGCGCCAAGCTGCGCTTTGCCGCAATTGTTTTCGCATCGGAGCTTTTGCTTTTTATAAAAAAATGAGAATCTTGAATAATTTTTAAGCGTCCGCAAGCTTAGCATCCATGGTTTTTAACGATAGGCTATTGAGCAAAGCCCTTTCTAAACAATGCTTTGTTTAACTATACTCTGTTTACAGTCTATCAAAAACATTAGCGCAATTTTAGCGCTTTTTGCGCAGTATAAAACACGGAGGAATTTATGCTTCTTTCCATTGATGTAGGCGGCACCGCCGTAAAATTCGGCATGATAACAAGAGAAGGCGTTCTTATATCGCGCGGGGAAGCCGACGTTTCTTTTGACGGGTACTTAACCCCCATACTAAACACCGTGCTCCTTCAAGCGGAGCGTTTTCTTGCGCAGCAAAAGCATGCTATAGAAGGAATAGGCGTTTCCGCAACGGGGCAGGTTGACGACCGCACGGGCGTAGTAATAGGCACCAACGGAAACATACCCGGCTATGAAGGCACGCCCTTTAAAGCAGCGCTGGAAGAAAAATTTAAAGTGCCCGTTCAGGTTCTCAACGACGCTAATGCTGCTGTGTTGGGCGAACACTTTATGGGAGAAGCGCAGGGCGTTGACGATGTTATTATGGTAACGCTCGGCACGGGTGTAGGGGGCGGCATAATATGCGGCGGCGCGCTTTTAAGCGGAAGCCGCGGCATAGCGGGAGAACTTGGCCATTTCCCTATATATCTAAACGGCGAACTATGCTCCTGCGGGCAGCGGGGCTGCTTTGAGCGTTACGCATCGACCTCCGCCCTTGTGAAAAGCGCTGTTAAAAAGAATAAAAGCTTTTTAAGCGGCAGGGCTGTATTTGATGCGGCTGAAAGCGGCGACGCACTTGCGCTTTCACTTTTAGATGAATGGATAAAAAATATAGCTTCTGGGATTATTGGGCTTATACATATTTTTAACCCTTCGCTTGTGCTTATAGGCGGCGGAGTTTCCGCGCAAAAAAAGCTGCTTATTGAACCCCTAAAAAAGAAAATCCTTGCGGGAGCTATGCCGAGGTTTTCTGAAAATTTGGAAATAAAAGCGGCCAGACACCGCAACGATGCGGGGCTTTACGGCGCGGCCCGCTTCTGGCTTGACCGGGAAGAGTAAAAAGGAAGTATAAAAATGATTATTGATTCAATAGAAAATTTTGGACGCTATGCCAATTTGCACCCGAACTTTGCAAAAGCCGTGCGCTTCCTTGAGCAGAACGACCCTTTTTCCCTGCCTGACGGCAAAACCATAGTGGACGGCGAAAATGTATTTATAAATGTGGGCGATAATTTTATAAGCCAGCATGAAACAAGCTGGGAATGCCAAGTACGCAGATGTGCAGCTTATTCTGCAGGGAAAAGAGCGGTTCTTTTGGAGCGATAAGGCCAAAAGGGAAAAGCTTGATTTAAGCAAAGACTTTCAAGTTTGCCGCGCCGACCCTTTGGTGGATTTTGTGCTGGGCAAGGGGCAGTTTGTTATCTTTTTGCCATACGAACCGCATTCTCCTGCTAACCCCGCTGGCGCTCCCGCCGTATGCCGCAAAGCGGTTATAAAAGTGCTTTGCGGATAGGGAAAAAGAATATTTCAAAATATTGCAGCGGCCAACTTTAATATCAGCTCAATATGTAAATAAGCAGTTTAGCTAAGCTTCATGCACACGACAAAGTATCTAAATACGCTTTTCGTGTGCCTTTTGGCTTAAAGCTTTGCCCTTTCAAGCTAAAAATGCAGGGAATGCACAGCTTTTCAATGCCCCGCGACCTTAGCACTTGGAGCTTTTCACTATATACTCATGGGGCTTTGCCCTCCTGAAACCCTCTAAATAGTAATTTGTCTACACTCTGCATTTTGGCGCAGCTTTTTTATTTGCTTAATTTTTCGCTAAAATATTTTCTTTAATGCTTCTGATGTAAACTGCTCCACTTCAAATTGGCAGCCTTCGGGGCCGGTAAAGAAAAACGATTTTAAAGGTATGTCTTTCA
>JBMNUE010000167.1:0-3283 GCA_050946095.1 Christensenellales bacterium
GTTTTTTGAACCGCAGCAGGATATGTATGCGGAGCCTCAATTTTACCAAAACGATATTCAGGATGTTTACTACCCTGAATATATTGAGCAGGACGCAGAGTTTAATGAAATCCCCTATCAGGAAAACGCAAGCGGCCAATATGATGAAGAAAGCGCTGTAAAACACCATGTTAGGTACGAGCGCAACAGGCGCAGCGACAGGTGGAAGAAGCGCCGGTCTATGTTTTCTAAAAATCATAATTCGGAAGATTATAATGAAAATCAAAACTATGAGTACCAAGAGTACAGCCAAAACGGGCATGAGCAGTACAGAAATGATCGATAATCTTCCCGAAGCATTTTTAGACAACATGAAAAAAATGCCAGGGCTTTCTTTTGATGATTTTTTGCATTCCTACACACAGCCCGCTGCAAGGGCACTGCGGTATAGGGAACCCGCAAACTGCGAAGAAAGAAAGCCTGTACCCTGGGCTTATAATGCATATTATGTAGAATCCCACGAAAATTTAGGCCAAAGCCCTCTGCATGAAGCGGGGGCATATTATTTGCAGGAGCCTTCCGCCATGGCGGCGCCAATGGCGCTCTGCCCTGAAAAAAATGAAAAGGTTCTCGACCTATGCGCAGCGCCAGGAGGCAAAAGCACAGAAATAGCTCAAATGATGGAAAACACAGGGCTGCTTTTAGCAAACGAAATTGTGCCAAAGCGCGCTAAAGAGCTTAGCAAAAACATAGAGCGAATGGGCGTAACAAACTGTATTGTGAGCAGCGCATCGCCTGATATGCTAAAAAAAAGATTCACAGAGTTTTTCGATAAAATATTGGTTGACGCTCCATGCTCCGGCGAAGGAATGTTTCGCCGAAGCGAAGAAGCCCGTCTTCAGTGGAATGAAAACAGCCCCGCAGCTTGCGCATTAAGGCAAAAGAATATTTTAAACAGCGCCGCCGATATGCTTATCCCGGGCGGCACTATGTGTTACAGCACATGCACATTTAACAAGATTGAAAACGAAGGCGTAATAGAAGATTTCTTATCGCAGCATCCGGATTTTAATTTAAAGCCCTTTGAACTTAAAGGCCTGCCAAAGGCAAAGGACGGCTTTATCAGGTTGCTGCCGCACCAAGTTAACGGCGAGGGACATTTTATTTGCCTGCTCCAAAAAAAAGGCAGCGCCAAACCTTCCAGCTCCCGCCATATAGATGGTCCTTACAAAGAAAAAAGCTTTGCCGAGCAGGATGATTTTTCGTTAAAAATAGCATATGCGCAAAAAATAAACGCTTTGTTTAAAAATTCATTTGTAAATTCTCCTGTTGATATTAAGCTTTTTGACGGCATACCCATACTGCGCGCAGGTCTTCATATTTTGCAAAACGGCAAAACATTAAAGCCTGAACATGCATTGGCATTAGCATGCAAAGCAAAGCAGCGCTATGATGTAAACCTTAAGGAAGCATTAAAATTTATTGCGGGTGAAACGCTTCCGTGCCCCGGCAATATTTCGGGCTGGCTTGCTGTAACTTACGAAACATTTCAATTAGGCTGGGGCAAGGCAAGCCAAGGCCAAATAAAAAATCATTATCCAAAGGCTTTGAGAAAAATTCTCCATCCGTAAGCTTTAACGGAATCAAAAATGCTTAGTACAAAGAAAAGGCGGTTTTAGCTATTAGAACTAAAACCGCTCAGAGTGTAGACAAAGCATTGTTTATGGGGCTAAGGCTAAGCCCTATGAGTGTAGTCTTGAAAAGCTTCCAGTGCAAATGCTGCAAGAAATTAAAAAGCTGTTCATTCCCTGTATTTTTAACTTTAGGGAGGCAAAGCTTTCAAGCGACAAGGCACACGACAATATTTCTAAGGATATATTATCGGCAGCCTGAACCGCTGTCTGTTTTATTTGTTGAGCCTTTATAAGTAATGCAAGCGGAAACTAACGCTGCAGCATTGTAAGTTTAAACATAGCAAACCGCTCGGCAATTAAATATGCTGCAAAAACCGCGCCGAGCTATTCGGCTTCTACTTTTTTGTGCAGTCTTTTAAGCGCTTCTTTGCTAAGGAACGGGGACAGACATTCAATCCCTATAATATATTCGTCCATAGATACGCTGCTGACTTTATCGGCAAGTTTGTCCATGGCGCTTTGCGAAAGAAAAGCTGCAACAGAATTAAGTGCGGCAAGCGATTCAGGAACCACCCGTTCTGAAAGATAATCAAGCTTTTCCATAGGCAGGAAAGGTCCTAAAGCGGACAATAGTCCAACATCCATTTCAAAGTCCGATGATTTATCCAGCATATCGATCCATTTTGCGCAAGCAGATTCAGAAACAAATGGAGCAAGCGCAACAATTTCTCCAATGTCTTTAGGCACCGCTTCCTTCCCCAGCGTTTCCAGCAGTTCCTTATCAACAAACGGGGCTAATTGAACCAATATGGACATATCTTCAATAGTTGTGTTTATGTTTTTCAATGCGGATATCAGCTGCTCCGGCGGAAGCAGCGGCGCCACTAAGGCAATGTTTTCTATGGGTTCTTTAGATAAATCGCAGGAGCCGTCTAAGAATCTATTAAAAAACCCGGAGTTTTGCGAAGCGCCCAGCAATTCATAAAGGTTTATGTCAAGAAGCTCGCAAATAGACGGAAGGTTTGATATGTCCGGAAGGGAGTTGCATCTCTCCCAGTTTGAAACAGCCTGGTAGGTAAGGCCGAGCTTTTCAGCAAGCGCGCTCTGCGTCAAGTTCTTTTTAATGCGCGCGTTTTTAAGCATATTGGAAACATGGTTAACGTCAAACATCAAAAATATACTCCTTTCAATGTGTTAAATCATTTGCCGGCATTTCAATTTTAGCATAATAAAACTTAGTTTCAATAAAGCATTGCTTGAATTTATCGCTCGCATGCGTTTTATAGCTTGAATATGTGCGCCGCATGCCAGATGTTTTTTAACTGCATCAAGCATATGCTTTTTATGGCAGCAAAAAATCCCGGCCGCATATAGCCGGGATTTTGTATGCACTGCAACCCAAAAGGGCTTTTGATAATATTAGCGCTTGCTGAACTGCGGTGCGCGGCGCGCGCCTTTAAGGCCGTACTTCTTGCGTTCCTTCATGCGCTGGTCGCGTGTAAGGAAGCCAGCTTTTTTAAGCGCTGCGCGGTATTCAGGGTTGTAGTTGCAAAGCGCGCGGCTGATGCCGTGGCGTATTGCGCCCGCCTGGCCTGACATGCCGCCGCCGTTTACATTCACATAGAAATCCAGACCGCTTGCATTTATAAGGTTCAAGGGCTGGCGAACGG
>JBMNUE010000168.1:0-3270 GCA_050946095.1 Christensenellales bacterium
GGAGCTGCTGCTAAGCCAAGCAGGCAGCCTGCTGTCTTCCATACCGCAGGATTCCCCCGAAGCGCAAAACCTGCTCAACGCCATGAACCTGCTTACGCAGACCCTGGCTCAAGGCGGGGACAGCACGTCAACCGCCACCGCCATGGCAGAGCTTACGCAAGCCATGGCAGCAGCGCAGTATTGAAGACCAGCGGCGCAGTATTAAAGGCCAGCTGCGCAGTATTAAAGACCAGCGGCGCAGTATTAAAGGCCAGCGGCGCAGTATTAAAGGCCAGCGGCGCAGTATTGAAGACCAGCTGCGCAGTATTGAAGGCCAGCTGCGCAGTATTAAAGGCCAGCGGCGCAGTATTAAATACTAAATTTGCAAACCTAATTTAACAGCGCCAAATATGGCGACTCATCGGCTTTATTCTAAAAATATAAAAAAGGCTTCAGCGGAAGATGCTGAAGCCTTTTGCTATCGACAAATTGTCCTTGAGCACTTTGCGGAATAGCCTTTTCGCTTGGCCGCTTTTGCTCCCCCAAGCTAAAAATACAGAGAATGCACAGCTTTTCAATTTCCTGCCATCTTAGGGCTGTAAGCTTTTGACTATTGAACTCATGGGGCTTCGCCCCCTGCCCCTAAATAATACCTTGTCGACACTCTTAGGCTTCAGCGGAAGATGCTGAAGCTTTTTGCTATCGACAAATTGTCCTTGGGCACTTTGTGGGATAGCCTTTTCGCTTGGCCGCTTTTAATCTCTCAAGCTAAAAATGCAGAGAATGCACAGCTTTTCAATTTCCTGCCATCTTAGGGCTGTAAGCTTTTAACTATTGAACTCACGGAGTTTAGCCCCCTGCCCCTAAATAATACTTTGTCTACAATCTGAGGCTCCAGAAAAAATGCTGAAGCCTTTTGCTATCGACAAATTGTCCTTGGCCACTTTGTGGGATAGCCTTTTCGCTTCGCCGCTTTTAATCTCTCAAGCTAAAAATGCAGAGAATGCACAGCTTTTCAATTTCCTGCCATCTTAGGGCTGTAGGCTTTTAACTATTGCACTTTAAAGGCTACGTCCCACACTGAAATCGCTTAAACAATACTTTATCTACACTCTGAGGCTTCAGCGGAAGATGCTGAAGCCTTTTGCTTTAGAAATCCCGATTATTTAAATTTTTTATATTGATACGCTAAATTTCAAAATTCGCTTGGCATACATTTAATGTTATGAATTAAAAAAATCTTTTGCCTAATTAATGTTATAGGCAAACATAAATTTACAGGCTTATCGCACTACGCTTATTGCTACTCGCACTGTTTCAGCTGCCGTATTATTTTTATATCGGGCGTTATGTACAGCGTTTTGTTGTTTGAAAATGTTACTGCGGCAAGCCCTGCGCCCGGCCTTTTTTTCACATATTTGCGCAGGCAGTAGTCCACTTCCACGCCGCCTCCTTGGCTTTTGGAGTAGTAAGCCGCAAGGTTTGCAGCTTGTTTAAGCGTAGAATCAGGCAAGCTATCCGGCGGATTTTTAATTATTACATGGCTTCCAGGTATGTTTTTAGCGTGCAGCCATATATCATCAGGGGCGGAGGTTTTAAGCAGGGCTTCATTCTGCCTGCTGTTTTTTCCTACCAGTATTTGTATCCCGTTGCTTGAAACAAAGCATAAATGGGAGGATTTTATATTCTGCCGTCTTTTTTTATCCTGCTTAAGGCGCTTTTTTATTATTCCGCGCTTTTCCGCTTCGCCGCGCACAAAGTCTATATCCGTTGTGTTTTCAGCTTGTTCCAAGTCGTACAGCAGCTGCTGCGCTGTATTAAGGGATCGTTCAGCCTCCAAAATGCTTTTTTCCGCCATTTTAGCAGCCGTGCCGTACTTTTTGTATTGCTTAAAGTATTTCTGCGCATTGCGCTGCACGGAAAGAGAAGGGTCGAGCGATATAGTTATATTTTCTCCCTTTAAGGAATAATAGTTTGGGAGCGTTACGCTGCTTGCGCCCTTTTTAACATCGTGCGCAAAAGCCATGAGTATTTCGCCCGATATACGCAAATCCTCTATTTCATCGCCGCGCGCAAGAGCCTCACGCTCCTTTGCTATGCGCGTTTCGTACCTTTTAGCGGCCTTTTTTATGGAGCGCATAAGGCTGTGCGCCTTTTGCCTTAAACGGTTGCTGCTGTCCTTTGCGGTGTGCAGCCTGTCCAAAGCAAAAGAAAAGCTTTCGGTATACTCTACCTTGTTTTGTTTTAGTGTTATATAAGGAAAAGGCAGGGCGTCAGCAGGCCTGCCTTCGCTGTTTATTACAAGGCATGGCTTAAACAAGCTTTCAAGCGAGTTAAGCAGTTTGTATATTTCTTTAGATAATAAAGATTTATCGCCCAGGCTCTGTATAGACGACGTTTCTTCCCCTGTTATCCTAAAAGCCAATTCCTTTGAAGATCTTGCGTTTAGGCCTGAAATATTTTCAAACAGGAAATTATCCAGCCGTCCTTCGGCATTTTGAAGCCTTGCTTTCAAGGCATTAAAATCCACATTAAACGGGTCGAGCTTATCCTGCATGGGCGGCATTTCGTATTTAAGGGACGGCAGCAGATTCCTTACCCTGCTCATATCCGGCGTAACGCGACGTATGGCGTCTATAATTATGCCGTCTTCAACCAATGTAAGGTTGCTGTGCCTGCCCATGGCTTCAAAATACAGCGTTTTTACGCTGCTGTCGCCGAGTTCCCCGCGGGATGATATGTCTATTTTTAAAAACCTGTCCCCGTTTATCTGTTCGATTGCTATTATCCTGCCGCCTTGCAGGTGCTTTCGCATAAGCATAAGGAACATCGGGGCTTTTTCGGGGTTTTCAAATTCGGCTTCTGTAAGGTGTATCCTTGTGCAGCTGGGCGCCGCCGCTATAAGCAGGCGGCAGTTTCTGCCCTTTTCGCGCAAAGAAAAAATAAGCATATCGTCAAATGGCTGGTGTATTTTATCTATCCTTGCCCCTAATATGCTGTTTTTAAGTTCTTTAGCTAAAAAGCCAAGGCTAAGCCCGTCCATATCAGACTACCCAGCTTATGGTGCCTTCGCTTATGGTCATGCCGAGCTTTCTTTGAAGCGCAAGCGAAGCATGGTTGTCTATAACAACATGCCCTATGGGTATATCCCCTAAATCTATAAGCTTATTTATCATCATGGCTTCAAGGGCGTAGCCGAAGCCGTGCTTGCGGTATTCGTCAAAAATATGCAGCATGCCAACGGTTCCTTCTTCATGCTGGCCTATAAAGCCCACCCATTCGTCCAAGTAA
>JBMNUE010000169.1:0-3217 GCA_050946095.1 Christensenellales bacterium
TTTATATTCCATATTGTCCTCCTCAGGCCTTCCAAAGCCCGTGCAAATTGCAGTAAGCGTAAACGTTCTTTACTTCATCGCCGTCTACCATGGCGAAACTTGTTTCAGGCTTATCGTTTGCCTTAAGCTCTTTGCGCTGATTGCCAAACTTGGTTTCAAGGGCAATCCACGTAATAAGATGTTCTTCAGTCATGGGGTGAGGAGTAGAACCGACTTTTACGGTTACCGTATTTCCTTTTACCTCGTAGACCGGCACGTGCTTTTCTTTGGATGCATCAACTGTGCCTGGAATTATCTCTTCCATAGGCTGGCCGCAGCAAAAGATAGGATTGCCCTTGTCTTCTACGAAAGCGACGATGTTTCCACAAATGTTGCACTTGTAAAATTTCATTAGAAAATCCTCCTTGTTGTTGTTTTCGTTAGCATACATTTAAATGCTGCTCAATGTCAAGGGCTCGGTTTTATTTTATTATTGTGCTTGTAAAACCGATCCGTAGTCATGGTTTGCTTGACAAAATATGTCTGCAAAACTACAATATTACTATACCCGAAAAGGTGGAGGCTAAACCGTGCAACCAAAAAGAAAAAGACGCAGCGCACGATATCAGGACGATTTTTATTCGCCTGAAACAAACCAAAATAACGGCTTGTACCCTGAAGAAAATAACGACTGGGAAGCCTATTCTTTTGTGCCTTCGCAAAACTACAATCCATTGCATGACCCGTATCTTGAAGAGCGCGGCGTGCCACATGAAGAACAGTTGAACCGCACGGATAATTACTATACTGAACCTAAAAACAATAAAATATGGCTTACTGTGGCGCTTGTTTCCTTTATTGCTTTAGCTGCAATGCTGTTTTTTATTTACAGCGCTTTTAAAGAAAACGAAGACTTTAACAATAAGCTTAGCTATATGGACCGCGATACTATATTTGAAGGCGTATATATAGACGGGAAAAATGTAGACGGGCTAACAAATTCTGAAGCGCATAATTTAATTGCAAGCAACACTATAAATCAGGCAAAAGGCCTGCAAATTACTATAAACATAGACGGCAAAACATGGCTTATTTCAGATAATGAATTAGCCTTTTCAACTGATGCCGATACCTTGGTGGACAGGGCGTTTTGCATAGGCCGGCAAGGCTTTGTATGGAATAAGGAAAACGGCAAAACGCCTTTTGAAACGCGCTGGCTGCATACCCAGCAGACATTGAAAGACAAGGCCTATTTAACGAGCAATTCTTCTTTTAACGAAGCCGATGCAATGCGCATAAGCGAAGAGATAGCCGGCCAAGTAAATAAAGAGCCCGTTAACGCCGTAATAGCAAGCTTTGACTATAACACCAAGCGCTTTACCGTAACGCAGGATGTGCAGGGCGCGCATATAGACAGCTCCGTAATATACAAAGCCATTATGGATAATATAAATAACGGCAGCTTTAATGCGCAGATAAATTTATCTTCAGAGCCTATTTTGCCCAAGGTGAGCAGCGTGGAACTGCAAAATAATTTTGCAATGCTGTCAAGCTTTTCAACTAAAACCAACAATAACAACAGCCGCAATGTAAACATAAGCCTGGCGGCGCAAGCTATAAACGGAACATCAGTAATGCCGGGAGAAATTTTTTCGTTTAACCGCACAACAGGGGAAAGAACTGCGCAAAAGGGCTATTTGCCGGCCCCGGCAATTGCAGGCGGCATAAGCCAAGACGAAACAGGCGGAGGGGTGTGCCAGGTTTCTTCCACTTTGTTTAACGCAGCAGCTATGGCGGGAATGACCATTATAAACCGCAGCCCGCACCCATGGCCTTCAAACTATATAGATAAAGGGCTTGACGCTACGGTAAACTGGCCCAACATAGACTTTTCGTTCAGAAACGACAAAAGCACGCCTGTTTTTATTATATCGTACTATAAAAACAAAGAAGTATATGTTGAAATTTTCGGCATGCAAAATGGCGCGGGAGAGAGCATAAAGCTTGAAACAGAGCTTGTTAAAACGACCAAGGCGCCAAATGAAATAAAATATGTACAAAACGCAGAGCTTCCTTTAGGAACTCAAAAACAAACCAAAAAACAAAGAGACGGCTACATTGTAAACACATACCGTGTGTTTTTGCGCAACGGCGAAGAGTACAGGCGCGAACTGCTGTGCGCTTCCTACTACCGTGCTGTACAACAGGAGATTGAATACAATTGACGGATAAGAATATTAAAAAAGGGCAGAGCAGGCGCGAGCAAATATTATCTAATGCAGAAAAGCTATTTTGCCAAAACGGCTACGACAACACAACGGTTGAAATGATTGTTGAAGGCTTAGGTTGTTCAAAAGGCAGCTTCTACCACCATTTCAGCGGCAAGTCGGAAGTGCTGCAGGAAATCAGCGTAAACAATCTTAAAAAAAGCTTGTCCGCTTATAATGCTAAAATGTATGCGGATAATATTGCAAAATTAAACGCGCTGCTTTACTATACAAGCCCTTTCCAAGAAAGCAACAGCGATTTTTTAGCGGTCATCATGTCCCTTATACTTAAAAAAGAATTTGCCGATATTTTTTTCAGCATATCTGCTGAACGCAAACGTTTGTTTTATCCCGAGTTTTATGCTATACTTAATATGATACGAAATGAACAAAAAGCTTTCTGGCGGATTGAGTCCTTGCCGGAACTGCTTTGGGATGCGCATGCAGGCTTTACTGCAAGCTGTATTATGGAGGTTTTAAAAAGCTTTAAGAGCGATGAGGACATTCAAGGCTTGCTTTATGATAAGCTTGCTGCGGCGCGCTTTATTTGGCAAAGAACGCTCGACTTGCCTTATGGAGCCGTATATATTATTAGGCTTGAGGAGCTGGTGAAAGCTTTTAAGTCTTCCTATAATAAACTCGGCAGCATGTTTGCGCCTTACGGCTTGGAAGTGCAAACTGTAATGCGCAGTGTGAAAAACGCTCAATAGATTTATAAAATGGTTTTATATGCGGAGAAACTTATGAAGAAAAAAATGCTTGCTTTTCTGTGCGTTTTGGTTTTCCTTACCTTGCCAGCGCTTATATATGCGCAAAATGACATAGTTGTTACATTTGGAGGCGACTGCACATTAGGAAGCGAGGACAAATTTTGGGACAGAGACAGTTCCTTTGTAAACACAGTAAACAACAATGGTTTCAGCTATCCTTTTAAAAATCTCGTGGACTTGTTTTCCAATGACGATTTGACC
>JBMNUE010000170.1:0-3192 GCA_050946095.1 Christensenellales bacterium
TGCCCCATACTTGCAGACAGGGACTACGCCTTAAAGCTTATAAAGCAGCATCTTCCGGAATTTGGAATTATTAAAACCGTGGACAAGGCTCCGCACTTCGTGCCTGAAAGCAGCGAGCTTATTCAAAAGCTTTTGGAAGCATACCACGAAGTAACTGGGCTTGAAAAAAAGGCGCTTGCCATAGGCGGCGGCACATATGCAAAAATGCTTGAAGAAGGCGTAGCCTTCGGCGCGCTTTTCCAGGACGAAGCCGATGTGGCTCATCAAGCCGATGAACACATTGATTTGGACAGACTTTTTGAATCTATGAGAATTTTTGCCTATTCCATAATAAAATTAGCAGCAAAGGATGAATAAAATGCAAAAAAGAGAAATAACCTGTATATCCTGCCCTATGGGCTGCCTTCTTACCGTAACGCTTGAAAACGGAGAAGTTACAAAGGTAGAAGGCAACACCTGCAAGCGCGGCGAAGTTTACGCGCGCCAGGAATGCATATCCCCCGTTCGCATGGTAACGGCCGTGGCGCCCGTAAAAGGCAGCCCTATGCCTGTGAGCTTAAAAACATCAAAACCTATACCAAAAAACAAAATAAAAGAATGCATGGAAGAAATAAACCACGCAAAATTTTCTATACCCATACTTGTGGGCGATGTGCTTATTAAAAACGTTGCCGGAACCGAATCTGATATAGTCGCGACAAAGGACATAGTATGACTAAATTAGCCCCCATTAAAATGCTGCCGGCTTACCGTTATGGCGCTATGACCCCATGGGGCGGGGACAGCTTGCGCACCATTTTCGGCCGCGATATACCTGACAAAAGAACAGGAGAAAGCTTGGAAGTAAGCTGCCTTGAAAATTTGAGCAGCACAGATAATAAGGGGAATTCCCTGCCTGATTTAATAAAACGCTACGGAAAAGATTTAATAGGCACGGGCGTTGAAACCCCGTTCCCGCTCTTGCTAAAGCTTATATCCGCCAAGGATAGGCTAAGCGTACAGGTGCATCCGGACAACGACTATGCACTTGCCAAAGAAAAAAAGCTCGGAAAAACAGAAGCGTGGATTATTTTGGATGCGGAAAAAGATGCCAAAATAGTTTACGGAATAAAACAAGGCGTAACAAAAGAAGACCTTAAAAATGCATTTTCAAAGCATACTGAAGAAATACCCGGCCTTTTGCGCTATGTTCCCGTTAAAGCGGGCGATGCTTTTTATATACCTTCAGGCACGGTGCACGCCATAGGCGAAGGCATAACGCTGTACGAAATACAGCAAAGCAGCGACATAACTTACCGCTTTTACGACTGGGACAGAGTGGATAATTTAGGCAACAAGCGCGCTCTTCACATAGAAGATGCGTTAAATGTAAGCGATCTTTCTTTTAACGGCAGCGCCGTAAAGCCTAAGACTAAAATGCTAAAAAACGGCAGGCTTGAGGAAGTTTTTAACACGCCTTATTTTATAACGCAGCGGTATATTGACTGCGACAACGCTACAATAACAAGCAGTCCCGAACGCTTTAAAATGCTTACCCTGATAAAGCCCGGCACACTCAGCTGGGAAGATGGCTTTGTATCGTTAAACGCAGGGGATACAGTATTCCTGCCCGCTAATGGCTTTGAACTTCAACTAAGCTGCCCGCTCGCGCTTTTATCTATGCCAAACAGCAATTCAATACCTAATTAAACATACGGAGGCTTGTTATGAAACCTCGCATAGCTTTGCTTGCAACGGGAGGCACAATAGCCAGCATGCAGTCCGCAAACGGGCTGGAGCCTGCCCTTAGGGCGGAAGAAATACTGCAGCTTCTTCCCAGGCTAAGGCAGAACTACGATATAGTTCCAAAAGATGTATTTTCCCTGGATTCAAGCAATATACAGCCTGAAGAATGGGGCATATTGGCGCGCGAAGTGCTTGCAGCGCTTGAAACTTCTGACGGCGTGGTTATAACCCACGGTACGGACACTATGGCATACACGGCCTCAGCTCTAAGCTTTATGCTTCAGGGCATAGAAAAGCCCGTTGTAATTACCGGCTCGCAGCTGCCGCTTAATTTCCCGTATTCAGATGCGCCGCTTAACCTTGAACAGGCCTTTTCCGTTGCATCTTTGGCAAACCCAAGCGTATATATTTCTTTTCACAATAAGGTTATATTCGGCACGCGCGCGGTAAAAATGCGCACCCTTTCTTTTGACGCTTTCGATTCTATAAATGCGCCGCCCGTTGGATATTTTGACGCTGAAGGGCTGCATTTGGATAAGTTTAGCCAGACAGCCCCTTTGCCGTTTAGCAAGCAGGATATGCTTAAAATAGACAGCAGGGTTTTTCTCCTAAAGCTTATGCCGGGGACCGATACCGAAATATTCCGCCATATTAAAAAAGCCAATTACCAAGGCCTTGTAATGGAAGCTTTCGGCTTAGGCGGCCTGCACTATATAAGGCGAAACTTAGTAAAAAGCTTGCAGAATCTATCTGCAAGCGGAATAATAACTCTTGTTACAACGCAATGCCTTTACGAAAAGTCGGATTTTTCCGTATATGAAGTCGGGCACGGCATTTTAAACAGCAAAAACATATACGGCGCGCACGATATGACCACAGAAGCCGCCGTTACAAAGCTTATGTGGATCTTAGCCGACAAAGAAAACCGGCTGAACCTTATCAGCCGCTCGCTTTGCCATGAGATGATAGGATAAAGAACGAAAAGTATAATATTATGTACATAATGTTTGTGTAGTTCAAGCTCTTAATGAAAACGAGAAACAAACCACCGCTTTTGCGGTGGTTTGCTATATCGTAATATTGGAAAACTTAATTAATGGACTTTTAGCTTATTTTATTAGTTTGAAATAACGCCGATAAGCTTCCACCACGGAATATATAGAGCGAATATTGCTATAAATACCATTGCTGTTAAGGCAATGCCCATTTTAAGCACATGCTTTGAGCTGAAGTAGTCTTGTGAAACGCCCATCATAAGAGGCACAGAGTGAAATGGGAACAGCCATTGCGCTACGGTTGTTATATAAACTGTGAACATCACTATTTCAGATGGAAGTATGTCGGAGCACATGAAAATTACCCCGGGGATTACAACAGACACTGTGGTGGTATTGCTTCCAAGTATCATGTGCATGCATATAGTTATGAGCATTATTGGAAGCATGATGCTTGCAATGGAATCGCCGC
>JBMNUE010000171.1:0-3159 GCA_050946095.1 Christensenellales bacterium
AGCTTGTTTGCCATGGATCTCAGCTTTGCCCTGTTTTTTGAACTTAATTCCATATGTCTCTCCTATGTTATTCTATAAAGTCAAACGATACGCCGCTCATCTGCACGCTGTCGCCTTCTTCGCAGCCCGCTTCTTTAAGCGCATCTATAATGCCGCTCGTTCTTAGAGTTTTTTGGAACCACTGCATGGACTCATAATCCGAAAAGTTCACGGAATCTATAAGGCTTTCGGCTGAAGGGCCAAAAACCCTGTAAACATGGTCCGATATTTTTTCCACTTCAAAGCCGTATTCGGCTTCTTCGGCTATGGTAATTTCTTCGTCGAATTCCTTTACGGGCTCCATTTTAGACAGCATCTCAAGCGTTTTTCCAAGCAAAGCGTCAAAGCCTTTGTTTAAGGCGGCGCTTACGGGAATTACCGGCGTATCGCCTGCCGCTTCTTTTAGCCGGGCAAGGTTTTCTTCTGAATTGGGCAGGTCCATTTTGTTTGCCGCAATTATAGCGACGCGTTTATTAAGCCCGCCGTATTTTTGAAGCTCTTTATCTATAAGATGATAGTCTTCTACGGGGTCCCTGCCTTCGGAACCCGATACATCCACCACATGAATTATAAGCCTTGTGCGCTCTATATGCCTTAAAAAGTTAAAGCCCAGGCCCGCGCCTTCGCTTGCGTTTTCTATAAGCCCCGGTATATCCGCCATAACAAAGCTTTGCCCGTCGTAAGAGCATATGCCAAGGTTTGGGCTTAATGTAGTAAAATGGTATGCTGCTATCTTAGGCTTAGCCCTTGTTACAACGGATAAAATGCTGCTTTTCCCAACGTTTGGGAAGCCCACCAGGCCGACATCCGCAATGCTTTTAAGCTCTAAAATGAACTCCCTCGCCTGCGTTTTTACGCCCGGCTTTGCAAAGTTCGGCGCCTGCCTTGTGGGCGTTGCAAAGCGCGTGTTGCCAAAGCCGCCGCGGCCGCCTTTAAGCAGCACCTTCTTTTTGCCGTTTTTTGACATATCGGCAGCTATTTTATTGGTTTGCTTGTCTATTACAACGGTGCCTACGGGTACCGGTATAATTAGATCCTCCCCGGATTTGCCCGTCCTTTTATTGCTGCTGCCGGGCGCTCCATTTTCCGCCCTGTAATTTTTTTTATAGCTAAAGTCCAGCAGGGTATGCAAATTATCGCTTGCCACAAGCACTATATCGCCGCCACGGCCGCCGTCTCCTCCGTCAGGCCCTCCGTTTACTACGAATTTTTCTCTGTGGAACGAAACGCCGCCGTTGCCGCCGTCGCCCGCCTTAAATGTTACATGCGCCCTGTCTACAAAGGATGCCATAAAACACCTCCTAACACCGATAGATTTTAGCATCTTTTCCTTTGTTTTTAAAGCCTGCGCTATTTGAACGCGCCGCAATAAATGTGTATAATATAATTGTTAATTTTATGTAACACTTAGTATCGCTGTTAAAAGGAGTTTATTATGAAGAAAATAATTGCATTGGCGCTATGCCTTATTATGGCGCTTCCAGTACTTGCAAACGCTCAAAGCGCCGAGCACAAAAGCGCAAGGGAATCTTTTATAGAGGATTATCTGTCGCAGGCGAAGTCCCTGTACGATGCCGCAAACGGCAGGCTTCAGTCCGCACACTATTCGGGCGACAAATATTTGTGCAAAAACTTCACCGTATATGTTTTTACGCAATCCAAAGATAAATACCGCATAGCGGAATTTCCCGATGCGGAGCTTCGCATACCGAACAACCTGCCAAGGGAAGAATCCAAGCCCTACCAGTACGGCATAGAATGGGAAGAAATACCAGCTAATGATGGGAATCCCTTTGTAATGGCCGCCCAGTTCAAGTACGACAAGGAGCTTTCTAAAAAGGAAAACAAGCAAAAGGCGCGCGAATTTATGCAGCAGGTTCAAAAGGGAGATTATTTTCAGATGAGCGCCGACTACTACTACGGCGTGGGCGCCCACAGCCTTATATTTACCAAAGACTATAACGCCGAAAGCGACAGCGTTTTCTGGACGGATTCCAACATGAAAGGCGAAAGCAGAAAAGGCATACGCTATGGGCTGCCGCAGTATGACGCTGAAAAAAAGATAGACTGGTTTGTCGACGCCTTCTGCCACAGGGGGCGCGGCGCAACGCTTTATAGACTTAGGGAAGACATAATATTTAAATAATGGCTAAATTTGTACTTAAAGCCCCGTTTTCGCCAACGGGCGATCAGCCGAAAGCTATAGAAGCTTTGAGCCGAGGCGTTTTAAGCGGGCAAAAGCATCAAACGCTGCTTGGCGTAACGGGTTCGGGAAAAACCTTCACCATGGCGCATGTTATAGAGCGGGTGCAAAAGCCCACTCTTGTAATAGCGCACAACAAGACTTTAGCGGCGCAGCTGTGCAGCGAGTTCAGGGCGTTTTTCCCGGACAATGCGGTTGAATACTTCGTATCCTACTACGATTATTACCAGCCGGAAGCATATATAGCTTCAAGCGACACCTATATAGAAAAGGACGCTTCCGTAAACGACGAGATAGACAGATTAAGGCACAGCGCCACGGCGGCTTTATATGAACGCAGAGATGTAATAATAGTGGCTTCCGTCAGCTGCATATATTCCATGGGCGACCCTTCTGAATACCAGGGGCAGATGGTATCGCTTCGCCCCGGCATGCATATGAGCCCTGAAAGCTTAGCCAAGCAGCTTGTCGACATACAGTACAGCAGAAACGACATAAGCGTTGAGCGCGGCAATTTTAGGATACGCGGGGACGTTGTGGATATTATCCCCATAGGCAGCAGGGAAGACGGCGTGCGCGTAGAATTTTTTGGCGACGATATAGAGCGTGTATCGGAGTTCCATTTGGCGACAGGGGAAATATTAAGAAACGTAAACCATGTGTCCGTGTACCCCGCTTCCCACTATGTATCAAACATAGAAGGGCGCGAGGATAAAATAAAGCAGATAGAAAAAGACATGGAAAAGCAGGCGCAAAGCTTCCATGAGCAGGGGCTTTTGCTGGAAGAGCAGCGCATACTCCAGCGCACGCGCTACGACATAGACATGCTGCGCGAAATAGGCTTTTGCACAGGCATAGAAAATTACAGCAGGTATTTTGACGGCAGAAATCCCGGGGATCCCCCGTATTCGCTGCTC
>JBMNUE010000172.1:0-3152 GCA_050946095.1 Christensenellales bacterium
GCAATATACGGTTGCTGAAAGCGATGAAAATGGAAGGTTTTCCCTTAAAGGCGCTCTTCCTGGAAACTACTATTTAAAGTTTACATTGCCAGAGGGACATGTTTACTCGATGCCAAAGTTAGACGCAAGTGAATTTATAAGCGATATGTTTACGCTTAAAAGCAGCGAGGAAAAAGAATTCGACACGG
Organism: Christensenellales bacterium; assembly: GCA_050946095.1. Lineage (GTDB taxonomy): Bacteria > Bacillota > Clostridia > Christensenellales > Aristaeellaceae > DTU024. The sequence continues at coordinate 189 of JBMNUE010000172.1, forward strand.
TTTACGCTGTTAAAACGGGAAGCATAAAAGGACAAATATTTTCGGATGAAGATTTTGACGGTGTGTTTTCAGAAAAAGATATTCCGCTTACAGGCCAATATATTAAGCTTGTAGATTCAAGCGGCGCTGAAAATACCGCGGCTTCCGACGAACACGGCAATTTTGAAATAAAATCTTTAAGACCTGGAAACTATAAGCTTAATTTAAGCCTTCCTGAAGAATACCTTGTTTCTTTTGCTCAAAACAGCCTTGTCGAACCTGCGCTTTCAAACAGGTCTTCAACTGATATACAGCTTGACATGGGAGCTGATATAGTTTCCGATATTGCAGCTTCGCCCAAAAAATCAATTGATGTTTTCACGTTTTACGATAACAACTTGAACGCTTTTAAAGACGATAGCGACAGCCCGTATCAGATGGGCGAGCTTTCCATTTATTCTGAAAGGCTTAATACCAAGTTTGATATTACGACCGATGCTTCGGGCAAAGCCACCATACCGGAGCTACATATAGGGGATTATAATGTCAAGCTCAAATTGCCGGAAGATCATGTTGTGCTTTACCCGACTGCAGAATTTAACGATGGCACTTGGGAAGCTTCGTTTACTGTAACGCAGGATACAACAGATGTATCGCTTGCCGTAGTGCAGTTTGGCGGATTATCGGGCTCTGTATGGAACATAGGCGGGGGACAGGAAAATATTTCAGGTATACCTGTAACCCTTTATTACGCAGACGGTACCGCTGCAGGGTCTGCGGTTTCAGGACAGGACGGATTTTTTGCGTTTACAAATATGTACCCCGGAGAATACTATATAGAGGCGAAGCTCCCTTCAAGCTTCCGCTTTGCAAGAAGCGTGGACACTCAAAATAGAACAAGCATTATTGTTTCAGAAACTGAAGGAAATGAAAAGGAAAACGGCAAGTCCGATGCTATAATGCTTAATATGGGAGAATATAAAACAAGCCAAGACATAGGCATGGGAGCTATGGGCAAACTGGGCGACTTCGCCTGGCTCGATTTAGATGGAGACGGCATGCAAGACGAAGGAGAACCCGGCATACCCGACCTTACGATAAGGGTGTATCAATACGGCGAGCTTGCAGCGGAAACTAAAACGGATGCTTTTGGAAGATATATGTTTGATTCGCTTTACCCCGGCGAATACACAATAGAAGCGCTTGCGCCGGAAGAGCTGGTTTCAACCCTTAAGCAGACGGAATTTATACTTGTAGCAAGCATACTTGAAGAAAATCAAAGCGGTGCTGTTAAAGCAGAAGGCGTTATGGTGCCAAGCGATGACGCAAACTTAAATGCAGATTTGGGCTTCAAGCTAAAAACGCCCGGAAAATATCCCGCAAATATGATGTCCCTTCCTAAAAAAGACTGGACACCCCTTGTACCTTACGAGCCTACAAGGAGGTAGAGCATGAGAAAAAATATACTTACCATATGCTTGGCGCTTTGTTTTGCAATGTGCGCTTTACTGGGCGCAGCTTCAGAAGAATATATTATTGCCGGCTTTGACCCGCAGGATACTTACCGCGACTGGGAAACAAACAAATTTTTCAGCCGCATGGAAGATAGGAGCGGAGTGTTTTTAAGCCTTAGGCAGTTTACGGATGAAAAAGAATGGAAAAAAGAGCTTAAAAGCTATGAAACCGCTGAAGAACTGCCCGATGCGCTTTTTAAAGCGGAACTAAGCCCTGCTGAAACAATAGAGCTTTATGAAAGCGGAGTCATAATAGACCTTAAGCCGTATTTAGAAGAAAATGCGCCTTCGCTTTATAAACTGCTTAATGAAAATCCGCGCTTTATGCAGGAAATCACATTGCCTGATGGCGCCATAGCAGCGCTCCCGCACATAGATTTTATGCCTATGCAGAACTGCCTTTGGGTTAATACGGATTGGCTTAATAAGCTTGGGCTTGATATGCCGGATGATTTACAATCCTTTGAAGAAATGCTTATAGCTTTCCGCGACCAAGATCCAAACGGAAACGCTTCGGCAGATGAAATACCGCTTACATTTATAGGCAGCTACGATCTTAAATATTTAAGCCACGCCTTTGGCTTTATCGCAGATGATTTCAACATTTATAGTGAAAACGGCAAGGCGTATTTTGCCCCGCAGCATGAAAATTTCCGCGCTTTTATTACATGGCTCAATAAACTCTATAAAGAAAAACTTATAGATAACGAAGGCTTTACGCAGGCGGACATGCTGCGCAGGGTTACGGACGCTAAAACTCAAAAAAAATACGGCGTTGTTATAACGCCTATTATTTCGCAGGTCCTTCCTAATGAATGGAGCGGTTCTTATTCTGTGATGCCGCCTCTTAAATACAATGACAAGCAAATTTATAGAGCCCTTGCTTCGCCCGTTACTACCGGCACATTTGCCATTACATCTAAATGCAAGGACCCTAAGGAGCTTTTGAATTGGGTGGATTATCTTTACACGCTTGACGGCGCCATACTTGCAAGCGAAGGCGTTAAAGACGAGGATTACCTTGTGGATGGAGACGGCACATGGCGTAAAACGCAGGATGCGCAGACTGCCATGTTCTTATCAGACTCCGTTATCTCAACGGGCGCAGTGCCGCCGGGCATTACATCGACAGAGTTTCAGAAAAACTATTTTGATAAAGATGTTAAGCATTTAACAAGTCAAATGGAACTTATAAATCAATACGCAGTCGAAGCCTTCCCCGTAATACCTCTTGATTTTTCTAAAGAGAAGGAAATAATACCGCTGCAGCAGGCGATAGGCAGAGCGGTGGACGAGCAGATAGCCCGCTGGGTTATAGGCGAAACGCCCATTGACGATGAAAGCTTTGAAGAATTTTATAGCAATTTGCAGGAATTAGGGCTTGACCGTTTTATGAATTTCTGGCAAGAGAGCTTAGACGAAAGAGAGAAATTGTTTAAATGAGCTACGAAAAAATAAAGCAGTCTTTGGA
>JBMNUE010000173.1:0-3141 GCA_050946095.1 Christensenellales bacterium
TCAGTGAACGAAAAGACGGGCCATTAATTAAGGTAAATTGCGGTTCAATCCCTGAGAACCTGTTTGAATCCGAATTGTTTGGCTATGAGCCCGGAGCATTTACGGGGGCAAAAAGAGAGGGAAAGCCGGGGTTTATAGATCTGGCAGAAAATGGGATATTATTCCTGGATGAAATCGGGGAAATGCCTTATAATCTGCAGGTTAAACTGCTCAGGATTCTCCAGGATAAGGAATTTATCCGGGTAGGAGGCAATAGCTATCAAAAGGCAAATGTTAGGATAATTGCCGCAACTAACCGCGACCTTTATCAAATGGTTCAAGATAAGCTTTTCAGGGAGGATCTTTACTACCGGCTGAATGTTATTCCAGTCCATATTCCTCCTTTGCGGGAAAGGACCGCTGATATACCCATTCTAATTAAACATTTTACTATGCTGTACTGTATTAAATACAACCTTAAAAAAGAGTTCGATGCAGAATGTATCAGTCTTTTCTGTCAGTACAATTGGCCAGGAAACATAAGAGAATTAGAAAACCTAGTTGAGAACCTGATAGTCACCTGCCCGGAGGATATAATTACCCCGCCCTATTTACCCAGGCGGATAAGCTCAGACGTTTCTTTTAAAATACCCAATCCATCGGAATTAGATAACATCCCATTGAAGCAAATCCTCGAAAGAGTAGAAAAACAGGTAATTGAACACGCCTATACCAAGTACAAATCCACCCGCCGGGTGGCCTCTGCCCTAAATGTGGATGCCTCTACCGTTATCAGGAAAATTAACAAATATGGCATTAATCCCAAGAGTTTCCGATAAAAAAAGGGGGCCTTTCGTCCCCCTGTATTGGCAATCTCTTACCCTTGCTTTAAGTATTGAACGGCGATCTCTTCTGCCAGGGTATGAGGATCAGACTCTCTATTAATCACCTTCTGCACCATCTCTTCCAGAACCCCTTCTGACACCAGCTTCTGCATAATAGGCTCCAGGATACAGGCTTGAAGAGCAGCGTTTACCTCACAAACCGCTTTGCGCCGCTTACGTTCTCCCAGCAAGTCATGTTGGAGCAGATAGTTGTGGTGCTCGATCACACCCGCAACGATCTCTTCTATGCCCTGGTTAAACTTTTTATCATCAAATACGCTCTCCACCTTAACGATAGGAGGCCTCCACCCCTGCTTTTGGAAGGCCATATCCAGAGCCATGGTTACTTCGTGAAAGAGGCGGTCTGCACCTTCACGGTCCGCTTTATTGATTACAAATATATCTGCGATCTCCATTATACCAGCCTTAATCGATTGGATAGCATCCCCCATACCGGGCACCAGAACCACCAGCGTCGTATGGGCATGGTTCATAATCTCTACTTCTTGCTGCCCAATCCCCACGGTCTCAACAATGATGTAGTCTTTGCCCATGCTGTCCATAACATGTATGCTGTCGCCAACCGCCTTGGAAAGCCCGCCTAAAGCTCCCCTGGTGGCCAGGCTTCTGACAAATACCTCCGGATCCTCAGCATGGCGCTGCATTCTTACTCTGTCGCCTAATATCGCCCCCCCGGTAAAAGGGCTGGTAGGATCCACCGCCAGAACCCCCACGGTCTTGCCTTTGCCGCGGAGCGAAGCTATCAGTCCGTCAGTCAGAGTACTTTTCCCCGCCCCCGGGGAACCGGTTATGCCTATCACATGGGCTTTGCCAGTATGGGGATAGATTTTCTTAATGGTGGTAATCGCCTCAGGTATCTCGTCTTCCAGGTCTCTAATCAAACGAGATGCAGTCCGGACATCACCCTCTAAGATCTTTTCATGCTTTTCCATTATATTGGTCCTCCGTAACTTTCGCCTATAAAATTAAAGAATGCGCTATACGCATTCATTCCAGATCAATATTCAAAACCCTCCCGGGCCGGAATCCCCTTACTGTAGGGATGTTTTATTTCCTTCATTTCGGTTACTAAATCTGCCAGTTCAATTATTTCCTTCGGGGCATACCTGCCGGTCAAACCCAGATCTAATTTCTCCGGCTTGTTCTTAATCAATTCGATAACCTCTTCCAAAGGTATCAGATTGAAATCAAGGGCTACATTAATCTCATCCAGGATTATCATATCATATTCTCCCGATGAAACCGCCTCTTTAGCCATCTCTAATCCTTTGCGAGCCAATTCTATATCGAGCTGGGAAGGATTATTTTTCATAACGAAAGAATCCTGCCCGCATTTATACAAGGTTAAATTGGGCAGATATTTTTCAGCCGCATATAATTCCCCATAATTGCGGCCTTTCATAAATTGAATCATCAATACTTTACGGCCATACCCTATGGCTCGCAAGGCCAAACCAAGAGCAGCCGTGGTTTTCCCTTTTCCATTGCCGGTATGCACAAAAACCAGGCCTTTTTCATACTTTTTCTTAATTTCGGAAATATCATCAGTTGCCAAAGAAAATCCTCCTCAAAAAGAGCCGTTTTGTTGACCAGAATTAAAATGGTCGGAGCGACTGGATTTGAACCAGCGGCCTCTACGTCCCCAACGTAGCGCTCTACCAAGCTGAGCCACGCCCCGACACCGGACAGAAAATAGAAACTTATCCTGCTATATTCTACGATTGAAGGCCAATCATGTCAAGGGAACAGTAGTTAGTTTTCAGTTTAAAGACAAAAGACAGTATTATACCCTTGTAAAAAGCAGCTACAAGGGTACAAATACGTCATCATTAAGAAACCTTTATATTTTATCCCAATGCATTAATAAACAACCCGGCTGCAACAACTGTGCCGATAACCCCGGCCACGTTGGGCCCCATAGCGTGCATTAACAAATAGTTGCGGCGGTTAGCCTCTGATCCTACTTTATGCACAACCCGGGCTGCCATTGGCACCGCCGATACACCGGCTGCCCCAATAAGGGGGTTGATTTTTTCTTTGAGGAACAGGTTCATCAACTTGGCCAATAATACCCCGACACCCGTTGCTAACATAAACGCAGCACAGCCGAGGATGAACACGAAGATCACATTGGGTGACAGGAATACTTCTGCCGGCATGGTAGCCCCGACCGATATTCCCAGGAAAATAGTAACAATGTTCATTAACTCATTTTGGGCAGCATTGGTCAGACGGGCCACAACTCCCGATTCTTTAA
>JBMNUE010000174.1:0-3117 GCA_050946095.1 Christensenellales bacterium
TGCAGCATGAGTTTTCAACTGTTCCCGGCGTCAAGGAAGATGTAACCGAAATAATTCTCAACATAAAAGAGCTTGCTGTAAAGCTTCATACCGACCAGCCGAAAATACTTGAAATAAGCGCCGTAGGCCCGTGCAAGGTAAGCGGTGCGGATATAAGGGTGGACAGCGAAGTGGAAGTTGTAAACCCGGATCTGCATATTGCCACGCTGAGCAAGGACGCGAAACTCCACATCTGGATGACGCTTGACAGAGGGCGCGGCTATGTTCCCGCAGAGCGCAACAAGCAAAACCCCATGCCAATAGGCGTAATACCGATAGATTCCATATACACGCCTATAAAGAAGGTAAACTACAGGGTGGAAGATACCCGTGTCGGCCAGTCCATGGACTACGACAAGCTTATCCTGGAAGTATGGACGAACGGCAGCCTAAGCCCGGAAGAAGCCATAGGCATGGCGGCTAAGGTGCTTGCAGAGCAGCTTACCATTTTTGCTGACTTAAAGGATCGTCCGTCCGTAGTGGAAGAGGACGAGCCTCAGGAAGAAGAAAAGGCACAGTACGACGAAATGACAATAGAAGAGCTGGATCTTTCAGTCCGTGCCTTTAACTGTTTGAAGCGTGCAAACATCAACACCGTGGGTGAACTCATTGAAAAGACCCCGGAAGAAATGATGAAAGTGCGCAATCTGGGCAAAAAGAGCCTGGAAGAAGTGGATGAAAAGCTCGCACTATTGGGGCTTTCACTGCGCAAACCCGAAGAATAATGTAGCCCTGTGCGGGCATAAGGAGGAAACACAATGGCACAACGTAAGCTTGGGCGGCCAGCATCGGAGCGTAAGGCGCTTTTGCGCAACCAAGTTACCGCCCTTCTTTGGAACGGGAAAATAGAAACAACACTCTATCGTGCCAAAGAAGTGCGTCGCATGGCAGAGCGTCTGGTAACTTTGGCTGTCCGCGAGTACGACAAAACAGAACAGGTTACCAAAGAATATTATAACGATAAGGGTCAGGTTGTAAGCATAGAAGTTACAAACGACCTTCCGTCAAAATTGCACGCCAGGCGCCGTATGATGGCATACCTTTATAATGTGAAGCCTGAAAAGGAATACGGCGAAAGCAAGAGCGACTATTTTGAGCGCACAAAGGATGTTAAGAATCCGGTTGTAGAAAAGCTTTTCAGAGAATACGGCCCCAAGTACCGCAAGCGCAATGAAGAGAAAAACGCCGCAGGCGGCTACACGAGAATATATCGTCTCGGGCCGCGCCGCGGGGATGGCGCCGAAATGGTCATAATTGAGATGGTTTGATAAAAACATATAAGAGCCGATTCAACGGCTCTTTTAAAATGCAGCAAATTGCCCCAAGAACTGTTTTAAGGCAATGCGCTGCATTTTTTTGCTTAGCCTTGCGCATTGCTTTAAGCCGAAAATGCAGGACGTGCACAGCTTTTTAAACTTGCAACCTTAGCATTTTACGCTGCGTTCGGCTATATTAAGGGCCAAATATTCCTAAATACAATCGTGAAAAGCTTCCAGCGCTAAAGTCTCGGAGCATTTCGCAGCAATGCATTTAAAATGCTTTTGGCTTGAGTGCAAAGCTCTCAAGCGAAAACATACACGATAAAAGAGCCCTTTGACGCTTTATCGGCAGCCTGAGCCGGCTTATCGGCTCTTTTTGTTTTTTAAATAGAATCAGGGTATAATACAAAATAAGGAGGTCTTATGAAACGGCTTGGCGTTTTTGTAGATTTTTTTGATCCTTTGAACAAAGGACATATAGGCATTGCTAAGGACGCTATGCATTTTTTGGATGCCGTATACTTTGCGCCTCTTACATATGGCGCTGTATTAAGCCTTAAAAACAGGCAGGATCTTCTGTCCTGCTGCATTGAGCCGCCGTTTTGCATATTGCCTGAGCAAAAATCCGAAGGAAAAAACAGCTGCGCTGCATATGTAAGCAGAATAAAAGAGCTTAACCCCGACTCAAATATTTTCTTGCTCTTAAGCATGGAAACACTTGAAATAATAAAGGATATTCCGTTCATGCCGGAGCATATATTAAAAGGGCTGATTGTTTACCATAAGGTTGGACATAGTACTCAAAAAGTGCTACAATCATCGCAGGAACGCGGGGCGCGTAGCATATTTTTGGCGCATAGAATTTTTTTTCGTTCGGCAGAAAATCTTCCTTCATCTGCAATGGTGCGAAGACAAATTAAAGAGCTTGACGATGTGCCGGAATGGGTGCCGGATGCTGTAATGTATAAAATAGCAAGGGAAGGCCTATATCTGCCGGACTATGCTGAAGCGCTTGAAGATGCTTTAAGCCCTGCAAGGCTTAAGCACAGCATATCCGTAAGGGAAACCGCTGTGGCTCTTGCATATCGCTACAAAGCGCCTATGCTTAAAACAAGCGTTGCATCAATACTTCACGACTGCGCCAAGTGCATGCCTTTTTCACAAATGCAAAATATTGCGCGCGACAACCGCTTAACGGAAGACAGCGAGCTGCTTTCTTCGCCGGCGCTTTTGCACGGGCTTGTAGGGGCCTATATAGCAAAAACCGTTTACGGCATTGACGACTCAGATGTATTAAACGCTATAACATACCACACGGTTGGAAGGCCCGGCATGACGGATACGGAGCTTTGCGTATTTTTAGCAGACAGCATAGAACCTTTAAGGGGCAATTATCCAGGGGTTGATAAATTGCGTGAAATGGCACAGCAGGACCTTAAAACCGCAGCGCTTGAGTGCCTAAAGCTTACAAAAAAACATGTCTTGTCAAAAGGCGGCAGATATTATCAAAAAGCGCAGGATGCCATGGACGATTTAGAGCGGCGGCTGTCTTAAAAAAAGGAGGTAAAATGCAAGAAAAAGATCTAAAAAATATTAAAACTCTGGCTTTAAACCTGTATGAAAGAAAAGCTGAGGATATTAAGCTTTTATCTGTAAGGCATCTTACGGTGCTTGCGGACTATCTTATAATATGCACCGGCTCAAACGAGCTGCATACAAAGGCGCTTGCCGAATACATAGACGGCAAGGCTGCAGAGTTTGGCTATTCGCTGCGGCGCAAAGAAGGCGACGGCGAAGGAAGATGGATAGTTTTAGACTA
>JBMNUE010000175.1:0-3078 GCA_050946095.1 Christensenellales bacterium
CCGCGGCTTTGCAAAAGCCTGTCATAAACAAGCGCAAATTCCGCGTAGTCCACATCCTGCATAAGACGGTCATATACAGATGCAAAATCCGTATACATTAAATTATGCTGCCGCTGTCATCGAACGGGGAAGAATGGAAATTATTATCGTCGTCCGTTTCATCATGCAGCTCATCTTCCCATTCCTCCAAATCTTCTTCCGTTACTATGCCGCGGTTAACTTGAGCGCCTGGTATTTTAGCGTTTATATACTTATCAAACACTCCGTTTGTGTAGGAAGCGTACACAAAGCGCGCAAGCGCATTGCCCAGCAAAAAATAGTATCCGCCTAAAAACATAAGGGCAAACAGCGCATACGGCGTATATAGGGATATAAGGGCAACAATAAACGTAGGCACAAGCATGGCGAGGCGCACGCCTATATTTTGCGGAAGCTTAGCTATCGCAAGCAAAACGGAGTTTTTTATTATCTGCCCTATGGTCATTTTATATGTAACAATCATGGGGTAAGTGTATGGAAGGGCTAAAAGCCAAATAAAACCCACTATTATTGCAAACACCTGCGGTATTACATAAAATGCGGAGTTTTGCGCCATGCGTCCGTAAAACTGCCAAGACATAAGCATTATAAGCGGCACCAAAGATGTAATGCCGGATATTGCAAGCGACTGTTTCCAGTTTGACTTAAACGCGTCTTTAAAGTCCGAAAATACAAAGGCGTGTTCGTCTCTTGCCCAGTTGCGGGTCACATATGACATGGCTGCTTGCGCAGGGCCTGTAATTAAAATGCAGGGTATAAGCCAAACGCATATCCTAAAGAGTATGGCGTAAACATGCAGACCGCTGTTTTCCGCTATGGCTGAAATTTCAGGCGTTATGCTTTCTCCGCCCTGCTGTACTGTAACGATAAGCTGGGCTAAAGAAAACAAGCCTTCAAAGCCTTTGGCGATAGCATAAAATAGGGGGATAAAAAATATTGCGGCAATAAGATTCAGCTGGAAAAGCCCGCTGAAGCGTATGCGCAGCATTTCCCAAAAGAGCTGCCAGCGGTTTTTAGGCAGATTTTCTTTGTTGTAATCGCCTTTGCCCGCCTTGCCGTAGTAATAATTATTCATGAATTTGCCAAACAAAATAATAAACCTCCCACAAATCGTTACACCATAGTATAACACGCTTTTACTAAAAACAAAACGAGCGAGGCGTGAATATTCTGTAACGAATAGAAAATAATTAAAGAATCGGGAAATATAGCGCTTGCAAATCTGATATTATTATGATATCATAATAATATAAATATGAAAGGAGAGCAAGACGCGCTTTACACGATTTTTATCTTGAGTTTACATAAATCACGCAAAAAACAGATGAAAGTTGCAAAAAGTTTATGTAATATGGTATAGTCCAGCGCGGTAAAACTGCGGCAAGCGCATTTTACCAAAAAACGCTAAGGCGCAAAAATAAGCGCGGCGAGGAGTTATTTTGCAAAACAGGGAGATAAGACAATGCTACTTGAAGTAAAGGATATCAAAAAAAGCTATGGCGAAAAAGAGATACTGCACGGAATAAACTTTAAAGTGCAGTCGGGAAGGGCGATGGGTTTTTTAGGCAGGAACGGCGCCGGCAAATCAACAACAATACGCTGTATGATGGGCGTTTTCAATCAAAACAGCGGAGAGTTTTTAATGGACGGAAGGGAATTCAAGCCTGAAAAGTACAATATAGGCTATCTTCCGGAAGAACGAGGCATGTACGCAAAAAACAAGGTGCTGCCTCAGCTTGTGTATTTTGCCATGCTAAGGGGCGGCAGCCGCGAAGATTCCACTAAGAGCGCCAAGGAATGGATACATTTTTTCGATCTTGACGATTACGCCAACAAGCCGCTTGAAACCCTTTCAAAAGGCAACCAGCAGAAGATACAGATTGCACAGGCCTTTGTAAACGACCCGGATATATTGATATTAGACGAACCTTTTTCAGGCCTTGACCCTGTGAACGCGCGGATATTTAAAAATGCGATAGCGGATTTTGTGGAGCGCGGCAAGCTGGTTATTTTTTCAAGCCATCAAATGAGCTATGTTGAAGAAGTCTGCGACGATATATGCCTTATAAACGATGGAAACGTGCTTTTAACAGGCAGTTTGGAGCAAATAAAGCGCGAGCGCGGCCGCGGCAAGCTGATTTTTAAGGCGGAAAGCGTGAATTTAAGCGAAACATCCGATGCCATAAAACAGGCTTTCCCTAATGCGACCATAGAAGCGTCTGACGGGGATTTCCTTATAATAGACACCAATTCGCAGTACGGGCAGGAAGAAATATTGCGCTTTATTATGGGCAAAGGCTGGAATATAGTGCGTTTTGGAATGTTTGAACCCAGCCTTAACGACATATTTATAAGCCTTGTGGGAGGGGAAGAAGAATGAGAGGTTTTAAAACCGTATTTAATTATGAGTTCAAAACTCTGTTTTCTAAAAAAAGCGCCATCATATCAACCGCAATAGTGGCGCTTGTGGTGTTTCTGCTTTTTAACATACCGAGATTCATTCTTTGGTTTTCTAATGAAGACAATGCCGAAAACGAAAGAAACCCTTACGAAATTATAGTTAAAGATACTGGCTATGTGTTTGAAGATAAGCAGATGCTGGAATCTATTAAGTCCATGCTTAATCTAAAAGACGAAAAAATATATTCTTCCCGCGACGAACTCATAAATGCCATAGAAAACGGCGATGTCAACATGGGTTTTGTAGTTGAAGGACCTTTAAAATACGAATCCATATGGTTAAACAAGGAGCTTGAATACCAAACGGAAATAATGTTTTCTGAAATACTTAAGCAGTTGAATATTACATCAATGCTCATTGAAAAAGGCGTTTCGCCTCAGGAAGCTATAAAACTGCAGTCCATGCAGCCTGAAAGCACTTCCACCATACTTGGCAAAGACAGATCAAGCAATACTATGGTTGCGTTTATACTTCTGTTTATCGTCTATATTCTTGTGCTTATGTACGGCAATGTAACAAGCACTATAATAGCCAGGGAAAAAGACAGCCGCACCATGGAGCTGCTAATTACATCAACC
>JBMNUE010000176.1:0-3031 GCA_050946095.1 Christensenellales bacterium
TGGCAGCGTGTCTGCATAGTTTTCGCATATCTCTTTTATTAGCTGCATGTATTGTCTTTGTGAAACTTTGCTGTTTGGAAGCGGTTTATCTGAAAACACAAATTCGTCATAGTTTTCAAAGCTTTCATCGCTTGCGGTATCGCCAAAGCGCGAAGCCGCTATGCTGCGGCAGCGCCTGTATATGCAGCTGCAAAATTCCTTTTTGTGCTCTCCGACAAATCCCGTGTCCTTGCATTTTTCGCATGTGTATATTGCTTCAAACTGGTTGTCGGGAAGGTTAACTTTATTAAGCTCAAGCTTTATCTGCCTGTTTATTTCCTGCATCTGTTTATCTATGTTGTCAGGCGTGGAATCTAAAAAGGCGGAACTTACATTATCAAAAATTAGATTATGGCGCTGTTCAACAAGCTCTATAAGCTTAGGGTTTTTTTCAAAGGCTTCCTGCTGCTTTTTTATTTCGAGCTGTCTGTTTTTAAGCTGTTCTGTTTTGCATTCGTTAATAGCCTGGTTAAATATTTCGCGGTTCAATGCCTTTTTCAGCCTCCTTCAAGAGTTCCTGCGCATTTGAAGACAGCTCGTCTTCGGTATAGCTGCGCTGCTCGTACTGCTGGGCGGATACCTGCTTTGTTTGGCGCAAGCCGCTTTGCTTTGCTTTTTCAACGGTGTCTATGTTGCTTTGCTTAAAATTATCAAGCACTTTATCTATGTAAGGCATTTTTTGCTTTGCCATGCGCGCTAAAGAAGCGGCGTATATAATAAGCTCATCGCTGAATTGTTTTTTCCAGCCCATAACTAAAGCTATATCGCCCTGCGTTGGAATGCCTCTTTGCCCGCTTTCTGAAAGCACTCGTTTTGTTAGCGGCATAATATCTTCCTGCTTTTTAAGATGCTGCTGTATATCTTCCTTGCTTTTAAGCCCGTTTTTCTGCCACTCCGAAACTATAGGCAAAAGGTCTTCAAACATAAGCCCCCGCCTTTTTGCTTCATTAGCTGCTAAAACATATATTTCATGGGGATTTTGTTTCAGCAGAGCCTTATAGGCGTTCTGCACCGAAGCAGGGGAGCTTCTGACGCCGAATATATTTAATATTTCTTTTGTTTTATTGAGCAAATCGGAGTCTTCCTTCATCTGCTGCGTTAGGCTTGCATCGCCTGAGCGCTTTTTAATATTTGTCAACACGGCATTAAGATATGCAAACGAAGGATTAGTTGCCTTTACTGTTTCTTTGCAGGCTTCAAGTATTTCTTCTTCCGTATAATCAAGCTTATACAGCCAGCTTTCGTATAATTCAATTTCATCTTCCGTAGGCCTGCGGCCTAAACCGAAGCGGTTAAGCACCTTTTTAGCCCCTTTGCGCACGCTTTCGGATTTTGAAAAATACATTTCAGCTTCATCGGTGGTGCTTATTCCTTCTTCTTTTAATTTTACGGCTACTTTTTCTGCGTGAGAAAAACTGAAGTTTATGCCTCTATTAGACATGCAGTAGCTTAAAAGCATCAGCACTACTGCCTGCGGAAGCTTTAAATCTTCCACCCATTCATATGCGCTTGCTATTTCAGACGGGCGTATTTTGCGCTTATCTTTAAACAAGGCGTATACGGATTCCGTAAAATGCAGGTAATCTTCGTTTGCCTTAAAGGAATCCCTCCCTGTAAGCATATTTACGCTTAAGGAATGCAAAACATATGCAGGCGGATCGTCGCTCTTTCTTGTAAGCAGGCGGCGCCTTTCCCAGTAGCGCAACGCGGCTTCAACTCTTTCTTTTTCAAGATGCAGCTCGTTTGCTATTTCCGCAGGGGAAAAGCTTTCGTCCCCTAACTGGCAGTGGTAAAGGCAGCTTAAGTAAACTTTAACAAAATCCCCGTCTGCATCGGGCATATATTGCGAAAAAAATAAATTTTCGACACTTGTAACGCCGTATATACGCATAGTGTCGTCTTTTTGCAGCATGTAGTTCCTTTCTTAATATCAATCGCTTTGGAGTTTTTCTTTTAGTGTGGCAAGTATTCTTCTTTCCATGCGGCTTACCTGCATCTGGCTCATGCCTAATTTTTTGCCTGTTTCATTTTGCGAAAGCCTTGAATAAAAACGGTAGGACAGCAAGGCTCTTTCCTTAGCGCTTAATATTGCGAGCGCCTTTTTCAAGTCTTCCCTTGTTTCAAGCTCCCTAAAGCTCAAGTCTTCTTCGCCTACGCGGTCGTACAGGTACATGCCGTCTTCATCGGGAGTATCTAAAGAAGCAACGCTTGTTTTATTGCGCATGGTTTCTATATCCAACACCTGCTCGACTTCCCAGCCTAAATGCTCTGCAAGCTCCTGCACGGAAGGCTCCCGCCTTAGCTTTTGAGTAAGCTTGGCATTTGCTCTGTCCATCTTGATGCCCTGCTCGCGCAGAGTTCTCGGCGAACGTAAAATATTCGCCTTATCGCGTATGTAGTTGCGAACCTTGCCCGTTATTGTGGGCATAGCGAATGTGGAAAAACGCAAGCCCCTGTCCGGATCGAAGCGCTTTAACGCTTCAACGAGCGCCATGGCTGCGACCTGTTTTAAATCTTCAAGCTCTATGCCGCGGCCCCTAAAGCGCACGGCTATGGCATATGCAAGCGGAAGCCCAGCTTCAACGGCGTCGTTTAAGCTGTCGTCCGATGGATTATTAGCGTATTTAATGGCTTTTGCATGTAAATCATCTGCGCTCATTGCTTTCCTCGCCGGTGTTTATTGAAAGGCATATGCTGTGTATGCCGCAGCTGTCGCCTTCAAGATGTATATCCGTAACGAGCATACCTATTATAAGCCTTGCAGTCTGCGGATCCTGAGGCTTGCAGGACTGGAAACTGCCGCTGCGTATGCCCTGCAGTTTAATATTCAGCTTGTCCTCTTCTATGGAGCAGTCCATCCTAATTCGTTCAAGAGAGCGCGGCTGGTGGGACAAAAGGTCATAGCCCTCGTCTATTGCAAGGCGCAAGTCGCTTATGGTGTCTAAGGAAAGCCCTGCAAGGCTGCCGCAGGCGCCTATTGTAGTGCGAAGGG
>JBMNUE010000177.1:0-2995 GCA_050946095.1 Christensenellales bacterium
AATTTCGTTTTCATCGTATAGAATATGATCTATGTCTTTTAGCAAGCTATCCTGTTTCATTTGTTTTTCTCCTTATTATATATTGTCCCATCGGGTAAAAGTGATTCGTATCTAAGAAAAATCTTACTGGGCGAATTATCGCTTACTGCCGCTTTTTGTGAAATGCCATACCCTATTACCCACAGCACCTCGCTGTCTTTTGCAAGTATAGGCCAAACGTTTCTAAACGGCCTGTCAATCTTTTTATCTATCATATATTGCTTTAAAGACTGGCTTCCGCTTGCTCCAAGAGGATGGATTGTGTCTCCTGTTTTTCTAAAGCGCAGAACAGCGCCTTCCAGCGCTTTTTCATCAAAAGCCTGTTCAAATACTCCATCCCCTAAGCAGCCTGTAAAGTCAGCCCGAGTAATAATTCCTGCATCATATGACTCATCAGCAAAATTTTTTATTATAATATGAACTCGCTTTTTAGTTGCATATATAAAGTTTTTGCCTGTTGCATTAACTTTTATATTGCTTTGTTCAGAAAAAATCGCTTCAAGCAGCCTTTGAGTCTGCTCAAAGTTCAATTCTTCATGCGTAATATTTTTATAAAAATTCCGCAAAATGTACCGCCTTACAGCTATATGCTGCGCATTAAAGCTTTTTCTAAAAAACCAGTTTATTTTTTTATGCGAAAAAGCGTTTTCTTGCATCCAGCTTTTGGCAAGCATGTTTAAGGCATCGTTTTCTGCCGATAAAATTTCCGCGCACCTTGCTATGCTGTCTGTGCTTTTGGGATATATTGTTTGCATTACGGGCATTAATCTTTTTCTTATGGCATTTCTTGTAAAATCCAAATTAAAATTGGTTTCATCCGTGCAAAAAGCAATTTCTTTTTGCTTTAAAAGCAAAAGTATGTCTTCCTTGTGTATTTTAAGCATAGGGCGCCATAGAAAATTCTGCAGTTCTTTTATTCCCGACAGGCCATCGCTTCCGCACCCATACATTAAATGCATAAGCACGGTTTCGGTCTGATCCTCCATATGATGAGCCGTTGCAATTACATCAAGCGATTTTTCTCGGCGGACGGACTCCAGAGCTTCGTACCTTTTTTCTCTGGCCTTTGCTTCTATATTTGACTTTCCTTCTATCTTTACATTTTTTTGTATATATGGAACTGAAAGCTTTTCACACAGTTCTTTAACATACTGTGCGTCTTTATCAGCGCTTTCCCTTAAACCGTGATGGACATGGCAGCAGAAAAGATTTATCCCTTCTTTTTCTCGCATTTTTGCTAACAAAAAAAGCAGCGCAACAGAATCCGCGCCGCCTGATACAGCGGCAAGAACCCCTTGTGGCCTGTTGCACCTTACATAGGAACATTCTAAAACATAGTACAGTTTCTCAAAAAAACACTCCATACCGTGATATTCTAACGAAATTAATTCAATCTTGCAAGCGGTAAAATTATTATTTTACAATGCAGAGTATAAACATACATATTTGTACTGCATCAAATATTGCAAGGCATTATTGTCTGTGATAATATTATGGCAACAAAGCAGGAGGTTGTTATAATGAAATGGGTCAACAAGCTTGAACGCAGCTTATACAAGTACAACATAAAGCCATTTTTTAGATATATAGTAATTTCTATGGGAGCAGTGTATGTATTAAATCTATTTTTCCCGACGCTTTTTTTGCCATATCATTTATCGCTTGTTAGGGACAGAGTGTTGGCCGGCGAAATATGGCGACTTGCAACATTCCTTATAATGCCTATTATGGGCAACCCGTTTGCCACGCTAATTGCTCTTTATTTCTATTATTTTATAGGCACTACTTTAGAAAGCCGTTGGGGCGCACGCCGTTTTTTAATTTATTATCTGTTTGGCGTTATCGGTACCATAGTAGGCGCTTTTATAAGCGGTTACGCTCCAAACACATACCTTAATATGTCTTTGTTCTTTGCATTCGCAATAGAATTTCCAGATTTTCAAATACTGCTTTTCTTCTTGTTCCCTATAAAAATGAAATGGCTTGCTTTTATAGACGCATTGTTTTTTATAGCATCGTTTATCTACCAGCCGTTTACCGATAAAATAGCGATATTGTTTAGCCTTTTAAACTTGTTTTTATTTTTCGGCGGCGATATCTACAACCAAATACGCCGGGATATATACCAATATAAAAGGCGAAAAGCATTTAAAGATCAGTTTAAATAACTCTTCGCCAAAACATAAAATTGAGCGTGGCAGTAAGCCGAGTTCTGTCGAGAACGGTCATCTGTCTTGGCGCATTGTTGCCAATGCGCTCTAGCGATCGTCGGAAGCTTGCCGGGCAGGCCGCGCTTCCCGTCATCTTGCACCAGGTGGGGTTTACAGGGCGGACAAGTCGCCATGCCGCCGGTGCGCTCTTACCGCACCTTTCCACCCTTACCGAAAACTGTTCGGCGGTATATTTCTGTTGCACTCTCCTTGGAGTCGCCTCCACCAGATGTTATCTGGCACCTTGCCCTTCGGTGCTCGGACTTTCCTCACGCATTGCGTGCGACCGTTAAGCCACCTCAATATTATTGCAAATTTATCATAATATTATCATTCTGCCGCAGGTTTCGCATTCCACATATTTGCCTGACTGTATATCGTGCAGCACAGACGAAGGGAAAGACATATTGCATCCTCCGCAGCGGCTTCCATCTACAAGCTTAGCCATAGGCGGTACGCTGTGTTTTTTTATCTCGTTATAGCGCTCCATGTCTTTGCTGTCTACAAGTTTAGCTTTTTCTTCTGCATGCGCACGCAGCTGCTTAAGTTTTTTTGAGTTGTTCTGATATTCAACATTGTATTCTTCGCGCAGCGCATCAAACTCCAGCTTAATTTTAACAGCGGAACGCTTTATATTTCTTTGTTTTTTTTCTCTTTCAGAAGCTTCTTCGCGTATTTTTTTTGTTTCCATCTCAAAAGAATTGATATCGTCAACAAGCTTTTCAACTTCTTTAATATATTCTTTT
>JBMNUE010000178.1:0-2974 GCA_050946095.1 Christensenellales bacterium
TTTGCCCATATCATCAAGCGGGCATCTTTTGTTTGCTGAAAAACTTTTAAGCCTTGCAGGCTATAACGCTGCGAACTTAAAAAGCCTTACTGTAATGCTGCATATGGGCACGCTTATTGCAGTGCTTACTGTTTTTTTTAAGGACTGGGTAGATACGTTTGCTCATCCTGTAAAAAACAAAACGCTTTTGCTGCTGTTTGCGGCTTCTTTGCCGGCGCTGTTTGCGGTGCTGCTCTTTGGCGATTTCATAGATTCAACTTTTACCGGCTGGTTTTTGGGGCCGGCTTTTATTGTAACGTCGCTTTTCTTGTGCCTTACTGAATATGTATCCAAAAAATATCAGCATGCGGGCGGAGAAATAGCTATGTCAAACTCTGTTATAATGGGAACGTTTCAGGCAATAGCTCTGCTCCCTGGCGTGAGCCGCTCGGGTTCTACGCTTTTTGGCGGCGTATTGAGCGGGCTAAACCGCCGCTCGGCTGCAAAGTTTTCCTTTATGATGAGCGCGCCTGCTATATTTGCATCTTTTGTTTTGGAAGTTAAGGACTTTGCAAAGGCAGGGGAGATGTCAGCGCTTTTTAGCTTCGATATTTTAATAGGCGTAATAGTCGCTGCCGTATCCGGTTTTTTAGCTATAAAATACATGCTTAAGCTTATCAACAAGATAAGTTTTTACAAGTTTGCTGCTTACGTGGCTGCCATAGGAATAATAACAATAATATTTCAGCTGACCGGGTTTGCCGATTTCCCGCCGATTTTATAAGGAGAATATTATGTTTGCTTTGCCCCTTTTAGGATGGACATCAGCATTGCTGTTTTGCGCTTCTTTTTTCGTATGCTTTTTGCTTTTTAAAAATGCCAGCAGAATTTTGCCGTTTGACAGAGGAAGGGAGCTTGCTTTCAGCGGCTCTGCTTCCAAAGGCAAGCATACGAGCGCAGGGCTGTTCTTTGTGCTGCCTGCATGCGCTCTCTCCATCATTTTTTCGCGCTTCAACACGGAAATATATCTGTACATACTGCTCATTATTTTGGAAACGCTTGCGGGTTTTTTTGACGATAATTCAAAATATCCCTGGGGGGAGCTTAGAAAAGGCCTTATAGATTTGTTTATAGCGGCGCTTGCTTCCTATGTGTTTGTGTTTTTCCATAATACGCCCTTTTTGCTGCCTCTTTTTGGCACGAGCTTTACTCTTCCGCCGCTTGTTACGTTTTTGCTTGCCACAGCGCTTATATGGGGGAGCATAAACGTTGTAAACATAACGGACGGTGTTGACGGCTTAAGCTCGGGCCTTGGCGCAATAACGCTGTTATCCTTTTTTGTTTTTTCAAATAAATTTTTGACCATGTGGGACTTTCAGCCGGTTGTGCTTGCCTTTTTGGGAGGCATATTAGCTTATATGTTCTTTAACGCTTCCCCGAGCACTCATTTAATGGGGGATTCGGGAAGCCGCGCTTTAGGAATGCTGATAGCTTTAACTGCATTAAAATGCCAGGCGCCGCTGCTTTTTTTGGTTTTTGCGCTTGTGTTCATATTAGACGGCGCTTCAAGCATGCTTAAATTAACAGTCCTGAGGACTACAAGCAATAAATCCTTTATGTCTACCATACGCACCCCGCTGCACGATCATGTGAGAGAAAATATGCATTATTCAGACGCTCAAACCGTTACTCGCTTTTGCCTCTTCCAGCTGTTTTTATCGGTTCTGTACATGCTCTTAATTTAAAAAACACCGCCTTTGTAAAATAGGGCAGATTAAGACCGCAGACAAAGTATTTTTATGGACTTAATGGGGCGAAGTTCCGTTAATTTAATTGCGAAAAGCTGCTGCGGCTAAGAGCATTTAAAAGCTGCGTATTCCCTATATTTAGCTTCAGAAACAAAGCGGCTAAGCGAAAAGACGCACTATGAAATATCCGAGGGCTTTTTGCTGACAGCCTAACCGCCGTTAATGCAGGCGGATTATTATAAATCGGAAAAACCATTGCAATTGCCTATATGCATTTTGCAGACAATTTAAAAACGGTGCAGGCATTCAAGCTGCACCGTTTTTAAAATATTTAATGCTTTTAGTCTTTAATGGCATCGCGGTCAATAGTAATATCTCCGCTAGCTATCCATTCCTGCACCTTGTTTTCGTAGGTTTCGTTTTGGCGCTGGCTTAGAAACTTTGTTTTAATGCCTTCCTGCACTTCTTCCATAGGAACGGGGCCTTCTTTTATATCCCCTGCATACTGCACGATGTAGTAGCCGTATATTCCTTTGCTGGGCTTTGAAACATCGCCTATATTTTTAAGCGCCATAGCGGGCTCTATGAAAGCCTTGTCAAAGTCTGCAAAGCCATCGCAAACGGCGTAGCCTTCTTCCGGCATACCGGAGTCTTCGTTAAACTCATCTGCCAATGCGTCAAAATCTTCGCCGGATGCAGCGCGCTCATATATATCGTTGACCTTATCTTTTATGTCATCATAGCCTTGCTCCAAAGCATCGTCGACTTCTTTTTGAGCTTTTGCTTCTTCTTGCTTAGCTTCGTCCAACTGCTTTTGAAGTTTAGCCTTTTCATCTGTAAGCTCCTGAAGGCGCTCGTCTGATATATCCTCTTCCTTTTCAAGATCTGCGGCGTTTTTATCAAGCGCGCTTTGAGCGTCTGCCGTTGCGCGTTGCTTTTCTGAAAGCACAGATTTTGCCGTGTTTATCTTTTCGCTGTATTCTTCTGTGAACTTTACCAAAATTTGCTTTACATTGCGATAGCCTGAAGGCACATAATAGAAATCCTGGCCGTTTAACTTCGCCTTGCCGTATGCATTATGGTCTTCCTTGCTCGCATCTTCGTCGCGGGCTACAAGGCTGTCGTAATCGGCTTTTATTTCTTCGCTTGTAACAACAACATCTTTAATGATTTCATCGCGCAGCTTTTTCATTACAAGATTTTTTTCGGCTGCCTGCTGTTCATCTTCCTTGCTGTAGCCTTCCTGA
>JBMNUE010000179.1:0-2949 GCA_050946095.1 Christensenellales bacterium
GGAAGGTTTATGGAGGCAAAGAAAAGCGCATAAATTTCGCTGCTCCTGCAGCATCTTTTACAAATACAGTGCTTTATTTAGGGCTAATGTGGCTATTTTACGCTTTAGCGGGTCTTGATACAGCGCCGATAATAGGCCTAATATTAGGCACCGGCTTTTTAGGCGGGGGAGCGGAGGCGCTTGTAGCGCTGCTTGTTGTACCCCCGGTAACAAAGGCGTTAAATAAATTTATGCAAAAAGAGGCAAAACATGATAATGACAATGGACGTAGGCAACACTAATATCAAGTCGGGCCTTTATGAAGGCGATACACTTAAGCATTATTGGCGTATCGCTACAAACAGGCAGTACACCAGCGACGAATACGGTGTTACCATAGAAGATATGTTCCAGCACGCAAAAGTACCTATAAACAAAGTTAAAGGCATTATTATTTCATCTGTCGTGCCTACGGTCAACTATACTATAGAGCATATGTGCAGAGACTTTTTCAATATAACTCCAACATTTGTAGAGCCCGGAATAAAGACCGGAATAAACCTAAGGTATGATAACACAAAGGAGCTTGGCAGCGACAGGATATGCAACGCCGTTGCGGCCTACACCCTATACGGGGGGCCTTGCATATACATAGATTTTGGCACGGCTACGACATTTGGAGTTGTAGATAAAAACGCAAACTTTCTTGGCGGGTGCATCTGTCCCGGCATTAAAGTCGCCGCTGAAGCATTGGTTAGAAATACTGCAAAACTTCCTCATTACGAACTTGCCAAACCGGAAAAGGTTATAGGAAGTAATACTGTAACAAACCTTCAATCAGGCATTATATATGGATATGTAGGCCAGGTTGAATATCTTGTCGCGCGTATGAAGGAAGAATTATCGGAGCCTAATGCAAAAGTTATCGCAACAGGCGGAGTATCTTACCTTATTGCAGCAGAAACAAAGGCGATAGATAAAATAGACAATACGCTTACATTGTCAGGTCTTCGCCTTATATATGAAAAGAATAATTAACTAAACTGTTTTTTGCGCTGCTACCTATAATAACGGGTAGTGTAGCGCTTTTTTTGTTTGTATTTTGGCTTTCTCTTTCGAGTTAGAATCTTATAAAATATTTGCGATAAAACTATAACTGCAATTATTGGCAGAAGCAGTATAACTATAAGCTCTAAACTTAAGGGGGGGAAGGGATTAGGGTCAGTTTCAGCGTACTGCTTTATTTCGTCTATTGATGGCGCAATCATGGGACGGCGGTTCACAGAACGCGTTGCAAGCAGCTCATACATTATAGGTTCTTTATCTTTATCAGGCCTGTAGCTTAACATGCCGACTACTTCGCCTGCCGCTATAGGCGCTTCCAATACGCGTGTAAACTCAAAGCTTGTGTATGCGCTATAATTCTGCATGGAATTATCCTTTTTGCCTTTTAAGTAGACTATGTGATCGTCCTTAAGCGGATCAAGCTTATGCAGGGAAAGTTCAAGCTTGCCAAGTTCCGGATCATCAAGCGCAAACAACGAAACATCTATAGCCATGGGGTTTTTTGCATATATTTCTTCTATGCTTGTCGAAACATATTGCGAAAACCCGTAGTCAAACAGTTTCGCAGTATCAGAAAAACAGCGCTTGTAGCTGCTTGATTTAAGCACAACAGATATAAGCGAAACGCCGTTTCTTTTGGCTGCGCCCACATAGCAATATCCCGCATTTGAATGGTAACCGGTTTTTATACCTATGGCATCGGGATAATAATAAGGCAAGTCATCTTCATTGGACGATGGCTTCAAAAAGATATTATCCCTGCCCGTTACGGTTTTGCCTGAGTTAATATTGTTCTTTGGCACTGTAAAGCTTGTCATAGCGGCGACTTCGCGAAAGCGCTCGTTTTTCATGGCTTCGCGCGCAATTATGGCTAAATCCCTTGCGGTGCTTACATGGTATTCGTTATGAAGGCCGTTTGCATTTGTAAAGTTAGTGCTGGTGCAGCCGTAATTATGCGCGGCTTCATTCATTAAGGCGGCGAATTTTTCCTGCGAGCCTGAAATAATCTCTGCAATCAGCTGCGCACCGTCATTACCAGAAGAAACCTTTGTTGCGCATATAAGATCCCAAAAGTTTATTTCCTGCCCTGCGCTTAAAGGTATCATGGAGGCGTTTTCTTCATCAACACGTACTGCGGTTTCGGTTGCCGTAACTGTTCTGCTTAAGTCGCCTCCCATAGTAATAGCAAGAAAAATAGTCATAATTTTTGTGGTTGACGCCGGATAGCGCAATACATCGGCATCTTTTTCAAAAAGTACATCGCCTGTATCAGCATTTATAAGTATTGCGGATGCGCTGTTTAAATGCTCGGCGCGCAGGTCCTCAGGCTTATCTTTATTGTATTCGGATGCAAAAGAAGGCGCGGCAAACAAAAAGCAAAATATACAGCATAATAATATGGATATAGCTTTTTTCAATGCCTTCCTCCTTAAATTGTTCTATATTTTTTTGGACCGCTTTCATATAAATTATTGCCCAGAGAATCTATAAGCACTATTACGGGAAAATCCTTAACGACAAAGCGGTGTATTGCTTCCGCTCCCAAATCAGGATAAGCTATAACTGCGGCTTTTTCAATGCTTTTTGAAATAAGCGCTGCCGCTCCGCCCGTAGCGCCAAAGTATACAGCCTTGTATTTTTTCATGGCTTCTATAACATCGCGGTTCCTTTTGCCTTTGCCTATCATGCCTTTAAGTCCAAGCTGCAAAAGCTTTGGCGTATAGGCATCCATGCGGTAGCTTGTGGTAGGCCCTGCTGAGCCTACTGCATGGCCGGGAGGCGCCGGCGCAGGACCTACATAGTAAATTGTTTGATTAACTATGTCAAATGGCAAAGCTTTGTTTTGCTCTGCAAGATCGACCAATCGCTTGTGGGCGGCGTCCCTTGCGGTGTAGAGTTCGCCGG
>JBMNUE010000180.1:0-2888 GCA_050946095.1 Christensenellales bacterium
CGCTCGCCGGAGTTTTGGCTTGCGGCAGCCATATTTTTCCTGAGCTTTTTCGGATACTCGCTGCCGCGCTGGTTTGAGGATTCCCCATTGGAATATAAAGACAGCGCGCTGCAGCTTTCCCTTGGCGGCATCTATTTTGGCGGCATTCAGCTTATACTCTATTTTTGCGCTTCTTTGATAGGCGCAATAAGGCAGGTAGATGAAACGCGGGGAAGCGTCATGCGCTGGCGGGTGCTTCGCCTTGGCACAAAAAGATACATCTTTCGCAAGCTGCTGTGCCAGGCGCTTGCAGGGGCGCTGGCAGCAGCGGGCGCCTTTCTTCTGCATGCGGCTATTTGGAATATTATCGCCCTGCCGCCCGACCCTATCAAATACCCCATGCATTACAATTTTTTTTGGGAGGAAAGCATATATTACAGCTGGTATACAATAGCACACGGGCTGCCCATATACCTGTCTACGGCTTTAGGCCTTGCGCTAAACGGCGCCGGCATTGCCTGGCTTTCTATTGCGGTAGCGGTATGGCTGCCGGACAAGCTAATTGCCGTGGTGATGCCAGCCTTGCTTATAAGCGCTTATTCGGCTGGCTTTTTCCGAGAGATTTTCGGGGTGTATGTGCCGTTTTTTAGCGACCTATATAATGACGGACTGACTGTAAATGCGTTATGGCAGGCTTTAGCAGCGCTTTTTGTTATGATGGCTATAAGTGCAATGGTGTACAGCTTTGGCGTAGAAAGGAAGGTGCGCCATGCGTAAAGGAAACCCAAACCGGACTATGGCGCTGCTTCGCGCGCAGATGGGCGCATGGCTTCGCTCGCCGCGCACGCCGGTCCTGCTTGTGCTGCTTATAATATACGCCGTAACCTTAGCTTCAAGCTACGGGCGAAGTATTTCTCAGCAATTTGGGAAAGTATATTTTGGAGAAACGGTGTTTTACTACCTGGGGACGGGGTTCAGCTCATCGCTGACTGTATTGAGCGCCGTTATGCTGCTTATGCTTTCTGAAGTGCCGCGGCGTACGGCGCTGCAAAATTTCCTGCTGATACGCTCATCGCGCAGGCGCTGGCTTGTAAGCCTTATTCTTTTTTGCGCTGCGGCGCTTTTGATGATGCTTTTGCTGCTGCTTATAGTTAACATTGCGTTTACCCTGCCGCATCTGTCGCCTGGCACAGGCTGGAGCGACCCTATACGCATTCAGGAAGCAAACGACCCCTACCTTGCCCGCCTGATACCGGAATTTATCACATCAAGCGGACTTACCCCTTTTACAGCGTCCCTTCTGGCGGCGGCAGTGCTGTTCATGTACTGGATGATGTTTTTGATGCTTATTTTGCTCTGCTCGCTCCTTGGCGCGCCGAATCTCGGGCTGATGATTTACTTTACGCTGTTTTTCCTGCACGTTACGGTAATGTGGGAGTTTGTGCCTTGGCTGTTTCTCCCTGCAACTATATCCAATATGCTTACCATTATGAAAGCAGCGCAGTATGGGGACGAGCTGCCCGCAGTATACCGCAGCATAGCCGCAATGGGCGGCGCGGTGCTGTGCCTTATAGGTATTATGTTTCCCATAGTCCAAAGAGTAGAGCTTAGATTTCACGGGAGGAACTAACAGATGATTGAAGTTAAAAATATTTCCAAAACCTACGGGAAAAACCATGTGCTTAAAGGCTTGTCCTATGAATTTAATAAGGGGCAGGTATACGGCCTTGTAGGCCCAAACGGATGCGGAAAAACAACGCTTATACGCTGCATATGCGGCTTTACCCAGCCGGACAGCGGATATGTTGTGGTAAACGGCTGCCTGATAGGCGGAAAAACCGCTATACGCCGTCTGCGCAGGGACAATCTGCAGGCTGAGTATGACACTGCGGCGGACTTTTCGCCCGCTACCGGCGTTATTATAGAAGAGCCGGGTTTTCTAAACCACCTAAGCGGCATGGACAATCTGAAGCTGCTTATGGCGGTTGGCGGCAGGCGCATGGCGGAACAGGCGGAGCAGGCTATGCGCGCCGTGGGCCTTGACCCAAAAGAAAAAAAGCCCGTCGGCCAGTACAGCCTCGGCATGCGGCAGCGCCTCGGTTTTGCGCAGGCCGTTATGGAAAACCCCGATGTTCTGCTTCTGGACGAGCCTTTCAATGCAATGGATGCAAAATCCATGGAAGAAGTGCACGGCTTGGTTGCAAAGCTACGCCAAGCCGGCAAAACTATAATTATAGCCAGCCACAGCGCAGAAGACATACACCGCGCCTGCGACACCGTGCTGCAAATGGACAATGGAGTCATTGTACAATAAGCTTTTTTAGCTTTTGCAGCAGCTGCAAAATAACTCTTGCTGAAGCTGCAAATTGAATTTATATTGCGTCTTTATACTCGCTTTTGCCGTAGCTGCAAATTCAATCATATTGCGCCTTTAAGCCCGAATTTATCGCATCTGCAAATTTAGTCATACTATGTCTATAAAATCCTATGTTTTTAAACTTGCTTTTGCTGAAGCTGCAAACTTACTCATATCGCGTTTTTAAAATTGCTTTTGTTGCATCTGTAAATTTACTCATATCGCGTTTTTAAAATTGCTTTTGTTGCACCTGTAAATTTACTCATACTATTTCTATAAAATCCTATGTCTACAAACTCGCTTTTGACGCAGTTACAAACTCACTCATACTGCGCTCTTAAATCTGCTTTTACCGCAGCTGTAAACTCATTAATACTGCATCTTCAAACTTATTCATATTGCGTCTGTAAACTCATTTTTGCTGCATCTGTAAACTATAAATGGCGTGCGATGCAATTCTGTTTTAAGATTGCGCATAAAATGTGTATTTTGTGCGACAGCAGCATGTTGTATTCTAATATTACCGATGTTCACATGAGAAAAAATTATGTTA
>JBMNUE010000181.1:0-2816 GCA_050946095.1 Christensenellales bacterium
CAAAGCCGGGCTCAACAAACGGGAAAAAGCCCGCGCGCATGCGCACATCTATGGGACGGCCGAATACCTTTTCAAGTATTGTGTTTACCAAAAGCTCTCCCGAAGAAAAAGGAAAATCCTTTTCAACTATAAGCGCTTCGTACTGGAAGAAGGCCCTTTCATGCCCTGCGTCCGTGCTTTCGTTCCTGTAAACCCTTCCCGGGTACACAAAGCGCGCGGGCGCTCCGTGCTTTTTAAGGTAGCGCACGCTGCCGCCCGTTAAATGCGGGCGCAGGCACAGGCGCTCTTTGCCGCTTTTGCTTTCGGTGCCTTCTATCCAGAATGTATCCATGCTTTCCCTTGCCGGGTGATCCGGCGGAAAGTTAAGCTTGTCAAAGGCGTAGGCTTCGCTCGTTATTTCGTCTTCGGAATAAATATCAAAGCCTAAGGACATAAAGGCGTCGTTTAAGTCGTAGCACATCTGCTTTATCGGGTGCAGACCGCCTTTTGCAAAAACACTGCCGGGCAGCGTCATATCAAACGGGCTTTCCAAATTGGAAGCGTTTTCAAGTATGTCCTCTTCTTTTTTGTCAAGCTCTTCAAGTATGCGCTGCTTAATTTGGTTTGCGAAACTGCCTATTTCCCTTTTTTCTTCGGGGCTAAGCTTTGCCAAACCCTTTAATATGCCCGTAAGCCCGCCTTTTTTGCCCGTGTATTTTTGGCGTATGGCAAAAAGCTCTTCGCTGCTTTTAGCTGAGGCTATGTCCTGCTCTGCTTCTTTGAGCATCAGTTTTAATTTTTCCTGCATATTTCCTCCAAAAAAATATCCATGCCTTACAGCATGGGACGAATTACCGCGGTACCACCCACGTTGCGGCATAAAGCCGCCGCTTATAAGGAATATAACGCTTCCACCGCCTAAAACTACATATCATTTCAGGTGCTCCGGAGTGAAATTCGCCGCTTTGCAAGACCCTTTCAGCCGCGTGGCCTTTTTCTGTAAATCGCAGCTACTCTGCTCCTTCATAGCAATGCAGGTATTATAGCAAATAAGACAGAATAGGACAAGGCGGAGCGAAAGGCAGGGTTTAAGCAGCTTCCCGCCAAAAACAGCTTTTTAGGCATTAATGGGCGTTTAACATAAGCAAGCTAAAGTAAATGCCGCGCATAAAAATTGATGCATATTCGGGTTGACGCTGCTTAGACGGCATGGATAATATATAGCGAACGCCATTTCACATGGCATAGCGTTTCGGCAAATTTTTAAGGAAGAGCATATGGATATAGTTTTTGAAGAATTAACGCACGATAATTACAGCGCGGCATGTCAAATACAGTTCGATGATGTGCCGGACGGCTTTGTAGATACATTATCGACCATCATGGAACTTACCGACTACGGAGTAAAGCACCGTTGCCTTGGACATACCTTTCTCATAAAAGCGGAGGAACAGCCAGTCGGTGTAATTCTGTTGGGAGAAGCTATTCCCTGGGAGACCGATCCTCCGGAGGTAAAAGAGCAGCCTTTCTATCGTTTAATGGGCTTTTTTATCGACAGGAAATATAGAGGCTTAGGCATTGGCGGGGAAGCGCTGGAAAAAGCGATTGCCCGCGTTTATAAGGACTTTGGCATTCGCCCTATCGTACTGGGCTGCCATAAGGACAACAAGGACGCTGCCGCGTTTTACATAAAGCACGGTTTTTCAAAAACAAAATTTATGGAAGGCAGCGACTATTACTATATGCGCTTCCCAGACACGCAAATTTAAAATTGATTTGAATATCAGGCATTTACGGTAATAAAGATTTAGGGCGTTTTTCGGTATAATAATTTAGCGATTAAAATACATAAAACACGAAAAAAGCGCAAAGCTATGAACTGCTAATGCAAAAACCTCCCCAAAAAAGAAAAAACCGTCTTTTTTTAAACGCTTTTAATACATAATGATCTGACTGCCGTTAAACAGCAGCTTGCCTGTCCAAATCCGTTGCGATAATTTTAGCAGAACCCTCTTTTTTATGGCGGCTGCGGCTAATTTATGGTATATTTATGCTTAGCTTTTATGCATATAAATTGATGTGGAAAGGAAGTCCGCCCAAGAAAATGATTTTTGCAGAATCTACAGAAATGAAGGTAAATGTTAGGCCCGACCAGGCAGATATGCTGTCAACCAAGGAAACCATAAGGGATATTATAAGGGATAACCCTAAAACGGTGATGGCTTTTGACATATTCGACGGAAGCGATCTTATTGGTTTTGCGTTGGTCTACCGCTTTGAAAAGCATAAATATTTCCTATGGGAATATGCCATAGACGCACGCCACCAAAACCAGCAAAAAGGCACAAAAGCTCTGGCGGAATTTATAGATTATTTGATAAATCGCTATAATGCCAAGGAGATAACAACTACTTATATCTATGGGAATAGCAAAGCAAAACATGTGTATGAAAAAGTTGGTTTTATTGAAACCGATATTGTGGATGAACCGGGCTGCCATGAGGTGAATATGGCATATTACGCGTAAAGCAAAGCACATTCGCGAACTTAAAGCATACTAATTAGAACTTTATGAAACTATTTTTAAAGCGCTTGTTATTATAGCTTACCCTGTGAAACCATTACAGGAATTCCTATATTACGGGAGTAAAATTCTTGGATGGATTTATAACTTTATGAAATTATTTTTTTAAAGCGCTTGCTAGGATAGCTTACCTTATGAAATCATTATAGGAATTTCTATATTACGGGAGTAAAATTCTTAGATTAATTTAAAACTTTATGAAACTATTTTTAAAGCGCTTGCTAGGATAGCTTACCCTATGAAACCATCACAG
>JBMNUE010000182.1:0-2816 GCA_050946095.1 Christensenellales bacterium
GACTCTTCAAGACTTTTCAAAAATTACAAATAAAAATAGCCTTGACTTTTATCAGCTTTCATCATATAAATCAAGGCATTTGGCTAATGCTGATATTATTGATACGATGCACACCCTTGCCGACAAATCGTTAGCGAGGGTTTCCTTTCGTTAGCGAAGGTATAAAATCAAACTTATCAATCATGGCCTTGACTTATCAGCGTTTTTGAGCAATTCATATGAGTGGTCTTGTGAAGGAGGTCATGAATATGGATAAGAATGTCGCTGAAAAAGAGATAGACTATCAGTTAATAAAACTGTTATTGATTAATTTGCAGAGAGAAGGTTTGCTTAAAGCTGAAGAGGCTGAGGCAATCCGTAAAAAAGCACAGGCTGACCTTAAGCCCCTAATCGGTATTTTGGATTGAGGTATGGAATGAAAAAGATAATACATAAAATCAAGGTCTATCCAAAAGTCGAAAAGCTATCTGAACCATTTTACCAAAAACGCCGTGTGGCGATTTACGCCAGAGTTTCAACCAGCAGTGACGAGCAGTTAAATAGCATCGAGGCGCAAAGGGACTATTACATAAAATATGTGGAAGAACGCTCCGATTTAATCTTTGTAAAATTGTATGCTGAGGAATAGGCGTCTTATCCGGAACAATCTACACCTCTTGTCCGTGACAGGAGATGGCAGTTCCCCTTACTAATTGGATGCAATGTGGGGAGTTTCGCTCTGGAGGCCAGCTTCTTCTCTCATAAGCTCGTCATTTACGCGAGCGACCAAATCATATAATTCTCCTCCACGGATACATTTGTCGACTCCGCTTGATGTTCGATCAACAATGGTCTTGACGTAGCTGCCTATTCCGATTGTCACTTGGTAGCGGTGCCCGTACAACGTCCTCTCCCAAGTCGAGTTGACAAACTTACCTCGATCTGTACGGACTTCGGCTGTCTGGAGCACCCACGAGTTGATATTGAAATCACACAGGGCTTGAACAATATCATCGGGGATTTCCCGTTCATCCAGCCGCTGTTTGAAATGGTTGCCGTCTAAATACAGCTTATGTACATTTCTCATTTTAAACCGCACACGCACAAACAGCGATTGAGGTCCAAATTCCACATGAAAGCGGGCAGTATCATAATTAGCTTTATACATTGCGCTACGCTGCCTTTACGGTTTACGGCTCCGGGGAGATTACGCTGATGGTGGGGCTGACCATCGTGGAGCTTGAGGACATCTCGGCTAGTATCACGCTGGACGGCCCGCTCATGGAAGCTTACTCCGGCACCACATCCATGAACGACAAAATGAACGGGGACTTTCCGACGCTTGTGCTCGGCATGAATGCGGTCAGTTGGTCGGGTTCCGTTACCAAAATCGAAGTCCAGCCGAACTGGCGTTACCTGCTTTAATGGCTCCCTACTCTTTACTGATGAGGGGAAGCCTGATATAATGGACGCAACGATAAACAGGAATTTAGATTACATGCATCGGGGGGAATGATGATGAAATATAAATGTCCATGTTGCGGTTATTATACTTTCGAAGAGAAGGCTGAAGGCAATTACGAGATTTGCCCTGTCTGCTTTTGGGAAGATGATCCCATCCAGATGGCAGATCCATTATATGAAGGCGGCGCTAATAAAGTCAGCTTGATGCAAGCACGAAGAAACTACTCTGAATTTGGAGCATGCGAAAAAGAAATGATCCCTCACGTTAGAAAACATTACGAATATGAACTAAATGGGATTGATTAACAATAGGTGTATAAATGCTAATTTGTCTTCGCGATTGCGAAACGTCCATCACTAATGGGCGTTTTTCATTTGTCCCG
Source organism: Christensenellales bacterium (assembly GCA_050946095.1). Lineage (GTDB taxonomy): Bacteria > Bacillota > Clostridia > Christensenellales > Aristaeellaceae > DTU024. The sequence goes on from JBMNUE010000182.1 coordinate 1,827, forward strand.
AAACGGAGGTGATCTTCCTTGATCTGTGTATACCCACCTGACTGTACGGACTTCTCCAGCAACGGCCTCGGCCCGGTCAGCCCTTCATCCTGTACCGTGACCGAAACGCTGAACAGCGAGTGGGAATTGACGCTCGAACATCCGCTCGACGCCCAGGGCAAATGGCGGCGACTGACCGAGGGCAATATCCTGCGCGTGCCGGTGCCCGCTGCCATGACGCCGCAGGTGAAGCTTGCCCCGCAGACTGGCGGCGGTATGATCTACCGGGTGTCCACCAGCCGCGATCCGCTGCGGCTGCGCTCCGGCACCGGCACGAAGTATAAGATTCTCGGCAAGTACAAGAAGGGCACCGAGGTCATTGTCTTGAGCACCGCCAATTCTTCGTGGTACGAGGTATCCTGTCCGGACGGCAAGCGTGGGTACATGGCTTCGCAATATCTGACCTATGTGCGAACGGAGCCAACGCCTGTTTCCGCAGGCAAGACCTTGATCGAGCCTCGCCAGCTCCGAGACCAACCGTTCCGCATCTACCGCGCCGTGCCGGAGCTGACGAAGATCACGATTTATGCGCGCCATGTGTTCTATGACCTCATGGACAACATGTTGAAAAGCTACAAGCCCGCCGCAACCACGGCGGGCTCCGTCGTAGTTCAAAATATATCATCAAAATGCCTGTCCGAGCATGATTTCACCTTCTATTCCGACCTCTCCTCCACCGCCGACGAGGTGGAATTCGAGAACCTCAATCCTGTGAACGCGATCCTGGGCGAAGGCGGTCTCGTGGAGAAGTACGGCGCGGAGCTGGCCCGCGACTGGTACGACGTTTTTCTCGTTCAGGGGGTCGGTTCGGATACCGACGTGCAAATCCGCGAGGGAAAGAATCTGCTCGGCATCTCCTATGACGTTGACCTGCCCCCCGATCCTTGTGCCAGTTTCAAAGTTAGTTGAGATATAATCAACAAAACAAAGGAGCTGGAAGAAATGGCGCAA
>JBMNUE010000183.1:0-2774 GCA_050946095.1 Christensenellales bacterium
GAGCTAAGTCCCATGAGTGCAATTATGAAAAGTTCTCGATACTAAGGGCACGGATGTGTTGAAAGCTATGCATTTCCTATATTTTTTTAGGCTTTAAGGATATAAAATTCTCAAGCGAAAAATACACGGCAATATGTCAAAGTGCATATTGCCGACATATTAAAACACCCCGCCTATGGCAAGACGGGGTGTTTTAATGCAAATTGCAAATTACAGGAACTTTAGCTCCACGTCCATTTTGCTTACCTGCGAAATGGTGTAGTATATGGAGCAGTATTTTTGGGCAAGCTCTGAAGCCCGGGCGAGCTTATCCTTATCGCCGCCGTTAAATACACTCATTACGATTTTTGTATCTATAAGGTATGCCGGCTCTTCTTCTCTTTTAATGCCTTCTATTTGAAGCTCCACTTTTTCATATTCAAGGCGCATTTTTTTTGCTATTTCATAAAACGTTGCATAATAGCATGCTCCGAGCGCTCCCAGGAGCAGCTCGTAAGGCATGGCTTCTCCGTCTTTTACGCCTATATTTACCGTTGTTTTTTCCCCATTAAGGGTGCCTGAAAATTTGTTTCCAAACTGCATCGAGATTTTTGTTGTGCTCATTTTTATTCCCCTTTACGTTTTGTTAGCAGCGGCTATTACCATTCAGGCGCTTCCCAAAGCACCGCTTTGCCTTCATTTAGGCTTTTTTGCACATCTATTATCCTTTGGTTGCGGCTGCCTTTATATAGCAGGTCCAAGGAGCGCTCCGCCATTATGAAAGGGCCGTCCACTATGCAGTCGACATGCTTGAGCAGCTGCTTAATATGCCCGTTGCCGCTGTTTAAAATATCTTCAAACAGATATCCCGTGTATAGCCACACATCAAGCCCAAGTTTTTTAGCTTCCAAGGCAAGCTCTAAGCAGGCTTCCGCCTGAAGCAGAGGCTCGCCCCCCGAAAGCGTTATGCCCTTTAAAAGCGGGTTTTTGGAAAATTCCTTTGAAATATCTTCGGTATCGCAAACAACGCCGCCGTTTATATCGTGGGACTTTGGGTTGTGGCATCCCGGACAATCGTGCGGGCAGCCCTGCAAGAACACTGCAAAGCGTATTCCGGGGCCGTCCACTATGCTGGATTTTTCCGTGCCGAAAAGCCTTAGCTGCATATCTCTATTATACCCTTTATTGTAAGTTTATAAACTATGCTTTACGCGGTCGTGTTCTTCCGCGCGCTTGCCGTTGTTGAACCTGTCGAGCGTGCCTACAAGGTAGCCGGTGATCCTGCGTATGCGCTCGAACTTATGCTCGTCTTCCGTTCTGCCGCACTTGGGGCAGCAGTCGTTTATAATGCCGTTATATCCGCAAATAGGGTCCCTGTCTATGGGGTGGTTTATGGAGCCGTAGCCTATGCCGCAATCGTGCATGCAGCGTATAACGCTTTCAAAGGCTTCAAGGTTCTTGCTTGGGTCGCCGTCCATTTCTATATATGTTATATGCCCTGCGTTTGTAAAGGCATGGTAGGGCGCTTCAAGGCGTATTTTATCGTATGCGCTTATCGGGAAGTACACGGGTATATGGAAGGAATTCGTGTAATAATCTCTTTCCGTAACGCCCGGTATTTCGCCGAATTTGGCCTTATCTATCCTTACGAAACGGCCGGACAAACTTTCTGCAGGAGTTGCGAGCAGAGAAAAGTTAAGCCCCGTTTCTTCCGATGCCTTGTCCGTAAATTCGCGCATATGGCCTATTATCCTAATGCCGAGCTTCTGCGATTCTTCGCTTTCGCCGTGGTGATAGCCTGTAAGCGCCTTAAGAGTTTCGGCAAGCCCTATAAAGCCTATGGAAAGCGTGCCGTGCTTTAGCACTTCGCGCACTTCGTCATTCCAATTGAGCTTTTCGGAGTCAAGCCACACGCCCTGACCCATAAGGAAGGGGAAGTTGTACACCTTTTTCCTTGCCACAACTTCAAAGCGTTCGAGCAGCTGGTCTTTAACAAGCTCCATTTTTTCATCGAGCATGGCGAAAAATTTGTCTAAATCGCCGCCCGCCATTATGCCAAGGCGCGGCAGGTTTATAGATGTGAAGGATAGGTTGCCCCTGCCGTAGGCTATCTCGCGGTCCGGGTCGTACACATTGCCCATAACCCTTGTGCGGCAGCCCATGTACGTGGTTTCGGTTTCGGGGTGCCCCGGCTTATAGTACTGCAGGTTGTAGGGCGCATCTATAAACGAGAAGTTCGGGAAAAGCCGCTTTGAAGAACACCTTATGGCGAGGCGGAACAGGTCGTAATTAGGGTCTTCCGGGTTATAGTTGATGCCTTCCTTTACTTTAAATATCTGTATTGGGAATATGGGCGTTTCGCCGTTGCCAAGTCCTGCTTCTGTCGCAAGCAGCAGCTCGCGCATTACAAGGCGGCCTTCGGGTGAAGTGTCCGTGCCGTAGTTGATTGATGAAAAAGGCACCTGCGCGCCTGCGCGGCTGTTCATGGTGTTAAGGTTATGTATAATAGCTTCCATCGCCTGGTAGGTAGCGCGCACTATTTCCTTGTCGGAATATTTTTTTACATCGTCCAAAAGTTTATTAAGCTCGTCCTTTGAAGCGATGTCTTTTAATTTTTCAATCAGCGCGTCTCTAAACTCCCGTCCTTCGCCCATGCGCGGGAAAAGCCCAGACTCTTCTTTTATTTCTTTAAATATCTGCTTTACTTTTGCATCCGCATCTTCAACGCTGTATTCAACGTCCAGAAAGCGCACTAAGTTGTCGCGGTAGAACTTTTTGTAGCTCTTGCGCACGCC
>JBMNUE010000184.1:0-2732 GCA_050946095.1 Christensenellales bacterium
AAATGGCTGGTGTATTTTATCTATCCTTGCCCCTAATATGCTGTTTTTAAGTTCTTTAGCTAAAAAGCCAAGGCTAAGCCCGTCCATATCAGACTACCCAGCTTATGGTGCCTTCGCTTATGGTCATACCGAGCTTTCTTTGAAGCGCAAGCGAAGCATGGTTGTCTATAATAACATGCCCTATGGGTATATCCCCTAAATCTATAAGTTTATTTATCATCATGGCTTCAAGGGCGTAGCCGAAGCCGTGCTTGCGGTATTCGTCAAAAATATGCAGCATGCCAACGGTTCCTTCTTCATGCTGGCCTATAAAGCCCACCCATTCGTCCAAGTAAAAGCCGCCCTGCAAAACGCCGGACTGTATGCTGCGGACTATGCTTTCTTTGTTCATAAGATGGTAGTTTTCTAAAACGCGGTCTACATGCTTTAAGCTTAAAGGCTTTAAAACAATATCCTTAGATACCGCTATCTTTTCATCCGACAAATAAGCCGCCACATAGCAGGGCTTGTGCTTGCTAAGCGAAAAGCGCTTTACAAGCTCCAAGTCAAATGAAGGTATGTCGCTTAATATTATTCTTGGGTTTTTAGCGTAGAGCGCCGCTTCTTCCGCCGCTTCTGAATTATTTGCCATAAGCACATAAAGGTCCATGTGCTCTGCGTACAAAAGCGCAGAATCCTTTCCCACGAACACCTCGCCCAAAAGCCCCTTGCGCAGCATTTCCGCCTGTGTGAGCCTTTCAAGGGGCTTTTCAGCTATCAGGCGCTTAAGTCGTTTATCCATTATTTGCCTATAATAGCCCTTATCCTGCGCACACCCGCCGACGAGCTGCTTTCTTTCTTTATTTTAAACGAGCCTATTTCTCCTGTATGTTTTACATGCGGGCCGCCGCATACTTCCTTGCTGAAGCCTTTTATGGTGTACACCTTTACTCTGTCTCCATATTTGTCTTCAAATAGGCCTATGGCGCCCTGCTCCTTGGCTTCTTCAAATGTCATTTCTTCGCAGCTTACCGGCGCATCCGCCTTTATGGCTTCGTTTACAAGCCTTTCCACTTCGTCTATTTCTTCCTTTGTCATCTTGCGGCCGAAAGAAAAGTCAAAACGCAGGCGTTCCGCCGTTATGTTTGAACCGCGCTGCGCAACTTCATCGCCTAAAACTTGGCGGAGCGCCGCCTGCAGAAGGTGAGTTGCCGTGTGCAGCTTTGTGGTCTGCTCGCTGTTATCCGCAAGGCCGCCCTTGAAGCGTTGCTCCGCACCGGCATGGCTTTTTTCCTGGTGCTCTTTAAAGCGCCTGGCGAAGTCCTCTTCGTTTACCGAAAGCTTGTTTTCCTTTGCCATTTCAATGGTCATCTCTATAGGGAAGCCGTAGGTATCGTAAAGCTTAAAGGCATCGCGCCCCGGTATTGTTTTAAGGGAGGACAGCGCAGCTTTAATTTCCTTAACAAAATCGTCAAGCGATACCTCGCCCTGTGTGAAGCCTTTTGCAGCTTTTTTTACCGGCTGCATTTCAGGCGTAGACCTTATTTTTTTTAATACTTCAAGCGCTTTTTCATGGACGATTTTTTTAGTTTCCTCTCCGGAGGATTCTTGCAGCTCCTGAGTGCGATTTAGCACATCGGTCAACACTTTATTGGTGCTGCTTATGTTGTTAAGCACTTTTTTAAACATCTTAGTGCCTTGGTTTATCGTGTTCTTGAAGCGCTCTTCTTCTAATTTAAACTGCTCCACTATGAACTTTTCGTTGGACTTAAGCTCAGGATATACCGCGCCGTATTCTTCTATTACCACCCTGGCTAATTCCTGCGTAAAGCCGTCATTTAAGCCTAACAATATGCCGTAGCGAACCGCGCGGCGTATAAGCCGCCTAAGCACATAGCCTTGGTCCACATTTGACGGGGTAACGGCTCTCGGGTCACCCAAAATAAATGTGGAGGTGCGTATATGGTCCGCCACTATGCGGAAAGCGCGCACCGAAGATCCATCTGCATCCTTATATGAAATGCCCGAGAGCTCCTCTATCCTGCTTATTATGGGCGCAAAAAGCTCTGTTTCGTACACGCTCTTTTTCCCGGCAAGGGTGCATATCACGCGCTCAAGCCCCATGCCGGTATCCACGTTCTTTTGCTTTAGCGGTTCAAAGCTTCCGTCCTTTTTCTTGTTGTACTGCATGAATACGTCGTTCCATATTTCAAGGTAATGCCCGCAGGAGCATGCAGGGGAACAGTCGTTAGAGCACGGAGCCTTGTCTGTTATGTAAAACATCTCGGTGTCGGGGCCGCAGGGACCTGTAAGCCCGGCAGGGCCCCACCAGTTGTGTTTCTTTTCTAAGTAGAATATGCGTTCCTTGCTGACGCCGCATTCTTCCCACAGCTTGGCGCTTTCTTCATCGCGCGGGGCATCGCTGTCGCCCTCAAACACGGTTACGGCTATCCTGTCCTTGGGAATGCCTAAGTATTTTTCATCGGTCAAAAATTCCCAGCTCCAAGCTATCATTTCTTTTTTAAAATAATCCCCCAGGGACCAGTTGCCGAGCATCTCAAAAAAGGTAAGGTGGCTGTCGTCTCCCACATCGTCTATATCGCCCGTGCGTATGCATTTTTGCACATTGGCAAGGCGCTTGCCGTCCGGATGCAGCTGCCCCATAAGGTAGGGAACAAGCGGGTGCATGCCAGCCGTGGTAAATAGGACTGTAGGGTCGTTTTCGGGTATAACTGAGCTTGATGGTATTATAA
>JBMNUE010000185.1:0-2690 GCA_050946095.1 Christensenellales bacterium
ATAGCCCATAGCGGACAAATTCACGGGCGCTGCCATTATTATCAGCAAAGGCAAAATTACAAGCGCAAAAACAACGGACCAGTACTTGCTGTTTTGTTTTATTTCGTCTTTTTGCTTTAAAGCAAATGCAATTATAGGGACTATTATGCATAAAGGCGCTGTAAGGCGAAGCGCAAGGGAAGCTAAGCTGTCCACCGGCAGCCAGTTAAGGCCGAATAAAAAGTAAATATTTGTAGCGTTTACAGTGGCGCCCTTGTAGTATGTCATAGTGCCTGCGTATAGGTCTATAAGCCACGAAAACCCTTTCTCGTTTACCTGGAAAGGCAGTATAACTATAGCTGCTGCAATTAAGGCAAATACAATGCCAAGGAGCGCGTCCTTAAGATTTTCTTTATTGCCCTTTGCTATATACGCTATAAAAGCCACCAGCCCCAAAGGCCCCGCCATAAGCGCCTGGGGCTTTGCAAGCACTGCTAAAACATAAATTGGAAGCGCCGCTTTCCATTTGGACTGCATGGCAAATATAAGCGTTAAAAGTATCAGCATTGAAAGCAGGCTATCCACCTGCCCCCAGCCTGCGCCCGCTATAATGCTTACGGGGTTAAAGGCGTATATGCCGGCGTACAGCAGCGACAGCGCTTCGCCGTTATTTGCTTTTTTGGATTCCTTATAAATTATATATACTATTGCTATGTCGCATAAAATGGGCGGTATTTTCACCATGAATTCCGTAGCGCCCGTGCCGATAACAGCGCCCCAAGCGCCTATCGACCACAGTATAAGCATATATCCCGGCGGGTAGTCCGCGTATATGCCGGAATGGTAAAATTCCGCAGGCCCGACCTGCGCCATTTGATTTGCCCAGCCGGTAAAGCAGTTTATGTCGACAGAATAGCCGTTTACAAATACAGCCGTTAAAATTCTTGCAGCGAGCGCCGCCAGCATCAAAAGCCAAATTTTATATTCTTTAGCGTTTTGTTTAATATCATTTGGCCCGGCATAATTAGGCTGAATATATTTAACCGCTTTAATGCATAATGCGCAGTATAATAATGCTATAAACAAAAGCCGCGGCCAGGCGGGGTTCCCTATGCCTTCCTCCGTATCGTCTTCGTATGTCGTTTCCGGTATTTCCCAGGAGATAAGCAGAGCGTCTTCCGGCACTTCTTTAATGGCTTCAAGCGCCACATTGTCAAACACGGCCACGCCTTCGCTTTCTCCGCTGTAGCCTCCAAGGCGCGCAAAAACGGTTATTTCCGTCTGCTTGGGGCCCGTCCTTCCGTACATGGAAACGCGTGTAAAGTCTTCGGAATCGTACACGCTTTCTGAAAATACATACAGCCCTTCCAGTGAAATGTTAGCGCCCTTGCCGCCCGCGGCTTTAGCCTTTATATCCGCGCTAAAGCGGTAGTTTGTATTAGGGCTTACCCTTACGCGCTGCAAAAACCTTGCGTCATTCGGCTCATGGTTTACTATTTTGGCGCCGTAGCCGTCAGCAGTTTCAACGCTGCTGTATTCGGTAACGCCTATGGTTGGTATATATGCCTCCGTTTCCCAGTTTTTTGGTAGGCCGTAATCATCCAGCTGTTCAAATGCGCCGTTTTTAATAAGGTTTACATTGTACTCTGCATTGCCGCCGTCTTTTCGTATAACAAACGCATACACAAATACCAGCGCTATAGAGAGCAGTGCGCCTATTATCCACAGCAAACGCTTTTTGTTCATACATTTCCGCCTTTCAGGTGCCACACACCAGCTCTGGTTATTTCTATAATATCAAAGCGCATTTTCGCTTTGATATTGTTTTTAAGCATGTATTCTTTGGCCGCGCTTTTTACAAGGCGCCTTTTTTTGTCGTCCACGCTTTCAAGCGCTTCGCCAAGCCTTGCCTTGGGCCTGTACTTCACTTCAATAAAGCAGACGGTTTTGCCGTCTTTTGCGATAATGTCCACTTCCCCGCATTTTGCGCGGTAGCGGCGTTCCAGTACAGTATAGCCTATTTGCTCAATATAGGCACACGCTATTTTTTCCCCTTCAAGCCCTATACCATATGCATTTTTCATAAAAATTTAGTTATAAAGCTTCTGCGGTGAATAGGGCAGGGCCCAAGTGTTTTTATTGCCTGTATATGCTCTTTCGTTCCATAGCCTTTGTTTTTAGAAAAGCTGTACCCGCTGTAAGCTTTATCCGCTTCGCGCATTAGTCTATCCCTTGTAACCTTTGCAACTATGCTTGCGGCCGCTATGCTGTAAGAGCGCGAGTCGCCCTTAGTTAAGGAAAGGCTTTTTTTAGGCAGTTCTAAATTATCCACATAATCTACAAGAAACAGCTCTGCCGGGCAATTTTTTGCGGCTTCAGCCATGGCAAGCCTTGTAGCGTTTAATATATTTATTTTATCTATTATTTCAGGCGGTATGCTTGCCGTTTGCACGAATACGGCGGTCTGCATTATCTCTTCATAAACCTGCTCCCTCCGCTTCTCCGATACCGATTTTGAATCGTCCACGTAAAGAAGCCTTGAATCTTCTGGCATTATTACGCAGGCTGCCGTTACCGGGCCTGCCAAGGGCCCTCTTCCCGCTTCATCTATTCCGGCGAGCGGTTTTATGTTAAAACCCGCGTCAAAACTTAAAAGGCTTTTAAGCCTTTCTTCTCTGTCAACCATTAAGCGTTAAATCCTCCGGTCTTTC
>JBMNUE010000186.1:0-2681 GCA_050946095.1 Christensenellales bacterium
GCGTGTTTTGCCATGTGATGCGCCGCTTCTTTTGAATCCCCCGTTACAAGCACGGTTTCTATGCCTAAGCTTTTTAATTCTTCCACAACTTCAGCCGCATTTTGTTTTATATTGTCGCTAAAGAGCATTATTGCAACCAGCACATTGTCTTTAACAAGGTACAAAGCCGTCTGCCCCGTATTTTTAGCCTGCAATTCAAGCTGCTTAAACACAGAATAATCTATATTAAGCTTATCCATGAGCTTTGCATTGCCTATTAGAACTTTGCTTCCGTCCGCCATTTTAGCTTCCACGCCAAAGCCTTCCAGGTTATTTATTTCAACGGCTTTGTCAGGCGCTAAGCCGCGCTTTTTCGCTTCGTTAACGACAGCCTTTGCAAGTGGATGCGTGCTTAATTGCTCTGCTCCAGCAGCTAATTTTAGGGCTTTCTCCTTAGTTTCTCCAGTTGTTTCTATACTTTGCAGGCTTATTTCTCCGGTTGTAACTGTGCCTGTTTTATCAAGCAGCACAGTATCCACTTTCTTAGCTTTTTCGAGCACTTCGCCGCTGCGCACTAATATGCCGTTTTTTGCGCCTAAGCTCGTGCCTGTTACAATCGCCATAGGGGTTGCAAGGCCCATAGCGCAGGGGCAGGCAATTATAAGCACAGATACAAATATATTTATAGCAAACGAAATTTCTTTTCCGGATATCAGCCATACAGCGCCTGAAATAAATGCTATTGCTAAAACGGCAGGCACAAATACAGCGCTTACCTTATCGGCAAGCCTTGCAATTGGGGCTTTTTTATTTTGCGCATCCTGAACGAAACGCACTATATCGCTTAAAACCGTATCGTCCCCTATTTTTAGCGCCTGCACCTGTACGGACTGCCCGCTTGTTAGCACAGTGCCGGCGTTTACTTTGTCCCCCGCATTTTTTTCTTTCGGCAGGCTTTCTCCTGTAAGCATGGATTCATCTACAAAGGCTGTGCCTTTTATTATTTTGCCATCCAGCGGGAAGCGCATTCCGGGGCTTACTACTATAGTGTCTCCCTTGCTTATGTCCTCCGTAGGCACTTCGCTTATGCTTCCGTCTTTATTTAAAATTAGGGCGGTGTCAGGCGCAAGCTCCATAAGCTTTCTTATGGCTCCAACCGCCTTTGTTTTGGCTTTTTCTTCCAGGAACTTTCCAAAAAATATCAAGGCGACTATCATGCCGGCGGATTCATAATATAAGCTGTGGACCAATTCCGGTCTGTCGCTTAATAAAAATGTAATAACTACGCTGTATACGAACGCCGTGCCAGAACCCAAGGCCACCAGAGTGTCCATATTTGGATGCCCTGAAATAAATGCCCTGCCGCCGCCAATGTAAAAATGCCTTCCTATAAAAATTATAGGCATGCATAATAAAAGCTGCACCAATGCAAAGTTAACCGGATGCGTATCCATTGAAATAATATCCGGATACTTAAGGTTAAACAGCATGGGCAGCATGGCAAAAAGCATAAGCAATGCGCCAAACGCAAGCGCTGCATATACATTATTGTTGTTTGATTTATCGGGTGTTTCTAATCTTTTTTTTTACTTGTTTTTTCCTGCTTTTTGGTAGCAGTAAAGCCGAGCCTGCTTATAGCGGATATAATTTCCTTTTCGCTCAGCTTGCTTTCGTCATAAGTTATAGATAAATTTTTTGTAAGCAGGTTTACTTCGCTTTTTTCAACGCCGGGCAAGCCCTGCGTTACTACTTCAACGGCAGCCTGGCAGCTTGCGCAGTGCATGCCTTCCACATTGTATTGTTCATTAACCATAACTCTACCTCCTACGCTTATTATATACCCCTAAGGGGTATTTGTAAACGGTTTAAATCAAACTTAACACAAATTTAATATATGGTGTTTATTTTCTTCTCAAAATGTTGTATACTATATGCACAAGCATGAAGGGATTGAACGCTGGTATGGATAATTTCGGGTCCTCTATAAACACATTTTTTTGGAATCTGTTTAATAGGCCGCGCTTTGTCGACTTTGTAGATATAATCATCGTTGCCTATATTATATATAAACTTCTAATGCTTACCCACGGAACGCGCGCGCTGCAAGTTCTTAAGGGTTTTCTGCTGCTGGTGGTTGCAAGCTGGCTATCGAGCCTTTTTTCTCTAACAACTCTGCACTGGCTTTTAATGCTTGTACTAAACAACGGCGCCATAGTGCTTATGATTTTATTCCAGCCGGAATTTAGGCAGGCGCTTGAACGAATAGGCAGAGGCGCGCGCATCGACCGCAGCCAAAGCACTCAAACGCAGGAAGAAAAGCTTGTAAACAATATAGCGCAAAGCTTATTAAGCCTTTCAAAGCGCAGAATAGGCGCCCTTATAGTGTTTGAAAGGCAAACAAGCCTTAAGGATTATATAGATACCGGCATAATGGTTGACGCGCTTGTTTCCGGAGAATTATTTGTAAATATTTTTGAACCAAACACCCCCCTGCATGACGGCGCTGCCATAGTTCGCGGGAACCGCATAGCGGCGGCAGCCTGCGTGCTTAAACTGAGCGAAGAAACAAACCTGCCTAAGGACCTTGGCACAAGGCACCGCGCCGGCATAGGCGTATCCGAAGGTACAGATGCCATAGTTATAATAGTGTCTGAAGAAACGGGCATAATATCCATGGCAAAGGGCGGAAAGCTAACACGCCA
>JBMNUE010000187.1:0-2663 GCA_050946095.1 Christensenellales bacterium
CAGCTAAGCCCATAAAGTTTTCTATTGCAGTCCAATGTTCTTCGCTAAAAACAGGTATTCTATACGCATCAGCCAAGGCATCGCAATGCAGCCATTGCGTGCGTATGAGTTTTTGTTTAGGCAAAAGGCCTTTTAATATTGTAATATTTTGCTTAGCGCAAGCAAAAACCGTTCCGTCTTCTGCAAGCAAAGAAATTTTTATAGGAAATTCGCCCGATAATAAACTTTCCGCCTCTACATCTACCCACAAACTATACCAACGCTGCGGGACGCATAAAAGCGGCACTTCCGGCATTTCTTCAAGCCTGTCAGGGTACAGGCCCGCTGTTTTGCGCAGGTAATTATCATCAGAGTCGCCATAAGCCGGCATAACAACCGGAACACTGCAAACGCGCCTTACATGCACGTTAAGCCTTTCATTATGTTCCTTTATCACCTTGACCCTGACAGGCTCATCGCTTTGCTCAATGCAAAACGCCAGCTGAAAAGAAACTGTTTCATTTTGAAACATACTTATTGGAACTATATTTTCCTTAGGCTTTTCATCATAAAAAACCTTTTCAAGTGATGATGCTATAATCGCTTTAATGTGCATTGTATTATTTCCTTCGAGTTATATAAATTTATATTTTTAAATTTTTAACGAAATACAATTGTTTTTATTTTATAAATCAAACAAAGTTTTAATCTACAAAACGCTTCTGCGAATAATTTGTGCAAAAGACTTTAAATAAGAAGCTAAAAAAATATATGATAAATTTTTGTACAATATATAATTGTTTAATAAATACTTAGTCTAAAAATGATTCTTTTAACGGGAATTTTACCGGCGTTTTGGTTTTATTTGAAATATAAATCGCATTGAACAGCTCAACTGTGCGCCTTCCGTCTTCAAGCGTTACTTTTGGACTTCGTTTTTCTATTATCGCATCAAGAAAATCTTTTAGCTGCTGCCTATGGAAATAGTACATATTATCCACAGAGTTAAAAAAATCTCCATCCTGTTTTTTATAAGTCTCCAACTTATCTTCTTCACCTTTAACTGTCCAAATATCGTTTACGGGTGGTTCTGTAATGCCGCTCATTCCTGCAATGAACATAGCTCCTCCATCCGTCTGAACGCCGATACTTGCGCCGTTGCTGCCATGCACATGCACATTGCCCCAAAGCGCTGGGTTTTGAGAGTTGCTGACAACTATATTCCCCATTGCTCCGCTCTTAAAACGCATAACAGCTATGGCAGTATCGTCCACTTCTAATTCGGGATGGTTTAAAGTGTCCCACATGCCGTATAATTCATCCACTTCTCCCATATACCAAAGGAGCAAATCAATCTGATGCGGAGCCTGATTGACTAATACCCCGCCGCCTTCGCCGTCCCAAGTTCCGCGCCATTTATCAGAATGATAATAGTCCATGCTACGCCAGCCAAACATGTTTACTGTACCTAAAATAGGTTTTCCTATTTTGCCGTCCTCTATGGCTTTTTTCAGCCTTAACGAAGGCAGGTAAAACCTTCTTTGGCTTATTGTTGTGCCTATAACATTGCTGGCTTTTGTTTCTTCGATAATTTTATCGCAATCTGAAAGCGTTATAGCAAGCGGCTTTTCTATGGCCACATTAAGCCCAAGTTTCGCCGCTTCAACAGCATATTTAGCATGGAATAGATGCGGAGTGCATATGCTGATAGCTTCTGCCCCTGTTTTTTTAACAAGCTCTTCTATGCTGTCAAAGCCTGGAACTCCATACTCTTTTGCAAATTCAGCGCCTTTGCCTTTCCTCGTGCCTACGGCGCCTACAAACTCGCTGTTTTCAAGCTGTTTGTAACATTTAGCGTGGAAATGCCCCACCTTGCCGCAGCCTACAATTGCTGTTTTTATTTTTTTCATTTATTTTATCTCCTTATGGAATCATTACTATTTTATTTAAACCATCTTCATGGTTGTAAACCTTGGTAATCCATTTATTTCCTTCCGACATGGGAACGGTTTTATAAATAAGGCTTTCAACATCAACTTTTCCTTCTGAAATAAGCTTTATGCACTCATTATATTCGCCCGCCGATGCGCAGCTTCCAAACAAACTAAGCTGTCTTGTTACTACAAGCTGAAGCGGGAAATTAATGCTTGGTGCAAGATTCCCTACCAATACGACTTTTCCGTTTAAAGACACGATATCAATGCACATTTTGACCGTCTGTTCGATTCCCGTCGCATCAAAAGCGAATTCCACGCCTTTTTTATCTTTTGTACTGTTTAGTATTTTATTTTTAGCATCTTCATCTTTTGAATTGACTGCCGATGTTGCGCCCATTTTAAGCGCCATGGCAAGCTTATCATCATCTATATCTATTGCAATAATATTTTTCGCACCCATAGCTTTCACTACCTGAAGTATAAGCATGCCTATGGTACCCACACCTACAATTGCGACTGAAGCGCCTTTATCTATATTTACTCTTGTCGCTGCATGGTATGCAATAGAAAGAGGCTCAACCATGGCTGCCTGCTTGAAAGTAACGTTATCAGGTAAACGGTATAGTATATACGAAGGAACTGCAATGTATTCCGCAAATGCTCCATTTAACTTGTAGTCTTCGCAAGATACGCCAAGCACACGCCTATTATCGCAGAGATTTACAAGCCCTTTTTTACACATATCGC
>JBMNUE010000188.1:0-2657 GCA_050946095.1 Christensenellales bacterium
ATATGGGCAAAACCGGTCTTATTCCCATGCTTATAGAAACCTTCGCCATAGGTTTTTTAAGCACGGTTATAGGCGCAATAATCGCCTTGCCGTTTGCTTTTATATCGTCGCGCAATATCGCGCCCCGCTGGGTAAACCTGTTGTTCCTTTCGCTTATTACAATAATACGCTCTTTCCCCTCCGTAATGTACGGCATAATGTTTGTAAAAACCGTGGGGCCTGGTCCATTTGCAGGGGTGCTTACAATGACCATAGGCTCTGTTGGCATGCTGTCTAAAATGATGGTCGAAGCAATAGAAGATATAGACAAGGGCGTAATAGAAGCGCTTGACGCCGCAGGCTGCACATCTTTTCAAAAAATGCGCTACGGCATAATACCCCAGCTTTCGTCTTCTCTTATTTCAAGCGTTTTATATCGCTTCGATATCAATATAAAAAACGCTTCTGTGCTTGGGCTTGTGGGTGCCGGCGGCATAGGCGCACAGCTTATATTCGCTATTGACGCAAGAAGGTGGAGCGATACCGGCGCCATGCTTTGGGGCGTTGCTGCTATGACGCTTGCCATAGAATATATTTCAACCGCTATAAGAAAAAAACTTGCAATATCTTAAAGGAGTTTTCATGGATAATAAATTATTTAAAGTGATTTTGCTCGTAGCGCTTCCGGCATCCGGCAAGAGCGAGCTTAGAGAATTTTTAAACCATATGCCCAAAGAAAAATTAAGGGATGAGTTTCATATAGGCGAAACTGTTCAGCTTGACGATTTTCCCTATGTGCATTTTATGCGCTGCATAGACAACGAGCTTGAAAAGCTCAATCAAGCAAGGATTTTTTATAAAGGAGAGACCCCTTTTATAGACGGACGGGACTGGGGCACTCTCTGCAGCTTGCTTAACGAAGATTATAAAGACCTTTTAAGCAAAGCTTCGCCTGCTTATGATTCCGCATCTGAACTTCTGTTTGAGCGCATAGATAGGGCGGCTGAAAAGGCGGGAATAGCTAAAAGACTTTCAAAGCTTGATAAAAATATCAGAAAGAATATAGCAAAAGCCTTAGAGCAAGAAGCAGAAAAAATCATGTCAAACAAGCGCAAAAACTCTAAAGCGAAATATCAAACGGTTGTTATCGAATGCGCAAGGGGAGGCCCCCAAGGCGCTAATATGCCGCTTCACGGCACTTTCGGCTACCAGTACTCCCTGCCCATGTTTTCAGATGAAATTTTAAAGGATGCCTCGGTGCTGTATATATGGGTAACTCCGGAAGAAAGCCGCCGCAAAAACAACGAGCGCGCAAACCCTGAAGACCCCGGCTCAAACCTTCATCACGGAGTGCCGGAAAAGGTTATGCTCGGCGATTACGGCTGCGACGATATGCAGCACCTTATAAACGAAAGCCCGAAAGAAGGCGCAATATTAGTCAATGCCCACGGGAAAGATTATTTTCTTCCCATAGGCGTTTTTGACAACCGTGTAGACCGCACAAGCTTTTTGCGGAATGATCCAAAAACATGGAAAAAAGAAGATATTTTAGCGGTTGACAGCATGCTTAAAGCCGCTACAGATAAAATGTTTAGCGGAACATAAAACATATTTGCCGATAATATTTATATAACCATAAAACATATCGAAGCACACCGCGAATAATTAGGCGTAATATAGGAGGTCAAATGTATACTTTGCTGTTAGTTGACGACGAACCGGAAATTCGCGACGGTTTGCGTGAGGTTGTTCCGTTTGAAGAGCATGGATTTACTGTAATAGACGTTGCTTCAAACGGCTTAGAAGGATATCAAAAAGCGTTGGAGCTAAAGCCCGATTTGGTTATAACGGATATACGAATGCCGCTTCTTGACGGGCTTAGCATGTGCAAGGCCATACAAAAAGAGCTTCCCATTTGCCAGTTTATTATAATAAGCGGGTATGACGATTTTGATTATGCAAGGCGGGCTATACAGCTTAACACTATGGCATATGTGTTGAAGCCTGTGTCAAAAAACGAATTTATAAAGCTGCTTGACAGCATAAACGTAAAATTAACCAAGCAAAACACCCGCATGAACGACTTTGAAAAAATGAAGCAGCACTACTATGAAAGCCTGCCTCTTTTAAGGGAAATGCTGCTTTCTTCCCTTATTTCAAGCGGTATCAACCAAAAAGATGCTCTTGAAAGGGCGGCCATGTACCAAATAGACATAAGCGCATATTTTTATGCGGTGGCAATAATACGCCCGGGGCATATGAGAAAATCTGAAGACAAGGCAATAAATTCAGATGTGCTTACCTTAGCCATTATGAACTGCGTTAAAGAAGCGCTAAAAGACAGCGAAAGAGCTTTTGTATTCAGGCACGAAGGCATTCCGCATGTGCTGTTTCTGCTTGATGAAAACTCCACTTCAAAGCAGGAGCGGCTCATTGAAATACTGGACAGGGCAAGACGCACTGCCGAGCATTATATAAAAACAAACCTGCTTATAGGCTTAAGCTCCATAGGTTCGGGGCTAGCTTCGCTGCCCACCTTGGCCTTGCAGGCTTCGTCAGCGCTATCTTACAGCAATATATACGGAGAAAACGAAGTGCTCTGCGTTTCAGACTTAGAGCCCGGAAGCAAGGGAGCCATATCGCCCGAAGAAAGCGTTATTATGCAGCTTTCCACCGCC
>JBMNUE010000189.1:0-2592 GCA_050946095.1 Christensenellales bacterium
CGTTGCTGCTTTTATAGCCTTTTAGCGAAAGGAATATTTCGCGCGCCTTGTCAAACACCAAATCGTCCATTAAAGATTGCGCCTGCAAATACTGGCTCTCTAAAATTTGGTCTTTGGAGTCTTTAAAATCGTCAAGCGATTCAAAAATTTCAACGGCATCGCTAAAGCTGCCCTTGCCTTGCAAAAGCAGGCCTTCTTTATATTTTGCAAGCTTAAAAAGCTCTTCGCTGTCTTTGTAGGAGCCAAGCTCGTTAAACATATCCTGGCTTTTTTTAACGGAAGTAAGCGTGCCCATATTAAGCAGGCTGTTAGCGCGCAGGAAGTCCGCTTCCAGCACCATATCTTCGCTGTCGCGGTAATCTTTAAGGGCGGTGAATATTTCCTTGGCTTCTTCAAACTGCTCAAGATTTAGAGCATGCTGCGCCTGCGAATATCGGAAAGCAGGCAAAAGATGAAAATAAACGCCGTAAAAGCTAAGCAGCAGCAGTGTTGCGGTTAGCACAGCTATCCTGATGCTCTTTTTCCTGCGCTTTTCTCTGCGCTCTTTCGCTTCCTTTTTTAGGCGCTCCTTTTCCTGCGCCTCCTGCTTTTTCTGAAGCTCTTCCTGTTTTTTGGCTTCTTTTTCTAAAAGCGAGCTTTCTATTTTGGCGCGGTTGAAGTTTAGGAAGCTATCGTGTCTATCCCTTAAGCAGCGCACGCAGCTTGAGCTTCCGGCGGAATTAACCCTGCCGCATACGCACAGCCATACGCTGCCCTGATCGCTTGGAAAGCCCAGGGCGTCTTCTCCTGCGTGAAGCCTAAGCTCTTTAAGCAGGCGGGGGTCTTCTATTGTGTTTGGCACATAGGATACCATGTTGGAATTCTTTTTGTGCCAGGATTCTCCGCCCTTAAGCCATACGCGTTCTATAGAAAAATCTATGCCTGAAGCTATGTAAGCGTCTTCTATATAGACCTGCACTTCAAATGCGCTTCTGGGCGAGCCCGTAAAATGCTGTATGCGCTCAACCTGCTTGGATATGGTCTTGCCGCTGTTGTCAAAGCATGTGAAAGAAGCCAGCAGCCCCGTTATTTCAACTTCGATTAAGTTGAAAAGCTGAAGGGATACCGACTCTTCCTGCGTGTCAGGCAGTTTAAAATGCCACAGCTCGACCGGGCAGCTAAGATCTATCTTCACGGAATTCTCCTATCGGCTAAGGGATATTTCTACGGCTTCTTCTCCAATAAAGCGGCAGGTGAATAAAATGTCTTCGTTTTCAACGGGCACATTTACATAGAGCGTCTGCTCCGAAGCGTCCTGAGTAAGCAGGGCATAAGGCTTGCCGTCTTCTTTGCTGCCGTACAGAAGAGTTTCTTCCTGGTTAAGCGTTTGCGCTTCGTTTGGGAAACGGTCCAAAACGGCAAGCATGCTTTCTCCCGGGGATACGGCCCTTGGGCCTTCAACATCGCCAAATCCGACCACGCTTTTTGCGTAGAGGAATTTGCCGTCTTTGTCGTATACAAATGTCGCGGTCAAATCTTCCCACTCTGCCGTTTCTATTATGTTGCCGGTGCTGTCGTGAACCTTTTCTAAAGATGTGGGAGCGCCGAAACTATGCTCTGCAATTTCAGGGCTAAGGTCAATAAAATCAACCCCGTTAATGCTTAAGTCTTCGCGCGAGAGCGTCTTTTTATCTATAGAGTCATAGGCAAAATAACCGGTTTCTTCCTGCAGCTTGGAAAAGCCCTGCAGGCGCATCTGCGCTTCCGCCAAAGATATTGCGGGTGCCACATAATACCTTATGGCGCTTACAAAGCCTCCGGATACTGTATACTGCAGGCCTATTTCGCTTATGCCGTCATCGTTTTGCGTATAAACGCTGTACTCTATAAGCGTTATGTTTTGGCCGCTGCGCATTATTTTGCCTGCATAAACATCTTGCGGGAGCGCGCCGCGCAGATAGAGTATCGCTTCTTCGCGCGTTCCAAACAGGTTTTGATTGTCGTTTGGAAAGCTTGACAGCACGGCGCCTGCGGCCTGAGTCGCTATTGTAACTCTGGGACCCGTTAAGCCTTCAACTTCTATGGATTCTGCGTCTATTACGGCGGATGAAAGCACGGTGTCTAAAGAAAGATCGTCTGATACGGGGTAGAGCGTGTATCCCCGCCCGTAGGCGACAAACATACCGTCTTCCTTTTCGACGGCAATTTTGTCTTCTATTGCCCTTTTGACTAAAGATTCCGTAAATTCGTTAAGCTCCTCTACCGTAAGCGGCCCTATATCCTCTTCGGATAAGGCGCCTGCCGTTAAAAGCAAAACAGACATAAAAAGAGCTAAAAATTTTTTCATGATATTATTTCCTCCGCTTCAGACTTTTTTGTTTTTATTTGAAAGCCCATGGTAAGCGCGCCTGTGGGGCAGCGGTTCACGCAGTCCTTGCAGCGCACGCACTCCGGATGGTTTAGTTCTTTCACGGGGTCAAGCCCCATATTGCAGCTTTTTTTGCACAAGCCGCACGAAATGCATGTGTTTTTATCGAGATTAAGCCTATACAAGGCCACCGGGTTCATTATACCGTATATTGCCCCTAAAGGGCAAAGATATTTGCAGAAAGG
>JBMNUE010000190.1:0-2585 GCA_050946095.1 Christensenellales bacterium
AACCATTTGGTTGATAAACACAATAGTTATTAAAATATTATTATAATCAGCAAGCAAAAGAAAACCCACAACTCTACTGTAGAGTCATGGGCTATTTACTTCTGGTTTTCATATTTCCATTTCGATTCCTGATTTAAAGGCTATGATGAAGCGGTCGTCATAGACTGTAACGTTCTGGATTATCTTCCTCACAAGCTTATCGTCATATTCTAAGGTACGGAATTTGTTCTTGCGGATAAATTCAATCAGCTCATTGATTCTCTCGTTCTCACCACTGAGGGAGGCATCTTCTACTAAAAGGAGCTGTCGCTTGTCTCTCAGCTCATCAATCTCATCACCCTGTACTTGCAGGAACATTTCATTCAGGAACAAAAACTGTGGATATAAAAACGCCAAGCAATAAAACAAGCCACTAAAAGCCACTCTAAACTATGGTATAATAATAGCGTGAAGAACCGCCAAAGAGACAGGCGGTTTTAATTTACCAAAAAACGGTAATTTGCTGCGGAAAGCCGTAGCTTTTACATGTAAGAAACGGCATAGCAGCGTACGTACCGGGCGGAAGAAAAGAAACAAATATCAGAACCGCAGATGCGGGAAAGACAAGGGAGATTATAAAAGATGTATAAATACAATGGGATCACCCCCGCGTGTGCGGGAAAGACCGGGTAGCCAAGGCATGCAAAGTTGGTTCGGTGGGATCACCCCCGCGTGTGCGGGAAAGACTACACACAAATGCAGAGTTCACATCGTTCCATCGGATCACCCCCGCGTGTGCGGGAAAGACACTCAAAAAAACAGGCTCACATCAAGAATCGCAGGATCACCCCCGCGTGTGCGGGAAAGACTATTGCTTGCGTTTGGATTCTTGTACCTGCTTAAGGATCACCCCCGCGTGTGCGGGAAAGACGTGCTATACCATAGGGCCTGTGGATAACTTGTTGGATCACCCCCGCGTGTGCGGGAAAGACGTTTTTCAAACTCAATAAATTTCAAGGTTTTAAGGATCACCCCCGCGTGTGCGGGAAAGACATAAAATAAAAGATCTTTTTATTTACTTGACTAGGATCACCCCCGCGTGTGCGGGAAAGACTTTTATACTGCTGAATGCCAATCCTGTAATAAGGGATCACCCCCGCGTGTGCGGGAAAGACGTTTTTCAAACTCAATAAATTTCAAGGTTTTAAGGATCACCCCCGCGTGTGCGGGAAAGACATCCTCATGCTTGTTTCCACCTCCTAAAACATAGGATCACCCCCGCGTGTGCGGGAAAGACGATGGTAAAGAATCATATGTAGAAAGATCATCAGGATCACCCCCGCGTGTGCGGGAAAGACGGCTACGAGGCGCTTTATGGCTGCATACTAAGGGGATCACCCCCGCGTGTGCGGGAAAGACTAATGGGCAAGGCATACCGAGACGATACTGCGGGGATCACCCCCGCGTGTGCGGGAAAGACATAGGCCCCGTTTCTTTGAAATATCCATACATAGGATCACCCCCGCGTGTGCGGGAAAGACATCCTCATGCTTGTTTCCACCTCCTAAAACATAGGATCACCCCCGCGTGTGCGGGAAAGACGATGGTAAAGAATCATATGTAGAAAGATCATCAGGATCACCCCCGCGTGTGCGGGAAAGACATAGGCCCGTTTCTTTGAAATATCCATACATAGGATCACCCCCGCGTGTGCGGGAAAGACGACAAGATGCCCACAGCTGAAGACCTAACAGAGGGATCACCCCCGCGTGTGCGGGAAAGACCCGTCTTGCTCTCTACATAGACGCCCGGCTTGAGGATCACCCCCGCGTGTGCGGGAAAGACTTAAACTTCCTAAAAAAGGCGACAGCGCACTTAGGATCACCCCCGCGTGTGCGGGAAAGACCTTGGGATACGCTTAACATATCGGGGCTTAAACGGATCACCCCCGCGTGTGCGGGAAAGACAGAAGAAATACCGCTGTGGGAAAGCGGTTTAAGGGATCACCCCCGCGTGTGCGGGAAAGACTGCCTTTTAAGTTCATGGGGATCATCTATATCGGGATCACCCCCGCGTGTGCGGGAAAGACTAGTAGGAACCATAAAAGCCAATTTGCCTAAAAGGATCACCCCCGCGTGTGCGGGAAAGACTATTAACGTTAAAGAGATTTGCGAAAGCATGAGGGATCACCCCCGCGTGTGCGGGAAAGACTTGGAGCAGGACATCAAACAAGCGGAACAGCTAGGATCACCCCCGCGTGTGCGGGAAAGACTATTAAATGTTCCAGTCACACTGGCAGTAGCTGGAATCACCCCCGTGTATGCGGGAAAGACATATTTTCTTCCTGCATCACACGCCTTGGGCTAGGATCACCCACGCATATGTGGGAAAAACAGTGATATTATATTAGACTGCAAAACACAGGAAATAGATATTGATAAATTGCAAAATTTATTGTGTTGAGCATGCAATGGAGCTGTTAAAAACAAACAGATACTTTGATTAAACGTGATGAAAAAACCATAAATTATTCGATATAAAAAAATTATTTGATATAAAAAGAGAGATTAAAATCCCCCACCAGAATAGCGGAGGAGAATCCCTCC
>JBMNUE010000191.1:0-2544 GCA_050946095.1 Christensenellales bacterium
TTATTACATGACAGGCTGCGATATGCCCAATCAGCTTTTAATGATTGCCAAGTTAAACGGCTTAGTTAAAGAATGGATTTTCTTTGATAGGCCCGACCCTTATTTAGAGCGCTACCACGGCAAAATGCCCGATAAAGAAGATGTGATAGCTTTAAGCGGCGTTGACAAGGTTGAATATTTAGACCGTTTTGACTGGGAAATATCTCGTTTGTTGTCCCGCGGAAACTTTGCAAATGTGCTTTTTGACTTTCATAAGCGGGAGCTTAATACAGAACGTTATCCAGAAAATGATATGTGCGAACGCATCGTTAGCGCTTATCCCAATTTGCAAGTGGGTTCCATAACTTGCCTTGTAAATAATTTGCGCCGCATAAAAAGCGAAGAAGAACTTATCTGCATACGCAGAGCCATTGATATTACCGCTAAAGGCATAAGCGCCATAATGGATAATCTTTGTGATGGTGTAAATGAAATGGAGCTTGAAGCTCCTTTTAACTTTGCACTTACTATGAATGGAGCAAAGAGTGTCGCATTTGATTCTATAATTGCAGGCGGCAAAAATTCAAACGTACTACACTATTCAGATAACAATAAAACGGTTCATGATGGTGAGTTGCTTCTGCTAGATTTAGGCGCTGAAAGCGGTTATTACTCTGCCGATATAAGCCGTACGCTGCCCGTGAGCGGCAAGTTTACCAAGTTGCAGAAAACAGTATACAATGCTGTGCTTTACGGCCAGCAAAAAGTTTTTGAATTTCTAGCTCCTGGTAGACCTATTGAAGATACGCTTCCTATAGCGCGCCAAGCCGTTGGAGAAAAGCTGCTTTCGGAGAGCATAATAAAAAGTATAGATGAAATGAACAGAGTGCTCCCACATGGCGTAAGCCACTATTTGGGATTGGATTGCCATGATGTGGGCGAGCGGGAACTTCTTGCTCCCGGCATGGTAGTAACCATGGAACCCGGCGCTTATTTGCCAGAACTGGGTTTTGGAATACGCATTGAAGATGATGTGCTTATAACAGAAAACGGCGCCAAATATCTATCCAACCAAATCCCTCGTACTGTTGAAGAAATAGAAGCGTATATGGCTTCTAGAAAGTAATGTAACCTAGCTTTCAAAAGCGGGTTTCATAATATTTTTTTGGAAAGGATGTTTACTGATGAAAAAGATTGTTACATTTATTCTGCTTGCTGCCATGGCGCTGTCCTGCACGGCTGCTTTGGCTGAAGCTGCTCCGGAACTGGCTGAAGAGCAGGTGCTTAATATTTCCTTGCCCACGAGCCTAACGGACATGAATCCCTTGACTGAGTCCACCGAAGAAGGTAGCAACGTGCTTATGGCCTGCATGGAAACACTTGTGCGCCAAGGTGAAAACGGCGCAATTGAAATTGGCAGCGGTCTGGCTGAGGCTTGTGAAATAAGCGAGGATGGCACAGTGTATACCTTCAGCTTGCGCGATGCCAAGTTTTCAAACGGCGAACTTATTACGGCTCAGGACTTTGAATACACATGGAAAAAGGTGCTGGATCCCGAAACCGCTTCTGAGTATGCTTATATGCTCTACACTATTGCAGGTGCAGAAGATTATAATAAAGGCATAGGTTCTAGTGACGATGTGGGAATAAAGGCGCTGGACGAAAAAACTTTGGAAGTCACCCTGACCGGCCGTACCGATTATTTCTTGTCTACATTAGTAATTCCGCAGTTCTCAGTTATCCCTGCACATTTTGATGAAGAATGCGGCGAGAAGTTCTTTTTGGATGCGGACCATGTAATTTCTTGCGGTCCCTTCATGATAACCGAATGGATTGCTTCCCAATCCATCACTATGGAAAAGAACCCCAAATATTGGGATGCAGATCATGTATATTTGGATAAAATAGTTTTTAATTTCGCTTCCGAAACCGGAACCATTGTTAATATGTACAATAGCGATATGGTTGATGTGATGCTTGTACAGGCAGACTACCTTGATATGTACCGCAACGAGCCGGGATTTGTTTCCATTGTTGAGCCTGTAACCGAGTACTTGATGTTCGACTTTAGCAATGAATATTTTGCAAATGTGCATATCCGTCGCGCTTTCTCTATGGCTCTTAACCGTGTTTCCTACATGAACGATTTCATGCGTACAGGATCTACTCCTGCATATGCCTATATACCAGGCCCCATAACAGGTGCCGGCGGCAAAAGCTTCCGTGAGAACAACGGCGACCTATATACAGATTGCGGCAATGGCAACACGCCTGAAGATGCGGTGGCAGAACTAAATAAAGGCCTTGATGAACTTGGCAAGACAAAAGACGAATTTAATGCTTCCGGCGTAAGCTTAGTTATAGGACAGGGCGACAACAACCTTAAAACGTCGCAGGTATTTCAACAGTACTGGAAGAATGTTTTAGGGATAGATGTAGAGATTAAGTCTCTGCAGTATGCAATGCGCCAAGCAGAGTACGATAAATCCTATACCATTGGCAAGGAGGGCTGGGGTGCGGACTATAACGATGCGCTGTCTTTCCTTGAATTGTTTATCTCCGACA
>JBMNUE010000192.1:0-2538 GCA_050946095.1 Christensenellales bacterium
AATACTTTCTATATCACATGTTTCCTGCGGCAAAACATAAGAAAATCAATAAATTCTGATGTATGCGAACACCCTACCAGATTCATCAGCCGCTTTTTTCGGTACTGCAGGGCAGATGCGGTAAAATATAGTTCCTGCTCCATGCTGTTTAGCGATACACCCTCAAGTAGCCCCGTGATCAGCTGCATGTCTGTTGCGTCGCAGGCATTTAACAGCATCTCTGCACGCAGTAGCCGCTCTGCCTCGGGGTCACTGTAAAAGTTAATGGTATTTTCAAACGCATCCGCATCGCTGCTGGGTAGTGTGTTTGTTGTAGTATCAGCGATACAAGCTGTGGAGGCGCGTATGATTAGCTTGCTATGTACGCGTGCAGATACGCTGGCTGTAGCAGGTACTTTGTTTAGATGCGAAAACAGGAGGACCGCCTGACGTCCCATCTCGGGATGATCCAGTGTAGCTATGGTCAGCGGCGGATTGACCAGTTCTGATATTTTTGAATCCCCGAAAGCTGTTATATAAAGATCTTCGGGGACGCGTATGCCATCCTGCTGAAGCATGCTCAGCAATGAGACGGCAACGATATCGTTAGCACAGATTACCGCATTAAATCGTTTTGCATGTTGCCGGAACTGGTTATAGCAGGCTTCCAGATTCGCAAGGTTATAAAAGACATCTTCTGTTGCAGGATGATCTATCTGCGTCTTCCAGCGCTGGAAAAAGCGCAACTTGATATTATCCGCCGAGGAATTGGGGTTGTAACCGTACAGGGCAATCTTGTTTCGGGCACAGTCCACCGAAAGGTAGGTAAGCAGATGGTGGAGTGCTCCAACATAATCCATTCGCACCATGCCGGAGGGCAGTGACGTTTCGGCGGGATCAAAGCTGATAAAAATGGATTCAATCTGTTGAGCGGTAAAAAACGCAAGTGCCTTGGGCATCCATGAAATAGAGGTTCCAATTACGATGAGCATGCGCCTTTCAGTACCAAAAAGGTGGTCATAATCAATCGTTTTATAAGCCTCTGCATTCAATGTCACAACTTTATATTTGCGCCGGGCCGCTTCCTGCGCAATACCTTCCATTGTTTGCTCAGCCCAAATATAGCTACGTAAATTAGGTTCCGTCAAAACGGGAATCAACATATCGACAGCCTCTTCATACATGTAATATAAATTATCATACCATATTTTGGAACGGCAATCAATGTGCGGACAGGGAATCAACATCTTCGGAAAAAGTCCGGCAACTTTCCCATTGTTCGTGTAAATGGGCAAATGCTATACTCGTTTTGAAATAATAGGATTGATAGAGATAATTAATAGCTTGCAAAGGAGATGTATTTTGATATGCAAAAAGTGCTTGTGACAGACGAAATTCGTATTATGCCTGCTTACGATTCGCCCGCGGCAGAAGAATTGCCCATGTTTGCGGAAAATCGCGTCCACCAGCGTTCCAGCGGAAATCCGTATCCCTGCAAAGTAGTAATGCAAGTAAATCGGGAGTGTAAGAGCGAAAAACCGATTCGTATCATCACCTTGGAAAACGAGTATCTTCGTATCGAGTTGATGCCCGAATTGGGAGGGCGTATCTATTCCGCTTTTGACAAGCGTACAGGGTATGATTTTTTTTATAAGCAACATGTTATCAAGCCCGCCTTGATTGGCCTGTTAGGGAGTTGGATTTCTGGCGGCTGCGAGTTTAACTGGCCCTGCCACCATCGGCCCAGCACCTACATGCCTGTAGACGTATGCATAGAGGAGCATTCGGACGGCGCAGTTACCGTGTGGATGAGCGAAAATGAGCCGCTGAACCGCATGAAGGGTATGGTTGGTGTTTATCTCGCGCCCGGTGAAGCCCGTTTTGATACTCGGATGAAGGTTTACAATCGCACGGCAACACGGCATTCCTTTCTATGGTGGGAAAACGCGGCCGTTCCCGTCAACCCGCAGTATCGTCTGGTTTTCCCGCCCGATGTAACATATGTTCAATTTCACTACCGCAAAAATGTTACCAGCTATCCTATCGCCGGCGGTGTGTATAACGGTATTCGTATGGGCGATGGCATAGATATTTCTTACCACAAGAACACACGCCAGCCCACTTCATATTTCTGTGCTGAAACAAAGTACGATTTCTTTGGCGGCTACGATGAGGGTAAACGCTGTGGTGTGATTCATGTGGCGGATCATACTGTGTCTGTTGGCAAAAAAATGTTTACATGGGCATACAGTCAGCTGGCTTCAAGCTGGGAAAATGCTCTTACTGATACGGACGGCGCTTATGCGGAACTGATGGCCAGCTCCTATTCTCTCAACCAGCCGGACTTTGCCTGGCTGATGCCCTATGAGGGAAAGGAATTCAGCCAGATGTGGTACCCTATCGGCGATATTGGGACACCGCTGTGTGCATGCCGTGAAGCGGCTGTTTCAATTCATGATGGCGAATTGCGACTTCAGGCGACTGTTGTGCTGAACAATGCTGAACTGGAGATCAACGGACAAAGAATCATACTGAATACCTCTCCTGATGCCGACTTCA
>JBMNUE010000193.1:0-2508 GCA_050946095.1 Christensenellales bacterium
CCGCCTGTTCCGGGCATTGGTTTTGCTGAGGGTGTACGCATTGAAAGGGTGAATGTGAGTGTTGAATATTTATAACTTTTCGGGTGGTAAAGATAGTACCGCCATGTTGGTAAGAGCTATAGAGGAAGGCTGGCAAGTAGATAGAATACATTTTGCTGATGTTGGTGAGGAAGCTGAATTTGAAGAAATGTATGAATTTGTAGACAAGGTAGAGCGCTTTATTGGAATGCCTATTACGCGAGTGAAAAGCGATAAATGGACTTTTGATAGTATATTTTACAGCTATCCCGTACGTGGCAAGAAAATGGATGTTATCAGGGGCTTCCCGCCCACTGTTGGTCCTATCTGTCGTTATAGAGATTGGTTAAAAATACAGCCGTTGCAAAAGGCTGAGAGGGATTGCGGGACAGGCAATGTTATATATATAGGCATTGCAGTTGACGAATCATTCCGTTCAGAGCGCGCCCAGTACATTAACCAAAAAAACAGCTATCGGTTTCCCTTAATCGAATGGAATATGACTGAGGCAGATTGCACGAGATATTGTCGTGATAGAGGTTTATTGAATCCTCTTTACGATAAATTTAGGCGGCTAGGTTGCTGGCAATGCCCTAAGCAGAGTTTGCAAAGCTTTAGGGCATTGTATCGTTTTTATCCTCAAAAATGGGAGAAGTTGCGGGAATATCAAAGTAATTGCAAATATCCCATAACGCCAACATACGATGTGTTTCAGCTTGAGGAAAGATTCAAGGCTGAGAACTTGCAAGGGGAATTGAATTTCTAAGCACCCTTCGGGTGTTTTTATATTGCCCAAATTTAGACAAGGAGGAATTATATGCAACCACTAAAAATCTACATAGCCGGTCCACTATCGGCAGATACGAAGGAGATTGTTTTCGCTAACTGTCAGCGAGCGGTGGACGCTGGCATTGAGTTGATGCGAAAAGGTCATTTCCCCTTTGTCCCGCACTTAAGCTTATGGACCAACACGCGGGCGAAGGTCAAGCATGACGTTGAGTTTACTTGGGAGCAGTGGATGAAGCTGGACGATGCTTTTCTCCAATGTTGCGATGCCCTGCTTTATTTAGGCAGTAGTCGAGGGGCAGACCAAGAGTTGGCGAGGGCGAAGGAATTGGGGTTGCAAATATTCTATTCGGTGGACGAAGTGCCGGAAGTGGGGGTGGAGGAATGATTTATCTCCTTATCGGTCCCAGCGGTAGCGGGAAGACTACTTTAGCTCAATACCTCAAAGAGTTGGGAATACCCGAGCTTGTGTCGCATACAACTCGCTTAATGCGTCCTGGTGAAGTACAGGGCAAAACTTACTATTTCGTTAAGTTTGAAGATTTTGAGCAGATTGCAATGATAGAGCAGACGACATATAACCTTAACCTATACGGCACTAGCAAGCAAGAAGTCGAGCGAATCTTATCCTCTAGCGGTTCTGCTTTCGCGATAGTGGACAAGCATGGGATAGAGCAATACAAGGCCATTTATGGCGACATGGTAAAGACGATATACGTCTGGGTTCCGGCAGAGTTGGCAATAGAACGAATGAGACAGCGCGGAGACGATGAGGACAGTATTGTCGGTAGAATTAGACACGCTTTTCGTTCAGGTGAATTTGATAATTTGGGTATTGCTGATTACTGCATTGTCAACAAGGACTTAGAGGCAAGCGTTAGACAGCTAGAGGCGATTTTAAGGGAGGCTATTGATTGAAACAGATTACAAGACGTGAATATTTCGAGGCTAAGAAAGCTGGTAAATGGGTGAAACGCACCAAGTACCGTTTTTGGTTGTTAGGGGTGAGATAAAGATTTTATGGTCATTGTGGGTAAATACAAGCTGTATGGCTAGGGGTGGGAAGCTGGCTTGTTAATAACGATTTAAGATTTGCGGGGTTAAGGGTTTACCTCCTGCCCTGTAAGGACGGTCACGCCAAAGGCCGTCCTGCCCCGCAATTTAATTTGGTAATGCCTTACGAAAGGTGGTGGTTGCCTTCTAACAGGGGTGATTAATTTTGAAAGCATTTGCCGAAAAGTATGAGCATTGGTATACAAACTTCAATCATGGGAAAAGCGGGAAGCAACGGAGGCGTAACAAGCGGTTGGGTAAAAAGCAGATGCGGAACCGCTTGAAAGAAATTGATAGCAGATACCCGAAAGGGATTTGACTATATGTGAGTAGTGGCGGAATTCAGACGCTGGCGGGGTAGACAGTCAAGTAGCTTATGCGAAAGGGATTCCGATTGTCAAAAAAGTTGGGGACTGTCGTCCCGGGGTGGAAGTCCCCGGGCTACTCACAAAGTTTTTCTTGCCCATGTGCCATGCGCACAAAAGGTAACGGCGGCGTGAAAGCGCTGTCTGCCAACCTGAACGAAAACGGAACGGCTAATGGAACGGTTGTAACCATCGCCAAATGGGACTTATATCAGGGTAAGAAGAACGCCAAGCGGAACGAAAGTGGAACGAAAAACGAGTTTCTTCCTATTACAGAAAAAGAAGA